>DASXOA010000367.1:0-16396 GCA_036494675.1 Rugosimonospora sp.
GCCCGGGCGTCTGTGTCCGTTCCGGCGGATTGCTCGACGCCTCGCCGGGCATAGCCGGAAGGTGCGTCGACCGGATATCCGCGAGGCCCACCCCCACCAGGGAAGGGAACCAGACCATGTACGTTGTCGACGGCTCGCCGCTGAGCGCGCCGGAACTGGCCTGCATCGATGCCTACTGGCGTGCCGCGAACTACCTCTCCGTCGGCCAGATCTACCTCCTGGGCAACCCGCTGCTGCGTGAGCCGCTGCGGCCCGAGGACGTGAAGCCGCGCCTGCTGGGCCACTGGGGCACCACTCCCGGGCTCAACCTGCTCTATGCGCACCTGTCGCGGATCATCGCGCAGCGCGGTCAGGACATGATCTACGTGACCGGGCCCGGCCACGGCGGCCCGGGCCTGGTGGCCAACGCGTGGCTGGAGGGCACCTACAGCGAGACGTACCCGGGGGTGTCCCTGGACGAGCCGGGGATGGCGCGGCTGTTCACCCAGTTCTCCTTCCCGGGCGGCATCCCGAGCCACGTGGCACCGGAGACCCCCGGATCGATCCACGAGGGCGGCGAACTCGGCTACTCCCTCTCCCATGCCTACGGCGCGGTCCTGGACAACCCCGGGCTCGTGGCGGCCTGCGTGATCGGGGACGGCGAGGCGGAGACCGGGGCGCTGGCCGCCTCGTGGCACTCGAACAAGTTTCTCGACCCGGTCGGGGACGGTGCGGTGCTGCCGATCCTGCACCTCAACGGGTACAAGATCGACAATCCGTCGGTACTCGCGCGGATCGGTGACAACGAACTGGACGCGCTGATGGTCGGGTACGGGTACAAGGCGTACCTCGTCGACGGGGACGACCCGGAGGCGGTGCACCAGTTGCTGGCCGGCACCCTGGACACGGTGTTCGACGAGATCGCGAACATCCAGCGCGCCGCCCGGGAGGACGGAGCCACCGACCGTCCGGCGTGGCCGATGATCGTGCTGCGTACCCCGAAGGGGTGGACCGGGCCCCGCGAGGTGGCCGGCAAGGTGGTGGAGGGAACCTGGCGCGCACATCAGGTTCCGCTGGAGGGTGCCCGCGAGGACGCCGCGAACCTGGAGATGCTGCGCGACTGGATGCTGTCGTACCGTCCGGAGGAACTGTTCGACGCCGGCGGCGCACCGCGTCAGTCCATTGTGGACTGGCTGCCCCGGGGCCAGGCACGGCTGAGCGACAATCCGCACACCAACGGCGGCCGGGTACCGCGCGACCTGAAGCTGCCCGATTTCCGCGAGTACGCGGTGCCGGCCGGCGGTACCGCCGAGGCGACCAAGGTGCTCGCCGCCTTCCTGCGCGACGTCTTCGTGGCCAACGAGCCGTACCGCAACTTCCGGCTCGTCTGCCCCGACGAGACCGAATCCAACCGGCTCAGCCAGGTGCTGAGCGCGACCGACAAGGCGTGGCAGGCCGCCGTCGTACCGGGCGACGAACACCTCGGACGGCAGGGGCGGGTCATGGAGATCCTCTCCGAGCACACCTGCCAGGGCTGGCTGGAGGGTTACCTGCTGACCGGTCGCCACGGGCTGTACTCGTGCTACGAGGCGTTCATCCACATCGTCGACTCGATGGTCAATCAGCACGCGAAGTGGCTCAAGGTGATCCGGCACCTACCGTGGCGCAAGCCGATCCCGTCGTTGAACTACCTGCTGACCTCGCACGCCTGGAGGCAGGAACACAACGGCTTCTCCCACCAGGATCCCGGCTTCATCGACCACGTGGTCAACAAGAAGGCCGAAGTGGTCCGGGTCTACCTGCCGCCCGACGCGAACACTCTGCTGTCGGTCGCGGACCACTGCCTGCGCAGCCGCAATCACATCAATGTCATCCTCGCCGGCAAGCAATCCGCCCCGACCTGGCTGGACATGGACTCCGCCGTCCGGCACTGCGGGCGGGGCCTGGGTATCTGGGACTGGGCCTCCAACGACCGTGGCGACCCGGACGTCATCCTGGCCGCGGCCGGCGAAGTCCCCACCCTGGAGGTGCTGGCGGCCGCAGACCTGCTCCGCCAGAACCTGCCGGACCTGCGGGTACGGATGGTCAACGTGGTCGACCTGATGCGCCTGCAACCGGCATCGGAGCACCCGCACGGGCTGCCGGATCCGGAGTTCGACGCCATCTTCACCACCGACAAACAGGTGCTGTTCGCCTATCACGGGTACCCGTGGCTGATCCACCGGCTCACGTACCGGCGCACGAACCACCAGAACATCCACGTGCGCGGGTACAAGGAGGAGGGGACCACCACCACGCCCTTCGACATGCTGGTGCTCAACGACATGGACCGCTTCCACCTCGTCATCGACGTCATCGACCGGGTGCCGGGCCTGGCCCGGCGCGCCGCCACGCTCCGCCAGCGGATGGTCGACAAGCATGCCGAACATCGCGAGTACGTCCGGCTCACCGGTGAGGATCTGCCCGAGGTGCGGGACTGGGTGTGGCCGGCCGGGCGCGAATCCGAACCGCTGTCGTACCGGTAGCGCAGCGGGGCGGCGCCGTGCTCAGTGGTCGGTCGAGGGAATCCTCGTCACGGCTCAGTGGCCGGTCGAGGGAACCTTCGTCACGGTGTCGGAAAGCCGGACCTTCTTCATCTTCTTGGCCGCCCGCTTCTCCTTCAACGTCTGACCCTGCTTCTTCGCGTTGGACCTCTGCGGAGACTTTTCGCGCATGATGGCTCCTCTGCTGGCGGTTGCCGGGTGGCATGTGCGGTCGCGTGAGGGACACTCTGGCCGGGTGGCGGCTGCGGAGCAGACGCCGCGGCGATGTCGAGGACCGCGCAACCGCTGTGGGTTCTGCGAGTGGCACCGTGGATGCCCGCTGATGGATGCGCGCTGATGGGTGGTGATGGCTCGCCCTGGTGTCCGCTCACCGGATCTCAACCTGGCGGAGTGCGTCCGCCGGTGGCGGACCATCGCGCCGCCGGAGTCGTAGCGACATCCCCACCCTATACCCGGCCGGTGTGAACACCGGATGATCCGCGGGCCGGAGCGACCGGGGCCGGAATCGACGGGAACGCCGGTCAGGGCTGTGGATCGCCGACGTCGGACGCGGTGATGTTCAGGGTGGTCAGCAGCCCGGAGTTCTTCTCCAGGTCCACGCGCTCCGGCAGTTGCCGGTCCGCCCACTCCGCCCTGTCGTGCAGCCCCCGATCGCGCAGGATCTGAAGGATTCTGTGTTTGTCGACTTCTGTCATGGGTGTCGGCTCCCTAACGGGATGGGCAGTTCGACGGAGGAACGGGAAGACGGGGGAACGGGGAAGACGAAGGAGTGGGGGAAGTGGGTGGCGTGAGGGAACGTCAGGAGCGGTCGACTGGGCCCCGACGTCTTGGTGGAGACGATCGACCCTCACAGTACCCGCAGCGGCGGCGGCCACGGTATGCCCCCACGTGCGACTCCCGGCCGGATGCGCCCCGTGCGACCCCCATGCCGGCCCCGTGGCTGCCCGCCGCGACACGCCGCGGGTCACGTCAATGCGTCGAACGAGGATGGGGTGGGCGTGTAAGTCTTTCTTCATGGGTCGTGTCGGGCGGCGGGCCGCCGGCTGTCGCATGCCGATCCCTTCCCCCGTCGGGAGGGCCAGCCGGTGACGACTGGCCTGATGCGCGGCCCATCGGGTGATCGTGAAGACCCTCAGCGGACGACGTTACTGGAACTCTTCTTCGATCTCGTGTTCGTCGCCGCGCTCGCGCTGAACTCGGAGATGCTGGCCAGGGATCTGAGCTGGAGTGGCGCGTTCCACTCCCTGCTGCTGCTCATGGCGCTGTGGTGGGTGTGGTCGGTCACCGCCCTGGTCACCGACCTCTACCGCAGGTATCGGCCACCCATTCTGGCCATGACCATCTGGGTCATGTTCGGCAGCATGGTGATGGCCGCCGCGCTGCCGAAGGCGTTCGCCGGCCGGGGCCTGCTCTTCGCCGTGGCGTACGTGGCGATTCACGGTGGTCGTGGGCTGTTCCTGGCCCTGGCGCTTCGTGGCCAGCAGGCGGAGCGGCACGCCGCGCGTTTCCTGTTCTGGTTCGGCGTGTCGGCCGCTCCGTGGATCGTCGGCGCCCTCACGCCGGACGCCGTCCACGAGGCACTGTGGTCCGTGGCGCTTGCCATCGACTACGGGTCGGCCCGGCTGCGGTACCCCACGCCCCGGCTCGGCCGGGTCCCCGCATCGCAGTACGACGTCGCGGCGGGCCATCTCGCCGAGCGCTATCAGCAGTTCTTCACTCTCGCGCTCGGTACCGCGATCCTCGCCACCAGTCTGACGTTCGCCGGCAGCGCGCTGACCGTCAGCCAGGCGGCGGCATTTCTGATCGCGTTCGCCACCACGGTGCTGCTGTGGCGGATCTACGTGTACCGGGCCGGGACGCTGCTTCAGGCGACGATCGAATCCTCCCGGGATCCCGGAAAGCTGCTGCGTTCGGCGCCGTACACGCATCTGCTCATGGTGGCCGGTGTCGTTGCCACCGCCGCCGGTTTTGAGCCCGTCATCGACCATCCCACGGCGCACGCCATGCCGGGCCTGGCGGGTGTCGTGCTGGGCGGGCCGGCGCTGTTCCTGGCGGGGCGTGCCCGATTCGAATACGAGGTCTTCAGTCGGGTGTCGTTGTCCCGGCTGGTCGGGCTGCTCGCGTTGGTCGTGGCGGCAGTGGCGGCGGCGCTCCTGCCGCCGATCCTGATGGGCGCCGTCGCGGCGCTCGTCCTCGGCGGCATCGCCGTCGCCGACGCGGTTCGTGCCCGTCGGGGCCAGCCGGAGGAACCATCGCCGGCCCTGTGAGGGCGGGTCGGCGGACTGTCATCGATGTGGTGGTGCGGATCGGCGGCCGGGGGAGTGGCCCGGCGGTGCCGCCGCGGTGACGGGCGCACACCCCAGGGGGCTGCGCGCCGCCACCGCGACGATTCGAGACTCAGACGACGCGGATGTTCTCCGCCTGCGGGCCCTTCTGGCCCTGGGCGATGTCGAACTCGACCCGCTGGTTCTCGTCGAGGCTGCGGAAGCCGTCAGACGCGATCGCGGAGAAGTGCGCGAACACGTCCGCACCGCCGCCGTCCGGTGTGATGAAGCCGAAGCCCTTGTCCGCGTTGAACCATTTGACAGTGCCGATAGCCATGTTCTTCCCTCAAGAAAAGTGGATGGGCGCCACACCGTGTGACGTCCGCGTCGCCGTATTGGTCATCCTCATCCCGGAGGGGACTGGCATCAGAAAAAGCGCCCGGGGTCACGATCCTCAGGCGCTGAGACTCATTGGAAACTCAAGACTTCGACGTGCGAACACTAGCACACTGTGGCCGACCAGCCCTTTCGCCAGGCGGCGGACGTGCCGGCACGCTCGGGGCGAACACCCGGAGACGCCACCCGCCCAGGTGTACAGTCAACGGCGTCGCCCTGGTACCACCGGCGCCGCAGCCACCGCCGGGTGGATGCATCCCCCACCATCGGGGCACCGCGACGACCCGATTCCCGTGATCCTCCGCTCACACCTCCCGCCGGCATCTCGGCCCGGCGACGGGTTGGCCTCCGTTTCCCGCCGCGATTCGTCGAATCCCGCCTGCGGGAGGGCCTCTATGGAAGGTTGTGCTCCCGTGGCCAGGATCGACGCGATGTCGCCGGGTGCGCCCGGAAACGGCGGTTAGGTGTGATGGCCGGCGCTGAGCGGCGGGTGCGCGTCTTTGCCTTGCTGGCGGACAACGGGCCGGACGTGAGCCGCCTGTGCCACTCGTGCCTGACCCAACTGCCGGGCGTGAGCGGAGCCGGGCTCGCCGTGTGCAGCACGCTCGCCGGCCGCGGTGTCCGGTACGTCAGCGACGAGACCAGTGCCAACGTCGAGGAATTGCAGTTCGTTCTCGGCGAGGGGCCGGGAGTCGACGCCTTCTCCAACGGCCGGCCGGCGCTCGCCGCGGACCTCGCCGACCGCGAGTATGCGCTGCGATGGCCCGCGTTCGCGCCGGGTGCGGTGCTCACCGGGGCGCGAGCGCTGTTCGCTTTTCCGCTCCGGATCGGAACCATCCGGGTCGGAGTCCTCGACCTCTACCGCGATCGGCCCGGCCCGCTGGGGGACGAAGAGGTGGCCGACGCCCTGGTGTTCGCCGACGCGGTCACGATGCTGCTCCTCACCGAGGACCACTCCGAGACGGCCGATTGGCAGGAACAGGCCGGCTACGACCCGCGGGCCGTCGTACACCAGGCGACCGGCATGGTCACGGTCCAGACCGGCGGGTCCATCGACGAGGCCTTCGCGCGGGTACGGGCGTTCGCCTACGCCGAGGGTCGGCACCTGACCGATGTGGCCGACGATGTCGTCAATCATCGCCTGCGGTTCGACGACCTGTGAGGCGGACGCCGACCCGTCGACGGCCACCCCGACCAGCCTCTCCGGCTTTCGCGCCGCACTGGACCATCCGGCCACAGGGTAGGATGGGTCCTGCCCGACGGTCATGGGGATCTCTTCCTCGTCGCGTCGGGCCGGAGAGGATGCGCGAATGTCGCGCTACATGGTGGGCGGATACGAGGAGTATTCGGTTCTCCACCTGGTTCCGGTGAACGGCGATTACGGCGTGGAGCTCCCGATCCAGCTCTATCAACGGTGGAGGCAGGCCCGCGCCGAGCTGGACGCGGCGCAACGTGACGTCGTGTCCCACCTGCGTCAGGCCGGTGGGCGTGACGCGATACCCGAAGAACTGTGGGAGGCCGTCGATCGGCGTGAGCCCACGGGTCGCTCGGACGATTCGCGATGACAGATGTCGACGTGGAATTCGTCGGGGGTCCCCTCGACGGCGTCACCACCAGCATCCGGGCCATTTCGAGCGGCCGGCCACCGGGTTGTTTCGCCATCGACGTGATCGCGCTCGGCGGCGGCCACGCCAGTCACGACTACCGCGCCGGCGACGCACTCAACAGCCACGGCCGGTGGCCCTACAAGTACGCCGGGATCCGGCCACGCTGACCGGCATGCGGATCCGGGCCGGATCGATGGGTTCGCGGTGTCCGCGGTCGGCCCATCGATCGATGGCGCAGGGTCCGACCGGCGGCGTTCACGTGGGTACCCTTCCGGTGTGAGGGCCGCCGAGATGCCGGGCGTACGCCTGGCGATCCAGGCGTCCAACGCCGTGCTCGACGCCGCGGTGCGTACGCCGAACACCCAGGTACCCGAGTGGCCGTGGCCGGCCCGCCCGACGCGGTTGCGCGTCGTGGTCAGCATCATCTGGGCCGTCCTGGCCACCGGCTGGACGGCCAGCGCGATCGCCGAGCTGATGGTCGGCCGGAACGTGTCGTCCGTTCTGGGCACGCTCATCGGGGTGGCCCAGTGCGTACCGCTGCTGCTCGCCGTACGTCGGCCGCTGGTCGCCTGGCGGATCATGGTGCTCGGACAGCTCGCCGGCGTCTTCGTGGCGCAGCACCACGACCCGATCTGGCCCTGGCCGGTCGGCGGCTGCCTGGCCATGGTCGTGGTGCTGTTCCAGGTGGCGGCGTCCTACCCGCGGCGCACCGTGATCGGCGTTGGCCTGCTGACGGGACTGTTCATGCTGTTGCCGGCGGTACCGGTGAGCGGCACGCCGCCCTGGCTGGTGCTGATCCTCTGCGGCGTGGTGGCGCTGGTACTCGTGCTCGGCGACGCCATTCTCGGTCGGCGTACGGCCGAGGCCCGCCTCGCCGAGCACGAGGAGTTGCGCCGCCGGGACCTTGCCCGGCAGGCCGTGCTGGAGGAGCGCAGCCGGATCGCCCGCGAATTGCACGACGTCGTCGCGCATCACATGTCGATGATCGCGATCCAGGCGGAGGCCGCCCCGATCAAGATCCACGATCTGCCACCGGCGGCGGTGGAGACACTCGCCGTGATTCGGGGCGCCGCCCGGGAGGCGCTGGCCGAGACCCGCCGGGTGGTCGGCCTGCTGCGCAACGGTGACGAGTTGCCCGAGCGGGTGCCGCAGCCGGGCCTGGACCGGCTCGACGAACTGATCGAGACGGCGCGGCAGTCCGGCCTCTCCGTGGAACCGGTGGTCGTCGGCGTACCCCGGCCGCTCGCCGCCGGCGTCAACCTGTCCGCGTACCGGATCGTGCAGGAGGCGCTGAGCAACGCCACCCGGTACGCGCCGGGGGCCCGGGTGAGCGTCGCCATCCACTACGGCAGCGGCCGGCTGCGCGTGTCGGTGACCGACGACGGCTGTGAGCCGCCGCTGGAGGTTCAGGCCAGCGGGGGGCACGGGTTGGTGGGCATGCGGGAACGGGTGGCGATGCTGGGCGGCACGCTGTCCGCCGGGCCGCACGAGCGAGGTGGCTTCGCGGTCGTGGCCGATCTGCCGTACGGGGACGTGGGCCGCCGGTCGTGACGCCGGCGCCGGACGGGGCCGAGGGCCGTCCGGCGGTCGGCGGATTGCCGTGCTGGCCCGCTCTGCTCGCCCCGGTCGGCGCGTAGGGTTGTCGGCGTGACCATCCGGGTGCTGGTCGTCGATGACCAGGAGATGATTCGCGACGGGCTGGCCACGCTGCTGTCCGCCGCCCCCGACATCGACGTGGTCGGGCTGGCCAGCGATGGTCGGGCAGCCGTCGAGCTGTGCGCGACGCTGTCACCCGACGTGGTCGTGATGGACGTACGCATGCCGGTACTGGATGGGCTCACGGCCACCGCGGAGATCGTCGGGTCACAGCCCCGGACCGGGCCCTGCGACTGCGAGCCAGGCCGGCGTACCGGCTCCGGTTCCGGTCCCGGCCCGGCCGCCCCGGTCGCGTCAACCGGACCCAAGGTGCTGATCCTGACCACCTTCGACGTGGACGAGTACGTGTACGAGGCGTTGCGCGCCGGGGCCAGCGGTTTCCTGCTCAAGGACGCGTCCGGCGCGGACCTGGTCGCGGCGGTACGGGTGGTGGCGGGCGGGGAGGCTCTGCTGGCCCCCTCGGTGACCCGCCGGCTGATCGGGGAGTTCGCCCGGCGCCGCTGGCATGAGCGCCCCAGCCCGCAGGTGGTGGCCACGCTGACCCCGCGCGAGTTCGACGTGCTGCGACTGGTCGCCCGTGGCATGTCCAACGCGGAGATCGCCGCCGAACTCACGCTGGCGGAGCAGACCGTCAAGACGCACGTCGGCAACATGCTGACGAAGCTGGGACTGCGCGATCGCACCCAGGCCGTCGTCTACGCCTACGAAAACGGGGTCGCCGGTGGCGGCCAGGCGGGCTCGGGGGCGCCGCACCGCTGTGGGGGTACCGGTTCCGGGATCCAGTTCATACCTGAGTATTAGGAGCGAACCGCCCCTACAGCGTGTCGTCAGACCGGTCGTTTCTTCCGTAACGTCTGACCCATGCAGACCCGGGCCCCCCGATCACCGTCCGTGTCGACGGGGCCACATCTCAGCACTCGACCGGGCAGTTCGCTCGGTTAGTCCGTTTGGCACATCGAATGCCGGGCACGCGCTGACACACCGTTGCCGCTGGCCCCGTCCCGTCCCGGGCCGTCCGCGCGCTCATCCGTCCGGGTGACGCCGGTCCATCGAGAAGAGGTTCCGCTGAGCATGACGACCGCTACCGCGACCCCGCCGACCACCCGCGGGAGCGACTTCGCGATCCTCTCTCGACGCATCGCCGGCGCCGGCCTGATGAAGCGCCGCCCCGGGTACTATCTGGCCCGGATCGGACTGGTCGTCGCCTTCTACGTCGGCTCCTGGGCGCTGTTCGTCGCCATCGGCAACTCCTGGTACGAGCTGATCCTCGCCCCGGTCCTCGCGGTCGCCCTCGCCCAACTCGCGCTCGTCTCCCACGACATCGCCCACCGGCAGGTCTTCCGCACGCGGCGGGCCAGCGAGATCGCCGGCCTGATCGCCGGCAACCTCGGCATCGGCATGAGCTACGGCTGGTGGATGGACAAGCACACCCGCCACCACGCCAACCCCAACCACGAGGACCGTGACCCGGACCTGGCCCCGGACGTGCTGGTGTGGTCGACCCGGCAGGCACGCCTCAGCCGCGGCATCCCCCGGATGGTGGGCCGCTGGCAGGCGTTCCTGTTCTTCCCGCTGATCACCCTGGAGGGGTTCAGCCTGCACGCGAACAGCATTCGGGCCCTGGGCCGCCCCACGCTGCGCCACCGGTGGGCGGAGGCGCTGATGCTCATGCTGCACTTCGCCGGCTACCTCACCGTCGCGCTGATCGTGCTGTCCCCGGCCAAGGCCCTGGTCTTCCTGGCGATCAACCAGGCGGCGTTCGGCGTGTACCTCGGGTGCACGTTCGCGCCCAACCACAAGGGCATGGCGTTGCTCAACAACGACGGCGAGGAGCCCGACTTCCTGCGCCGTCAGGTGCTCACCTCGCGCAACGTACGCGGAGGTCACCTCGTCACCGTGCTGCTCGGCGGCCTGAACTACCAGATCGAGCACCACCTGTTCCCGAGCATGCCGACGCCGAACCTGCGCCGTGCCCGGCTTCTCGTACGGGAATTCTGCACCGAGGCCGGCGTGACCTACACCGAGACCGGGCTTATCGACTCGTACCGGCAGGCGCTGCAGTACCTGCACGAGACCGGGGCGCCTTTGCGCGGCGGGGCGGAGCCCCAACCGGCGGTCCAGTAACGGGTACGCGGCTCCGGCGACCTCCCCGAGGTGCGGCGCTACTGCCGGTGAACGGGTTCGCCCTGCACCGTGGAGAGGCCGAGTCCTCGCCGTACCGCCATTTCGAGGGTGGGGTCGGTTTGTGCCCTGGCTCACGACACCAGGCCGAGCGCGTCGGCCGGGTCGGTCGCCCCGGACGCCTGCTGCCATACGGCGTCGGCCGCCTGCACGCTGGACGTCAACCGGGTCATGTCCGGCGCGACGGTGCTCGGCCACGACGACAGGACCAGGTGGTTCCACATCGTGCCGTGGGCCTCGGCCGCCGCCTCCAGCGCGGGGCGGAGGTCCTTCCACGACGGAGCCGGACCCAGCGAGTCGAGGACGCTCACCGCGTCGTCGAAGTCGCGGATGGCCACCAGGAAGTCAAGCTGAGCGTCGTCGACGTCGGTCGCGTCCTCACGCACCGACCGGGTCAGCGTCGGCTGGTCGGCCGCCAGGACGCAGACGATGGAGGCGTTGGACTGCCACTGCGGCTCACGCGGCAGGTACCAGCGCAGTTGCGTACCCGGCGGCAGCGACAGCGGATCGAGGACGTAGGCACGGCTGACCGAGTGGCATCGGGTCGCGGCCAGCCCGGAGAGCCTGGTCGTGCCCGGGTACTTGGTGGGGGAGGTCGCGGACTCGTCGATGGCGGACGCGCTGCCCACGATCTCGGCGTTGTGCGGCTGGGTGCAGGCAACGGCGACCAACTTGCCGGTCTCGAACCCGGTGCCCGCGCCGGTCTCGGGACGGTTGAAGCAGTCGCCCGTCCGGAGCGCGAACGCGCCGCCGTCGCCGTGCAGGTACGGGACGATCCTGACCGTGGCGATGACCGCGAGGACCAGCGTGAAGGCCAGACCGGTGAACAGGAATGCCCTGCTGCGCTGGCCCGCCACCCGGATCCTGATCAGCGCGCCGATGCTGCTGAGGCAACTCACCGCTGCGCTGTACGGCGTACCGATGATGAGACTCAGCACGACGGCGGTCGGAGCCGAGATCAGGTAGACGGCGGTGCGGATCCGGGTGAGCCTGGCGCGGCGATCGTCAGCCTCGGGGCTCTCCGCCGGATCCCAGTACTGGTGCCAGGGATCCCCTTCGGGGTCCGGCCTCGCCCAGTCCCTGCGGTCCTCGTCCGACGATGGATTCGTGCTCGCGTCGACCACGCCGCCGCCTTCCCCCCGTGTGCGGTCCGTTGCGCGGATCACCTTAATGGATAACGGGATCGCGTCCGGCGCGAGTTTTCGATCCGGCCGTTGCGGGCCAACCGCACGCTTTGCGGGTATAGCGGGCGCCGGCGGCTCAGAACGGGCGCACGGGACCGTTCGCGGATCGGTTGCCCCGTCGCGACGGCGACCGGCGGCGACGTGCCGCGGTCGCGAACGCGCCGGGCTGTGTGTGGTGTTCGACCCCTTCGGACTCCACCACGAGCCGCAGCCACCGGGTGAACGTGAAGGCCCGCCACAGCCCGACGAGAAAGTGGCCGGCGTAGTCCACCCGGATCCGGATCGCGGCGCCGGGCAACGCTTCGAACTCAAGTTTGCGGCTACCGGCAGCGGCGTTCGGGAGGTAGGCCTGGGCGACGTGGTAGCCGGGTTGGATCGGGACGCTGCGGGTCTCGCCGCGACGCAGCCGGGCGACGATCGCGCCGTCGAGTTTGACGCCGTACGTCCGCTGGTACCACCGGCCGGGTCCCCGATAGAAGATGACCCGCGGGTCGTGGCTGCTCATCCGTCCCCCTCACGTCCTGTCGCCAGCGCAGCGTAGAGGGACGGGGCAAGGTCACCGGCTTCCCGCGTCGGCGTCCCGAACCCGGTCGGTCAGGCCGGAGCGGCCAGTACCTCAAGGATCTGCTCGCCGTACCGCGCGAGTTTCGTCTCGCCCACGCCGCTGACCGCGCCCAACTGGGCCAGGGTCGACGGCGCGTCGGTCGCGATCTGCCGCAGCGTCGCGTCGTGGAAGATCACATAGGCCGGTACGCCCTGCTCCCGCGCCGTGGCTGCCCGCCAGGCGCGCAACCTCTCGAAGACCGGCTGGGCCAGGGGATCGAGGTCGGCGACGGCCGCCGCGGCGGACTTCGCCTTCCCCGCCGACCGGGCCACCCGATCGGGTTCACGGCGCATCATCACCTGACGCGCCCCGCGCAGCACGTCGCCGCTGGCCTCGGTCAGCGCGAGTGTGCCGTGGTCTCCCGCGACCGTGAGCAGGCCCTGCGCGAGCAGTTGCCGCACGACCCCACGCCACTCACCCTCGCGCAGTTCGGTGCCGATGCCGAACACGGACAGCGAGGCGTGGTCGAACTGAATGACCTTGTCGGTCTTCTTGCCGAGCAGGATGTCGATGGCCTGCCCGGCGCCGAAGCGCTGGTTACGCTCCCGGCGCAGGCGAAGCACGGTCGACAGCAGCTTCTGGGCGGGCACGGTGCCGTCCCAGGACTCCGGCGGCACAAGGCAGGTGTCACAGTTGCCGCAGGCCGCGCTGGTCTCCCCGAAGTACCCGAGCAGCCGCACCCGCCGGCATTCCACCGTCTCGCACAGCGCGAGCATGGCGTCGAGGTGAGCGGCCAGTGCCCGCCGGTGGGCCGGATCGCCCGCCGAGTCGTCGATCATCTTGCGCTGCTGGACGACATCCTGCAGGCCGTAGGACAGCCAGGCGGTCGACGGCAGCCCGTCCCGGCCGGCGCGACCAGTCTCCTGGTAGTAGCCCTCGACCGACTTGGGCAGGTCGAGGTGGGCGACGAAACGCACGTCGGGCTTGTCGATGCCCATGCCGAACGCGATCGTCGCGACCATGACCAGGCCGTCCTCGCGCAGGAACCGCGACTGGTTGGCCGCACGGGTGCGCGCGTCGAGCCCGGCGTGGTAAGGCAGGGCCGCGATGCCCTGCTGCACAAGGAATTCGGCGGTCTTGTCGACCGACGCCCGGGACAGGCAGTACACGATGCCGGCGTCGCCCCTGTGCTCGGTGCGCAGCAGGTCGAGCAGTTGCCTGCGGGGCTCGTTCTTCGGCACGATCCGGTACTGGATATTGGGCCGGTCGAAGCTCGCCACGAAGTGGCGAGCCTCCTTCAGGTTGAGGCGGAGCGCGATCTCGGCATGGGTGGCCTCCGTCGCGGTCGCGGTCAGAGCGATCCGGGGTACCGTCGGCCAGCGCTCGTGCAGCATCGCCAGTGCCAGGTAGTCGGGGCGGAAGTCGTGGCCCCACTGCGACACACAGTGCGCCTCGTCGATCGCGAACAGGGCGATCCTGCCGCGATCCAGCAGCCGCTGCGTGGCCGGGACGCTCAGACCCTCCGGCGCCAGATAGAGCAGATCGAGATCGCCCGCGAGGAAGGACGCCTCGACGGCGCGGCGCTCGTCGAGGCTCTGTGTCGAGTTGAGGAAGTCGGCCCGGACGCCGAGTGCCCGCAGTGCGTCGACCTGATCCTGCATGAGCGCGATCAGCGGGGAGATGACGACGCCGACGCCCTCGCGCACCAGGGCCGGGATCTGGTAACACAGCGACTTGCCACCGCCGGTCGGCATGAGCACGAGCGCGTCGCCACCCGCGATGACATGGTCGATGACCTGCTGCTGGGAGCCCCGGAAGGCGTCATATCCGAAGACCCGCTGGAGGACTTCTCGCGCGTGCTCCTCGGCTGCCACCCGGCGAGTCTACGTTCGCGACCGCGTGCCGCAACCACGCCGGTACGCGGGTCCCAAAAGTCCGGTGCATGACTTTCCGACCTGGTCGGCTGGGGGCACCGCTAGCCTCAGGCTGGTTGGGCCCTGTCCTGTCGATCGTGTCGAGCCGAGGCGAAGTCGGGGCCTCGATCCGGCAAGACGGCGGGACAGGGCCTCGTTGTGGGAGAAGGTCCGGTGGTACGGATAAGGCTTCTCGGTCCGGTCGACGTGATCGTGCACGACACCCCGTACGCGGTGCCCGGCCTGCGGCGCAAGGCCGTTCTCGTGGCCCTGGCGCTGCAGCCTGGACAGATCGTCCACGTGGACCGGCTGATCGACATCGTCTGGGGCGATGCCGCGCCCGCCACCGCGGCCAACACGCTGCAGGCCCACATCTCCCAGCTGCGCCGCCTGCTCGGCGGGCGGCACACGATCCAGTCCCGCCCCCCGGGGTACGTGCTGGACGTCGGCGCCGAGGCCACCGACCTGGAGCAGGCGGAGCGTCTGCTCCGCGAGGGGACGCAGGCTGCCGACCCGGTCGACGGTGTGGCGCTGGTGCGGGCCGCGGTCTCCCTGTGGCGCGGGGCGCCGCTGGCCGACCTCGCCGAACTGCCCTGGTTCGGCGATCACGCACGACGGCTGGAGCACCTGCTGCTGCACGCCCGGCAGACCCTCGTCGAGGCCCGTCTGGCGCTGGGCGAGCACACTGCGCTGGTACCGGAGCTGGAAGCCCTCAGCCGGCAGCACCCGCTGCACGAGCAGATCCACCGGCAACTGATGCTCGCCCTGTACCGGTCGGGCCGGCAGGTCGACGCGCTCGCGGCGTACCAGCGGCTGCGGCAGGCGCTCGGTGAGGACCTGGGCATCGACCCCAGCCGCGCACTGCGTGACCTGGAGACCGCGATCCTGCGGCAGGATCACGTTCTCGACGCGCCCGCGCCCGCGCATCCGCCGGTGAGCGTCACCGTCCCGGCCCAACTGCCCCTGGCCGGGGCGTCCTTCACCGGCCGCGGCGAGGAACTCGCCCGACTGGACGCCCTCCTGGCCGGCGCCGCGGGCGGACCCACGGCCGGGGCCGGAGGCGGAGTCACGGCCGGAGGCGGACCCACGGCCGGAGGCGGGGTTACGGGCGGAGGCGAAGCTGCGGCCGGGGCCTCGGGTGCGGATGCGGCGGGCCCGGCCGGGCCGGCGGCCGTCGCCGTCTGTGCGATGTCGGGCACCGCGGGGATCGGCAAGCCGGATCCCAGATTTTGACACTATTTATCGGGACCACATTGCCCTAGTTCGTACCGCTTGGCGTGCGCGCCATGGAGCGTCTCCCGCCTCGATCGGCACGATGGGCAGCCGATCCGCAACGTCTCTTGAGCAGCTTTGTCCGTCCGTCACGTCCCGGCACTCGTGGCCGCACCCGGGCAATGCGTTTATGGGTGTTGCCGGTGAGCCGGGCTCGTCCACTTCTCAACGGCGGGCGGGGGTGCGGTCATGAAGTGGACGGACAAGCTGACCCGGGCCGCGACCGTGCTCGTCGTGACCGCTCTTGCCGGAGTGGCCGGCGCCATTTCCTTTTCTCACATGTCAACGCTGGCACTGGCCCACGGGCAATCGGGATGGAAGTCCACGGCCTTCCCGATCAGCGTGGATGGCTTGGAGCTGATGTCGTCGCTGTACATCCTGGCGCAGCGCCGCGCCGGGCGCGGTTCCGGTTGGCTGCCGTGGGCGGCGCTGGTCGTCGGCACGGTGGCCAGCCTCGCGGCCAACGTCGCGGTAGGCGGCGACGACTCGGTGGGCCGGGCGCTGGCTGGCTGGCCGGCGATCTCGCTGTTGGTCTCGATCAAAATGCTGTTCTCCCTGTTCGATCATGACGAGGAAGATCGTCCAATGGTCCCGAGTCGTCCGTCGGTCCCGGGGACGGTCCCCGAGACGGTCCGGGCCGATCAGCGGACGGTCCCGGACAGTCCTGCCGTCCGAGGGACGGTCCGGGGGGCTGTCCACGATGGCAGCGTCTCGTCCGGGACGGCCGGACTGGGCGTGGCCCTGGGTCGGTCGCTGGGCGGTCCGGAAACGCCGGCTGGTACTCGCCGGGAAAGCGTGCGTTTAGACGCCCGGGACGTGGTCGCCCTGTTGCCTCTGGCGCGGCAGGCCCATACGGC
>DASXOA010000368.1:0-4263 GCA_036494675.1 Rugosimonospora sp.
CCATCCCGGGTGTACCCCAGATTCCGGCTACCCCGGTGAACAGCAGGAATCTGGACAGGCTCAGGTCGAGACTGAGTTCGTGCAGGGCCCAGGGTATGGAGATCTGCGCCGCCAGCAGCGGTCCGATCCGCGCGCCGTCCAGCGAGTCGAGTGGCTCTTCGATGGGGGACGCCGTCGGGTGCACCAGCACTTCGATCGGGTGCTGACTGCGTACCAGCGAGGCCAGCGCCTCCCGGTCCGTGATGTCGCAGGTGACGCAGCGCAGCGCAACGCCGGCCCGGCCGCAGTCGGCGGCCAGCTCCGCCGCGCCGACCGTGTCCGCCCCATCGGGCGTGGCCAGTACGATCTGCTCGACACCGCTTCCGGCGAGCCAGCGCGCCGCCGGGATCAGCAGTGGGCCGTCCGCACCGACCACGAGTGCGGTGCCCTTCGGCTGCCAGTCCGGGGCAGGGTCGGCGGTCACCGGGACCCGGATCAGCCGGCGCGCGAAGATGCCCTCGGGGCGCACGGCGACCTGGTCTTCGCCGGTGCCCCCACTCAGCACCGCGCACAGTCGTCGGCGCGCGTCCGGGTCGAGGCGGACGGGCAGGTCGACCAGGCCTCCCCACTGCTGGGGGTGTTCGAGAGCCGCGACGAAGCCCAGGCCCCACAGGGCCGCCTGGCTCGGGTCGGCGACGACGGCTTCGGCACCGGTCGTCACCGCACCACGGCTCAGCACCCAGAGCGGTACCGGTACGCCGGCGCCGCCCAGCACCTGAAGTAGCGCCAGAGTGCCGGCCACGGCATCGGACACCGAGGCATCGCCGGCACAGCCGAGCAGGGAGATCACGCCATCCGGCGTCGACTCGTCGGCCAGCGCGCTCCGCACGGCTTCCCCGGGATCGCCGGCCGAGACCGGTAGCCGTACCACGTCGGCGCCCTGTTCTTCGAGCGCGGCGAGACAGTCGTCGATGACCACGGTGACGGCTCGGCCGGCTGGTAGCACGACGAGCCAGCGCCCGGCGAGGTGCCCGGGACTCTGATCGGGAAGGGGCCGCCAGGTCGTCCGGTAACGCCACCGGTCCAGCCGTGCCTGCTCCTGTTGCCGCCGGTGCCACGCGGACAGCACCGGGAGCACCGTCGCCAGCGAGGATTGGGGTACGCCGTCGGCCAGGTCCAGAGTGGCGGTCAGCCCGTCCAGGTCCGCGCCGCCGACCATCTCCCAGAATCGGCTCTGCGCGTCCGTCTGCTGGGTGACGGCCGGTCCGGAGCTCGGTGGTGCCGCCGACCAGAACCGGCGGCGCTGGAACGGGTAAGTCGGCAGGTCCACCTCGTTGACGGGCAGGTCGGCAAAGGCCGGACGCCAGTCGACCGGTACGCCGCGCACGTACGTCTCGGCCAGCGCGGCGAGAAAACGGCGAAGCCCGGCGTCATCGCGGCGCAGCGAGCTGACCACGGCGACGTTCTCGGTGGTGGTCCTTGCTCCGTCGGCCGTCTCCTGGATCGCCGCGCTGAGCACCGGATGTGGGCTCACCTCGATGAAGACGTCGGTCCCGGAGTCCAGCAAGGCCCGGGTGGCTGCCTCGAACCGGACCTCTTGCCGCAGGTTGCGGTACCAGTACCCGGCGTCCAGCCCGGTGGTGTCCAGTTGCTGCCCGGTGACCGTGGAGTAGAACGGCACCTGGGCGGAGCGCGGCCTGATCGGGGCCAGTGCTGCCAGCAGCTCCGCCCGTACCGTCTCGATCTGCGCGGAGTGCGAGGCGTAGTTCACCGGGATGTCCCGCACTCGGACCCCTTGCGCGGTCAGTTCGGCAGCCAGTTCCGCCAGTGCCGCCGGCTCACCGGACAGCACGACCGATGACGGACCGTTCACGGCCGCGACCGTGAGCCGGTCGCCGAAGCGGGCGGCGGCCTCGCGTACCCGACGCTCGTCGAGTGCGACGGACACCATTGCGCCGAGGCCGGCGAGTACCGGCAGGATCCGGCTGCGCAGCGCGACCACCCGCGCGGCGTCGCCCAGGTCGAGTGCGCCGGCGATGTGCGCGGCCGCGACCTCGCCCTGAGAGTGGCCGACCACGGCCGCGGGCTCGACGCCGTAGGACTGCCAGAGTCTGGCCAGCGACACCATGACCGCGAATAGCGCCGGTTGCACGACGTCCACCCGGTCCAGGGCGGGTGCCCCGGGGACGGCCCGGATGACGTCGAGGAGCGACCAGGAGATGAATGGGGCCAGCGCGTCGGCGCAGTCACCCAGCGCGCGGGCGAACTGCGGCGACTCCTCAAGCAGCTCCGCGGCCATACCGGTCCACTGGCCACCCTGGCCGGGGAAGACGAACGCGACCCTGCGGCCACCGGCCGGGGCGGGACCGCTGACGACGTTGGCGGCGGGCTGCCGAGCCGCCAGCGCGCCGAGCCCCGTCATCGCCTCGTCGCGGTCACCGACCAACAGCACCGCGCGATGGACCAGCCCGGCGCGGGTGGTGGCGAGGGAGAAGCCGACATCGGCCACGCCCAGTCCGGGCCGGGTGTCGACGGAAGCCGCCAGCCGGGCCGCCTGCTCGTCCAGTCCGGCCGCGGTCTTCGCGGAGAGTACCCAGGGTACGACAGCGGCAGCGCAGGGTGCCGCCACCGGTCGGGGCGGTGCCTGTTCGAGGATGACGTGGGCGTTGGTACCGCTGATGCCGAAGGAGGAGACCCCGGCCCGGCGCGGGTGGTCACCCTCCGGCCAGGCCATCGGTGCGGTCAACAGCGACACCGCGCCTGAGTCCCAGTCCACCTGCGGCGACGGCTCGTCGATGTGCAGCGTTGCGGGCAGTACCTCGTGCCGCATCGCCAGCACCATCTTGATGACGCCGGCCACGCCCGCCGCCGCCTGGGCGTGGCCGATGTTGGACTTGACCGACCCCAACCGCAAAGGACGGTCGGACGGCCGGTCCTGGCCGTAGGTCGCCAGCAACGCCTGCGCCTCGATCGGGTCACCCAACCGGGTTCCGGTGCCGTGCGCCTCCACCGCCTCCACCTCGCTCGCCGCGAGACCGGCGTTGGCCAGTGCCCGGCGGATCACCCGCTGCTGGGCCGGGCCGTTCGGAGCCGTCAGGCCGTTGCTCGCGCCGTCCTGGTTGACCGCGCTGCCGCGTACCACGGCCAGCACGCGACGACCGTCGCGCACCGCATCCGACAGGCGCTGCAGCAGCAGCACTCCGACGCCCTCCGCCCAGCCGGTGCCGTCCGCCGCGCTGGCGAAGGACTTGCAACGGCCGTCCGGGGCCAGGCCGCCCTGGCGGGTGAACTCCACGAACATCTCCGGTGTGGCCATGATCGTGACACCGCCGACCAACGCCAGCGAACATTCGCGCTGCCGCAGCGCCTGACCCGCCAGATGCAGTGCCACCAGCGAAGAGGAGCACGCGGTGTCCACCGTCACCGCCGGGCCTTCCAGTCCGAGGCTGTAGGCCACCCGACCAGAAAGCACGCTGCCGGTGCGGCCGGTGAGTACGTGCCCGCCCAGCTCCTCGGCCGCCTGGTGCGCCGGCATTCCGAACCCGGATGAGGAGGCGCCGACGAAGACGCCGGTCTGGCTGCCGACCAGCGATGTCGGGTCGACGCGGCCGTGTTCCAGGGCTTCCCACGCGGTCTGGAGCAGCAGCCGCTGCTGGGGATCCATGGCCGTGGCCTCGCGCGGCGAGATGCCGAAGAAGTCCGGATCGAAGTCGCCTGCGTCGTAGAGAAACCCGCCGGTGCGCGCGGCCGAGGATCGGGGCGTTTGCGAGCCGGGCGCCAGCAGCTCGGCCAGGTCCCAGTCCCGGTCGGCGGGGAAGGGACCGATCGCATCTGTACCGTTCGCCAGCAGCTCCCAGAACTCCTCGGGCGAGCGCACGCCACCCGGGAAACGACAGGCCATTCCCACGATCGCGATCGGCTCGCCGGCATCCACGGCGGTAATCGCACCCGGGGGAGTCGGGCGTACGGGCGTCCCGTCGGCGAGCGTCCGGAGGTGACCCGCCACCGCCGCGGGACTGGGGTAGTCGAACACGAGGGTCGCCGGCAGCGGCACCCCTGTCGCCGCGGTCAGCCGGTTGCGCAGCTCCACGGCGGTCAGCGAGTCGAAACCGAGTTCCTTGAAACTGCGGCCGTCCTCGACCGCCTCGCGGTCCGGATAGCCCAGGACGGTCGCGGCCTCGGCCGAAACGATGTCCAGCAGCAGTCGCTGTGCCGCACCGTCGGGGAGTCCGGCGAGCCGGTCCGCGAGCGAGGACCGGACGTGCGGTCGTGGCCGTCGGGCCG
>DASXOA010000369.1:0-3351 GCA_036494675.1 Rugosimonospora sp.
CCCACCGCCCGGCCTGGCTCAGCTCGACGCGTTGGTCGCCGGTACCGTCACCGCGGGGCTGCCGGTGACGCTGTGCGTCGAAGGGGCGCCCCGGCCGCTGGAGCGCGGCCTTGACCTGGCCGCCTACCGGGTCGTTCAGGAAGGCCTGACCAACGCGCTCAAGCACGCGCCCGGTGCGTCGACCCGGGTACTCGTCCGCTACCGCCCCGACGAGTTGCAGATCGACGTACTCGACCAGGGCATGGCCGCCGGCGAGCGGCAGAGCGGCGGCGAGCGGCAGGGCGGCGGTGACGTGACGGAGGATTCCCGGCGCGGGTTGTTGGGCCTGCGCGAGCGCATCGCGCCGTACCGTGGCACGTTCACGGCGGGCCGGGCGGCCGGCGGCGGGTACCGGATCCGTGCCCGGTTTCCGTTGGAGCCGACGTGACCGGCCCGCACGCCGCCATCCGGGTCCTGATCACCGACGACCAGGCGCTGGTGCGTACCGGATTCCGGATGATCCTGAAAGCCAACCACATCGACGTGGTCGGGGAGGCGGCCAGCGGCGAGGAGGCGATCTCGGCGGTACGGCGGCTGCGCCCCGACATCGTCCTCATGGACATTCGCATGCCCGGCATCGACGGTCTGGAGGCCGCTCGGCGCATCCTCGCCGGCGGTCCCCCGACGCCCCCGAAGGTCGTCATGCTCACCACCTTCGATCTGGACCGCTACGTCTACGCTGCGTTGAGCGCCGGCGCCAGCGGCTTCCTGCTCAAGGACGTGAGCCCGGAACAGCTGATCGCCTCGATCCGGCTGGTCGACACCGGCGACGCGCTGCTGGCGCCGTCCATCACCCGGCGGTTGGTCGCCCGCTTCACCCGGTACGGCGGCGCCGAGACGCCGCACCGCGACCTGGCCACCCTGACGCCCCGGGAACTGGAGGTCCTCACCCTGCTCGGCCGCGGCCTGTCCAACCAGGAGATCGCGGGACGGCTCGGCCTGTCCGAGGCCACCGTCAAGTCCCATGCGGCGCACGTCTTCACCAAGCTGCGACTTCGGGACCGGGCGCAGGCCGTCGTCGTCGCCTACGAGACCGGCCTGATCAGTCCCGGCGGCGACGACTCCGGATAGTGCGCCGACCCTGGTTAGCTGTTGGCCCTGCGGGCCGCCTCGGCGAACGGGAGGCGGTCGAAGATGAACCGGCTGCGGGTGATCCTGCCGTTCTCGACGGTCACGCACTCGGCCCCGGGTGCGTTCGGGACGGGTACGGTTCCGGTGTCGTACATGATCAAGGCGGTCCGGTCGTCGCCGAACGCCGCGATCAGCGTCGAACCGGTGAGTATCCGCACAAACGGCTCCATGAAGCCCCGGTAGGCCTCGGCACCCTCGAGGCGTCCGGCCGGTGCGTCGCAGACGATGGTGTCGGCGATGTAGCTCATGGCCTTGTCCAGGTCATGGCCGGTCCAGGCCTCGTAGTAGGCGAGTGCGGTACGTAGCGCGGGACTGGTCGTGTCGGTCACGGTGCTTCCCTTCGTCATGGGTCTTCCTCAGTGCAGACACCGGCGTGGCCGCGAACGGAACGGTCCCGAGTCGCGGTTGTTCGCCGGATGGCAGGATTCGGTCGTGGAGCAGGACACGCTGGAGGAGGCCCGCGCCGGAGACGAGCAGGCGTTCCGGGCCCTGACCGAGCCTTACCGGCGCGAGCTACAGGTGCATTGCTACCGGATGCTGGGCTCGCTGACCGACGCCGAGGACGTGCTGCAGGAGACGCTGCTGGCCGCGTGGCGCGGCCTGGCGCGGTTCGAGGGGCGGGCGTCGGTACGCTCCTGGCTGTACCGGATCGCCACCAACCGCAGCCTCAACGCGATGCGCGACGCCCACCGGCGGATCCCAGTCGAGCCGGTGCCGCCGTTCGAGCCTCCCGAGCCGACCCGGCGGGGCGAGATCACGTGGCTGCAACCCTGTCCGGACACGTTGTTGGAGGGGATCGCCGACACCGCGGTGGGGCCGGAGGCGCGGTACCAGAGCGTCGAGGCGGTCGAACTCGCCTTCGTTGCCGCGCTGCAACGGATTCCGCCCCGGCAGACGGCCGTCCTCGTACTGCGCGACGTGCTCGGCTTCGCCACCGACGAGGTGGCCGGAATGCTCGACACCACCCAGACGGCGGTCAAGGGTGCCCTGCAACGGGCCCGCGCCACGCTCGACGAGCACCGCGCGACCCGGGCCCCTCGACCGGCGGCGGAGCGGGAACGGGACCTGGGCCGGCGTTTCGCCGAGGCGTACCTCGTCGGGGACGTCGACGCGGTGATCGCGTTGCTCACCGACGACGCGTGGTTGTCCATGCCGCCGGCCCCGCACCAGTACCACGGTACCGACGCGATCGCCGCCTTCCTGCGCAGCTCGTTCGCCTACCGCGGCGACCGCCGGGTCCGGCTCGTGCCCGCGCGCGCCAACACCCAGCCCGCCTTCGGCACCTACATCCCCGACCGCACCGGGCCGATCGCCACGCCGGGAGGACTCGTCGTGCTCACCTGCGCCGGCGAGCGGATCCACGCCATCACCCGCTTCCACCTCGACGCTCTCTACCCGCGCTTCGGGCTTCCGGAAAGGCTGCGCGCCGGATCCTGATCCCACCGGCGGCCGACCGGTGCCGATGAACCATCGACAATCTGAACCATCGACGCCGCTACGCGCTACTTACCCGACGATGGAGGCGATGATCGGCGCGACGTGGTGGTCCAGGCGGCGTACCCGGACGGGATCCGTATCCGTCCCGGGCGACCACGGGGTGCTCGGCGACCCGCCACCGGACGGGGATGACCTGCTGCGGCGGGTGGCCCTGGGCGAGGCGGCGGCGCTGGAAGAGTTGTACCACCGGCACGGGCCGGCCCTGTTCGGCTACCTGGTGCGCCTGTGCGGGGACCGGATGAGCGCCGAGGAGATTCTTCAGGACACCCTGCTCGCGGTCTGGCGCTCGGCAGCGACGTTCGAGGGCCGGGCCGGCGCGCGGGCCTGGCTGTTCGGGGTGGCACGTCGCCAGGCTTATCAGCGGCTGCGGCTGCGGACCGTACCGGTGCCCGTCGAGCCGCCCGAGATCAGCGACCCGGCGCCCGGACCCGAGGAACTGGCGATCCTGGCGGCCGGCGGGACCGAGGTCGCCACCGCCGTCGCCGGCCTACCCGTCCACCATCGTGAGGTCATCGGCCTCGCACTGGTGGCCGAACTACCGCTGGCCGAGGTGGCCGAGCTACTGGGGATCCCGGTAGGCACCGTCAAGAGCCGGCTTCACCACGCGCGGGCGGCGTTGGTCCGGGCGTTGACGGCGAGGGAGATCCGGCAATGAACGAACTGCTGATCGAGTACGCCGCCGGC
>DASXOA010000370.1:0-2984 GCA_036494675.1 Rugosimonospora sp.
ATCGCGTTCTGCGGCAGCCAGAACTGCGCCGACCCGCAGTTCCGCGTCAAGGCGAAGTACGCGCCCTGGGTCGACATCCTGCTGCGCTGCGAAGGGCCGGTCGTACGACAGGCACAGCACCTCTTCCTCGCCACCTGGATCGCCGAGACCGGCGAGGACCTCTACGGGCTGCCCGCGGCGGCACCGGAGCCCGAGCAGCACCTCGAGGGCGTCGTCGCGCAGATGTTCGGCACCGGGCCGACCACGCCCGGCAACCAGATGTCCGACTCCTTCGTCAGCGCCCTGTACGCCGCCGAGCACGAGCTGATCATCACCACGCCCTACTTCGTGCCCGACCAGGCACTGCTCAGGGCGCTGTGCGCCGCACCGCGCCGCGGCGTGACCACCACCCTGATCGTGCCCGCACGCAACGACTCCCCGCTCGTCGCCGCCGCCAGCCGCAGCGCCTACCCAGACCTGCTCGCCTGCGGCGTACGCCTCTTTGAATACCCGCTGGGTCTGCTGCACACCAAGTCGATCACCCTCGACGCCCGGATCACGCTGGTCGGCTCGGCGAACATGGACCGGCGCAGCCTGGAACTCAACTTCGAGAACAACCTGCTCGTCCTCGACCCCGGTCTCACCGAGACCATCCGTCTACGACAGCTCGGCTACCTTTCCCAGTCGACCGCCGTCGAAGCCGAAACCGTCAAGGCCCGGCCCTTCCACACCCGACTGATCAGCGACGCGATCGGCATGGCCTCACCACTGCTCTGAACCCGCGGGTGGCGCCCGTGACCGACTCGGACCCCGTTAGCCGCTGACGCCGATGGCGAACACGTGCAGGGCCGTGACCTGGGCGGCCTGGCCGTTCTGGGTTACGTCGGGCAGCACCACGTACTGCACCGACTTCGACGAGTCGATCGGGACGCTCGCGTAGTAGACGTTGACGGGCTGCGTCTGCTTGGAGCTGTTCGCCCCGTTGTTCAGGTACGGTGTGGTCGCCGCGATTGAGGTGCCGGCGATGGCGCTCGAGGACCACCAGTCCGCGAAGCCAAGCGCGAACGACTGCGTCGTGCCGTCGGTGTAGACGATCGTGCCGGTCCCTGAGCCCGTGCCGTTGTTTGCTGCGCCGAGGAAGGCCAGCGTGCTGCCAGAGCCGGAGACCGGCACCGCCTGGCCGCCGCAGACGACGTTGTCGGGCACGTTCACGCCCGGCCACGTAAAGCTGGTCCCGCCGACCGTCACTGTCTGACCCGATACGAATCCGTCTGCCGCGAGCGCCTGAGCGGAGAAGTTCAGCCCGCCGCCGTCGAACGCGCCGGCCGCCGCGGCATTGTCGTTGCTGATGCCGGTGTTGTCGTACGCTGCCGCGACCGACGCGTAGGGCACGTTGGTTGACGCCGAACTGCTGAACGTGCCCTCGCTTGATGTCGCGCCGAACGTGATCGGGTACTCCTGCGGCGTCGCTCCCGCCGCCGGGGTCACCTGCCACGTCGCGCTGGCCTTGCCGCCGGCCGGCACGCTGGCGAACGTCACCGCGCCGACCGCGGTCGCTGTCCAGCCGGGGGGCACGGTCGCCGACAGGGCGACATTCGAGACCGGATTGCCGCTGCCGTTCGTGAACGTCGCGCTCACCGTTGACGGCTGGCCCGCCGGGACGACGGCCGGCGTCGAGTTTCTCAGCGTGCCCTGGACCACGATGACCGCGGTGCCGGTCACGCCGTTGACCGTGACCCTGATCGTGGCGACGCCATCCTTGACCGCCCGCACCACGCCGCTGGAGTTCACGCTCGCGACTGACGGGTTGCTGCTTGAGTACGTGACACGCGTCCGCGACAGGTTGACGAACGACTCGTCGTTGTTGACCGCCTCGACGATGTTGCCGGCGCCCGAGTGCGCCTGCTCCAGTGCGGGGTCGGTGTCCGGGGCGATCCAGGAGTTGGTGCCGGTCAAGTTAAGCGCCTGGCCGGCCTGGAAGACGACCTGGTCGGGCTGCACGGTTACGTACTGGACGCGCGGAGTGATCGCGCCGTGCACGGCGACCGTGCCCGAGCCGGCCACCGTGGCCGAGTCGGGACCGACGAAGAACTCGTAGCTGCCGTCGTAAACGACCTGCTTGAGTGACTGCTCGTCCCACTCGCTCATGTTCGGGATCTTCACCTGCACCGTGAGGTGCTGAGTCTGGCCCGGCCGCAGGTCCGCGGTCCGCTGGAACCCCGTGAGCTGATCCTTTGGCAGTTCGGTGCCCGGCACGGTCATCCGCGGCGACGCGTAGACCTGGGCGACGGTGGTGCCCGCGGTCTTGCCGGTGTTGGTGACGTCGAAGCTGACCGCCACCGTCCCGTCGGCCGTGGCCGCCCGGGGGCCGACCTGCACGTGGGAGTACTTGAACGAGGTGTAGGACAGCCCGTAGCCGAACGGGTAGGTGGGCGTGCCGGTGAAGTACATGTAGGTGCGGCCAAGCCCGTCGGTCTGGGATGCGGTGAGGCCGTAGTTCTCGATCGGAGGAAGCTGAGTGTCGTCGGCATACCAGGTGAAGTCCAGGTGCCCGGCCGGGTCCTGCTGGCCGAACAGCACCTGAGCGAGCGCGGTGCCCTGGCTCTCGCCGTTGTAGCCGCTGAACACGATGGCCGGGAAGTCGCCCTGCACGTTGCCAAGGTCCACCGGGCCGCCCGACTGGATCACCAGCGCTGTGTCCGGGTTGCCGACCGCGTTGACCTGGCTGATGAGCGAGTCGTAGTTGCCCGGCATGGCCAGGCTGGCCCGGTCGTGGCCCTCGGTGGCCACGCTATTGTCGGTGCCGACGAAAACGATCACCAGGCTGGCGGCCTTGATCGCGGCCAGCGTGGCGGCCGAGCAGCCCGCGGCGGCAGTGGCGGTCGTGGAGGTTCCGCAGGAGTCGTACGTGACCTGTGCGCCGGGGTTCGCTGCCTGGACCGCTGCGGTGATTCCCTGCACGGCGCTCACCTGGAGCGAGGGGTCACCCGAGTAGTCGCCGAGCG
>DASXOA010000371.1:0-7836 GCA_036494675.1 Rugosimonospora sp.
GTCGGTCTGGGAGAGCGCTCTCTATTAGTACCGGTAGTTGTACGCCCGTCGACCAAGAGTGTCAAGCATGTCGATGTGTCGACGGAAGCGGCAGCCGGATCGATCTGGGCGTCCGCGCCGGCCGCCCGATGAGGCTCCTCGGATGTTTTTGAGAGCGCTCTCTCAAGTGGGTTGCACCGACAGTCCACAATGGACACAACGGAGCGGGGAATGCGACGGGCCCGGAGCGGTCGGCTCCGGGCCCGTCGCGGGCTGACTGTTCCTACGCGCGGGTGAGTTCCATTCCTACGCGCGGGTGAATTCCATGAGCCAGTTGCTCTCCCAGGTGCGCCCGTCGTCGGCGGAGAATTCCTGCTCCCACCGGGCCGAGGTCGGGGTGATGTCGGACCAGACGAAGTGGGCCCGGATCGGCTTGCCGTCGTGGGTGTCGTCGCCGTAGAAGTCGCCCCGGCCGCCGGTGAACGTGCCGATCACTGGCGGGAAGAGCACACCGGTCCGGTCGTTCGCCCAGTAGATCGACCACTGCTTCGTGGCCGTGTCGAACAGGCGCAGGGTGAAGCCGCGGGAGCCCTTGGTCGGGAAGATGATCTCGTCGACGGTACCGCCGCCGTCGAAGATGGTCTGGCAGGTGGCGGTACCCGGATAGACGTCCCACTCATCGCTGTTCGCGAAGAGGGTCGTCAGTTGCCGGTTGACCACGTTCCACGAGCCGATGAGGAAGTCGAAGTCGTTCATGCCGAGGATCGTGGCCGGGATACCTGACATCTTGTGTCAGGGGGTCCGGATAGGTTCCCCACATGCGTGCCAGCCGGTTGTTGTCCCTCCTCCTGCTCCTGCAGAACCGTGGCCGGCTCAGTGCCCCCCAACTGGCAGACGAGCTGGGCGTGGCGGTGCGCACCGTGTACCGCGACGTGCAGGCGCTGGCCGCGGCCGGTGTGCCGGTCTACGCCGAGCAGGGGCCGGCCGGCGGCTACCGGTTGATGGACGGCTACCGCACCCGCCTGACCGGGCTCACCGCCGAGGAGGCCGAGTCGCTGTTCCTGACCGGGATGCCGCAACCCGCCGCCGAGCTGGGCCTGGGCGCCGCGCTCGCCGCGGCCGAGCTGAAGCTGACGGCGGCCCTGCCGACCCCGTACCGCGCCGCGTCGACCCGGATCCGGCAGCGGTTCCTGCTCGACACGCCCGGGTGGTTCCGCGAACCCGACGCGGTACCGCACCTGCTCTCCGCCGCCGAGGCGGTCTGGAAGGGGCGGGTCGTCGAGGTCAGGTACCGCCGGTGGGCGCCGCGACCCGGGGTCGTCACCCGCCGGCTGCACCCGCTGGGCCTGGTCCTCAAGGCGGGGGTGTGGTATCTGGTCGCCGACCGAGGCGAGCAGGTGCGCACCTATCGGGTTTCGGGCATCCTCGACCTCACCACCCTGCCGGAGTCCTTCGACCGGCCCGACGGGTTCAACCTCGCGGAATACTGGCGGGCCCAGGTCGATGACTACGAACAGGCCGCGCACCGGCACAGCGCGGTCGTGCGACTGTCGGCCCGTGGCGTACAGACCATGCCCGACCTGCTGGACTCGCAGACGAGCCGGCTCGCGCTCGCGACGATCGAACCGGCGGACGCCGACGGCTGGCACCGCGCCGTCATCCCCATCGAGTCGGTCGAGAAGGCGGCGGTCGACCTGCTGCGGCTCGGCGCCGACGTCCGGGTGACCGCGCCGCCGGAACTGGTCGCGCGCATCGGTGAGACCATCCGGGCGATGGCCTCCCTCTACCCGGGGTACGCGTAGCCGGAGCCGGGTCGTGACGGAGCCGCGCCGCCTCGCTGTTTTCCGGGGGGACGGCCTGCCGGGAGCGTCGGTCGCCAGCCCTCGGGTGGCAGGAGGGGCGAGTCGGGCGGACGATGACGACTTGTGGGCGCTGATGAGCTGATCCTCCGCCGGGCCCGCGTGTCGGACGCCGCCGCGCTGGCCGACGTGTGGCTGCGCTCGTACCGGACGGCACTGCCGACCGTACGGCTGGCGCACTCCGAGGAGGAGGTACGGGCCTGGGTGCGCGACGTCCTCGTACCGGAGCACGAGACGTGGGTCGCCGTCCTCGGCCCGACGGTGGTGGGACTGATGGCACTCGGTGACGGTTGGGTGGATCAGCTGTACCTGGACCCGTCCTGGCGCGGCCGGGGGATCGGCGACCGGTTCGTCGACCTCGCGAAGCGCCGGTACCCGGACGGGTTGCGGCTGTGGACGTTCCAGGTCAACACGCCGGCCCACCGGTTCTATGAGCGACACGGCTTCGTGGCGGTCGAGCGTACCGACGGGGCCGGCAACGAGGAGCACGAACCCGACGTGCGCTACGAATGGCGGCCGGAATCGTAGGTCGACCGGAGCCGTAGGGCGGCCGGGTCACCGCCAGTCGGGCTCCTCGTCGTCGGATCCGGTGTGCGGCTCGGGTTGGCGGTCGGACGGCGGGCGCAGGTTCAGGTGCTCCAGCCGGTGCGCGATGCCGCCGGGACGCCGCCCGAACTCCCGCGCCAGCGCGGCGACGTTGGGCTGCGTGCGGTACCGCTCGATCAGCTTCGCCTCCTCCGCGGTGGTCCACGGCTTGTACGCGTTGGGGTAGCGGCGACGGATCTCCTCGAACTCGACACCCGTACCGGTCTTCGTCTGGCCCAGCACCGTCGCGACGGCACCGAGCAGCGACGTCAACGCCTGTGACGCCGCGAGCAGGTCGGACACCGCCACGGTGCCCGTGAGGTGGCCGCACCGCGCACCCTCGCCGTCCTCGATGAGGAGGTCGATGGCGACGCCGCCGCCGTTGCGGTAACTGGCGCGTACCCGGATCGTCCGGTCCTCGACGACCACCTCACGGGTCACGTCCACGTGCTCGCCGCCTTCGTCCATGCGCATATATGTAGGACTCGCGCCGGGCGGCAACGGACGCCTGTCGGGTAAGTGCCCCGGCTTTACGCCCGTTGCGCGCTGAGAAGGTCGGGGAGTTCGGCGACCGTGATGACGTCCGCCTGCCGCGGGAAGACCTTCCGGGTCAGTACGTCGTGCACCTCGCGGTCGGAGTCGGCGCTGCCGTCGGAGAGGACGAAGACCCGGTAGTCGCGGTCGGCCGCGTCGCGCACGGTCGACAGGACCACGCCGCTGGTGCTGACGCCGCCGAGGATCAGCGTCGTGATGCCCCGGTCGCGCAGTTGCCGATCCAGGTCGGTGGTGGAGAACGCACCCACCCTGGTCTTTCGCACGAGGATGTCCCCGGACCTCGGCGTGACGTCGTCGTGAACCGCGGACTCGGGCGCCGCGTTGTGCAGGTGACCTCCCCCGGCCAGCGGCGCGAACGACTTGTTCTCCGGCGGGATCGCCGCGTAGTCCGCGTCCTCGAAGGCCACCCGGACGTAGCCGACGTGCGCACCCCGGTCCCGGGCGGTGGCGATGGCGCCGGCGAGCCGGGACACCAGCGCGTCCGACTCCGGCAGGGAGCCGAGGATCGCCGGCTGGAGGTCCATCACGAGCAGGGCGGTCTGGCGAGGGTCGACGGTGGCGGACGGGTCGGTCACGGGTACTCCTTGGTCTTGCCGGGCGCGCTCGTCGCGGCCGGTGGGTTCGGGTCGTGCGGGATCCTTCAGGTGCCGGTCGGCGAGGGTCATCAGCAGCACTGCCGCGGCGACCGCGACCAGGATGACGGCGACCGTGTGCAGTCCGCTGTCGGTCACGCTGGTCCGGAAGGCGATGCCGGTGATGGTGGCCGAGGCGATGGACCCGACGTAGCTGAACGTGCGGAACAGGCCGGAGGCCGTGCCGACCTCTCCGGGCGGGGCCTGCGCGTACAGCGCGGTCTGGTTGCCGACGGACGTGGTACCGATGGTGATCCCGAAGACCAATGTCACGCCCACGAGCAGGATCGCCGGGCTGTGCGCGGTGAAGAAGAACACCCCGATCGAGCCGACGAGCATGGAGGCGGCGGCCGCGATCAGCGGGCTGCGCACCAGGTTGCGCCGGGACACCGGTCTCGATATGAGGGCGGCCAGCGCACCCATCGGAAGGATGAGCAGGCCAGCCTGCTCGGCCGAGTAGCCCCGGCTGGCCTCGAGCCACTGGCTGATGCCGTACAGCACGGTGTACACGCCCAGCAGAGTCAGCCCACTGCGGACGTACGTCCTCGTCAGCGCCGGGTTGGAGACCAGTTGGCGCACGTCGAAGAACGGGGTCTCCGCGCGAAGCTCCCAGGCGACCAGGGCGCCGCCGACCACGACAGTCACGGCCAGGGCGATGACATTCGGGTGCGGCAGGGACATGAGAAAGACCAGCAGCGCGGTCATCGCGCCGCCGAAGCCGGCGATGCCGATCACGTCGATGCGGGACGCCACCTCGCGGGCCCGCATCGGCCCCTCGGCGGGCCGGTCGCGAGGGATCCAGAACACGGCCATGGCGAGCGCGACGAAGGTGATCGGTACGTTGATCAGGAACGCCGACCGCCAGCCGAAGGCGCCGATGAGCAGGCCGCCGACCGGAGGGCCGATCGCGATGGTCGCCAGTCCGGCGATGGCCAGGCCGCCCAGCACGCCACCCGGAGGTGCGTCCAGGCCTGCCCACGCCGCTCGGCGGCGGATCAGCACCATCGCCGACGGGTACCCGGCGGAGGTGCCGATGCCGATGAGTACGCGCGCCACGACCAGCATCGCGAGATCCTGACTCAGCCCGCCCAGCACGCCGCCGGCCAGCACGATGACGATCCCGGTGAGGAACACCCGGCGGGGCCCGAAGACCTCGGACAGCTTCCCGGCCGTGGGCTGCGCGATGGCGCTCGCCAGGTACAGCGCGGAGACCAGCAGCGCGGTACGGCCGACGGAGACGTGCAAGGCCACGGCGATCGGTACCAGTGCCGTGGCGATGACCGAACTGTTGATCGGATTGAGCGCGGAGCCCACGAACAGCGGAGTGACGAACTTCCACCCGAACGCGTCGGTCCGGTCCGCCCGGTCGTCCCCGACCCTGTCCAACGACGTCATCCGATCTCGACATCGGGCCGCAGGTCGGCCGCGGCAAGCCGCTCCATCAGCGCGATTGCCGTGTCGAGCGCGTCCCGTTCCTGCGGGCTGATGATCGTTTCGATGGCCCGGGCCAGCCACGCCTCCCGGGACGCGAGCAACGACTCGTACAGGCGTTGACCGGCGGCGGTCACGCTGATCATGACTTTGCGGCGGTCGCTGCGCCCTGGCTCCGTCTGGACCAGGCCGGCCGCCTTCAGGGGTGCCACGCTCTGCGCGATCGCCTGCTGGCTCACGTGCTCGGCGGCGGCGAGGGACGCCGCGGTCGTCGGCCCGGCCTTGACCAGGCGCTGCAGGAGCGCCAGCTGGGTCAGGGTGAAGCCCGTCCGGGTCATTCCTGCCTCTTCGCGCAGTCGGGAGCGCAGCCGCTTGAGCGCGACCGACAGTCGCACCGCGACCTCGGCCGTACTCCGGTCGTTCCTCGCCTCGTCCATGCCAAACAACGTACCAGAAAGACAAGCTACTTGTGTAACTCACTTGTCTTAGTTGCCGGCGGTGGCCGCCACCCACCGGGCCCCGCAACGTGGCAAGGCCACCGGTCCACCCGGTGGCCTTGCCAGCTACAGGCCTCATCTCCGGCCGTGTTCGCGCCGATCGGGTCACGCGTTCTGTGGCGTGGGTGCGGGCGAGGGAAGGCGGGCGGCGCGGACGCCGAGCGCGAGGCTGCGTGCGATGACCATGACGAGGGCCATGAAGATCAACCCGTCGGTGACGGCCGCGACCGTGACCTGGTGCGCGATGGCCCAACTGACCAACTGACGGCTGAACCAGTGCACGGAGCCGTAGGAGAAAGCCGCTCGGGCGCCGATGACGGCAACCCACAGGGCCGCGTAGCCGGTGCCGGCGCGACTGGCGGGCACGCCGGTGGTCGGGTCACGGTGTACATGCATGAGGGCGGCGGCGGCCAACCCGCCGAGCAGGCCGGCGACGACGCCGGCGATCTCCACGGCCAGACCGGTGCCGTTGGTGGCCGGCCGGGCGACGAACAGCGGGATGATCACGGCTGCCGCGATCAGCGGGCGCAGGATCCGCATCCGGCCGATCTTGCGGGCGGGGCCGAGGTCGCTGGCCAGTACGGTGGCCAGGACCACGCCGTTGACGATCATCGCTTCGGTGAGTTCGGATGCCACGGTGTGCTCCCTGGATTGTCGCTGCGTTGTGCTGACGGGATCCACCATCGCCGGATCGGGCTCGCGGCGAGTCGGAGCACGGGCTGAGCATCGGTATGAGCCGGCACCTCCCGATCTGGTACCGCTGGGTACCAGCGCATCGGCGGAGTATCGACCCCGGGCCGAGGCGTGCCTTCGTGCGGATGGGTGATACTGGGGGCATGCTGGGCAAGGTCAACTGGCTGGCCCGCGGCGCCGGCTTCGCCTGGCTGGGGGTGCTGGCGTTCGCGATCTTCCCGCCGCACGGGTCTTTGGCGGCGACGGTCCAGATCGCGGGCTACTGCCTGCTCGGCGTGAGTCTCGTCGCGTGGTCGCTGCTCGAAGCCGGTCCGGTAAAGACGCGGTACCGCGCCTGGAGTCCCCTGACCCTCGGGGTGATGGCCGTGGCCGCGGGATTCGCCTCCGGCGCCGGGAACGGCGGTGTGGCCATGACGAGCTTCGCGGGAGTCGCAGCGCTGATCGCGGGCGGCGACCTCGGCCTGTCCGGGGGCCTGGCCGTGGCGGGGGCGGGGATCCTGGCGATCGAGATCAGCGGGCTGATCTTCAACGCCAGCTACACCACGTTCCTCGCCCTGCCGGTGTTCGTGATCGCCGGACTGGTCATCGGGCGCAACCGCGGTGCCTACCGCGTGCGGGCCGAGCAGGCGGCCAGGCTGTTGGCCCAGCACGAACAGTTGCAGGCCGAGCAGCGCCGGGCGGACCTGCTCGACGAGCGGGCACGCATCGCCCGGGAGATCCATGACGTGCTCGCGCACTCCCTCGGTGCACTGGGGATCCAGATCCAGGCCGCCCGGGCCGTGCTGACCGACCACGCGGACATCACGAAAGCGGGTGAGTTGCTGATCACCGCCCAGCAACTGGCCGCCCAGGGACTGGTCGAGACCCGCCAGGCCGTGTACGCCCTGCGCACCGATCCGCCGCCGCTGAACGAGGAACTCGCGCAGGTCAGCGACACCCACGCACGCCGGTACCAGGTGGTGGTCGACTTCGACGCCACCGGCACCCCGGCGACGCTTGCCCCCGAGGCGTCGCTCGCGGTGCTGCGCATCGCCCAGGAGGCACTCGTCAACGCCGCCAAGCACGCCGCAGGGCAGCGGGTCGAGGTCCGCCTCGACTATGGCGACGCCGCCGTCCGGCTCATCGTGCGCAACCACCTCGCCCCGGACGCCGGGAGCCTGGCGACGGTGAGCACCGTCAACGGCGGCTACGGGCTGACCGGCATGCGCGAACGGCTCGGGCTGCTCAACGGCACCCTACGAGCCGGGCGCCACGACGACCTATGGGTGATCACCGCCGAACTGCCGCGCGCGCTCCCGACGCTGAGATGATGACCTCTTGACATCCTCCACCGCCCTAAAGGGCGGGGATTCCCTTGGTTGCCCTCGGGTTTTCCTGCTTCACCGACGACCGCCCCGTCCGGGAGGACTCCCGTTGAGGTCTTACACCGTCTCCACAGGCTGTCACCGCCAGCCCGGCGGCCAAAATGTTACGCGCCGCGTTGACATCCCGGTCGTGAACGGCGCCACAGGGGCACGTCCATTCCCGGATGTTCAGCGGCATCTTCTCGGTCAGTCGCCCGCACGCGGAGCACAGCTTGCTGGACGGGAACCACCGGTCCACGAC
>DASXOA010000372.1:0-35574 GCA_036494675.1 Rugosimonospora sp.
CCGGTACCCGGTGGCCGACGGCCGGCTCACCGTGGCGCTGCCCGCGCTGTCCTGGAACATGCTCAGGCTCCGTCCGGCGGCCTGACGCCGGCCTCCCTTTCGCCGTCCACGATTCGATGGGTCCGTCCACTGGGGACGGTGGGGGACCCATCGAATCGTCGCGCCCGGTGCTGGTATTCTTCGGATCCCGGCCGGGGACCGAACCTGACGCATCCGACAGCCGTGACGAAGGGTCCTGGTGATCCTGGTGGTGCACCAGCTGAGCATTCTGGCCAAGGGACCTCCCTGGCCGCCGTCCGTCAACGACTTCTACCTTCCCGGTTGGCACTATCCCTGGGTCACCAAGTTCACCGTGATGGTGTGGCTCGCGGTCGCCATCATCATCGTGTTCTTCCTCGTCGCCTACCGGAAACCGGCGCTGGTTCCGTCGCGCACCCAGTGGCTGGCCGAGTCCATCTACGGGTTCGGCCGCAATGGCATCGCGGGCGACGTCATCGGACCCGAGGGCGCGCGGTTCGCGCCGTACATCACCACTCTGTTCGTGTTCATCGCGGTGATGAATCTCTTCGGCATCGTGCCCGGGTTCCAGGTGGCGCCGACCGCGCACATCGCCTTTCCGGCCGCACTCGCCCTGATCAGCTACGTGTTGTACCTGTGGGTCGGGGTTCGTCGCCACGGGCTGCGGCGCTTCCTGAAACGGATGTTCGTGCCGGCCGCGGCACCGGCGTGGCTCCTGCCGGTCATGGCTCCGCTGGAAGCCCTGGAGAACTTCATCCTGCGGCCGTTCACCCTGTCGGTGCGGCTGTTCGCGAACATGTTCGCCGGCCACTTCATCCTGCAGGTGTTCACGCTCGGCGGGTTCATGCTCTACGGCTCCGGCCTGCTGTTCAAGCCGCTGTCGCTGGTGTCGTGGGCGGTCGCGATCGCGGTCACGTTCCTCGAATTCCTGGTGGCGGCCCTCCAGGCGTACGTGTTCGCCATGCTCAACTCGTTCTACCTCAGCGGTTCGCTGTCCGAGGAGCACTAGCCCGGCCGGCGGGGTCGGCGCGCCGTGTCGCGCGTGTCGATCCGGCGGTCCGCCGTTCGTGTAGGAAGAAACGGCGAGAGGATGGGTGCGATGGACACGAGTGAGGCGAGGCCGCTGGTCACCGGCCGGGGTCTGGTCGAGTCGCCGCGATGGCACGGCGACCGGCTGTACTTCTCCGACTGGTCCGCGGGCGAGGTCGTCGCCGTCGACCTCGACGGCCGCTGCGAGGTGGTCGCCAGGGTGGCGTCGTTGCCGCTGTGTACCGCGTGGCTGCCGGACGGCCATCTCGTCATCGTGTCGTCGCCGGACGGGCGGCTGCTGCGCCGGATGGCGGACGGGACCCTGGTCACGTACGCCGACCTCGGCGAGCCGGGCTGGAACGACATCGTGGTGGATGGCCGGGGCAACGCCTACGTCAACTCCCCCGGTTTCGACCTGATGGCCGGGGCGCCGTACCGGCCGGGATCCGTGGCCCTGGTGCCCCCGGGTGGCGGCCCGGTGCGCCGGGTGGCGGACGGCATCGCGTTTCCCAACGGCATGGCGGTCACGGCCGACAACTCGACCCTGATCGTGGCCGAGTCCTACGGCCACTGCCTGTCGGCATTCGACATCGACGACGACGGTGGCCTGTCCCACCGGCGAGTCTGGGCCGACCTCGGCGACGGCACGCCGGACGGCATTTGCGTCGACGCCGAGAACGCCGTCTGGTACGCGGACGTCCCCAACCGGCGGTGCGTCCGCGTCGCCGAGGGTGGCGCGGTACTGCGGACCGTCGAACTGGACCGGGGCGGCTTCGCCTGTACGCTCGGCGGCCCGGCCGGAACCACGCTGTTCACGGTGTCGGCCCGGTGGGGCGGCACGTCCGAACTGGTGGCGCCCGGCAGCGGCCGGGTTCTCACCACCGAGGTCGACGTGCCGGCCGCCGGATGGCCGTAGGACCCAACGCCGGACCGCGTCGGCGAGATGGCAGGCACGACACCGGACCGGGCCGTATCGGCGAGGCCGTAGTGCCCGACGCCGCACCGGTCCGCGTCAGCGAGGTGGCGCGGCCCGGCATCAGATCCGGCGGGCGACCGTGACGATCTCGCGACTGGTGCCGGTGACCGGGCCGCGCTGCCAGTCGCCGTACTGCGCCTCGATCGCGAAGCCCGCTCCGGCCAGGAACTCCCCCAGCACCGGCACGTCCAGGAACCGCAGTCGCGAACGGTCCTCCCGCACGACACGCACGGCACCGCCCTGCGCGTCGCTGGTGGTCTCGCGCAGCGTCACGACGTCCCCGACGACCGACTCGACGCGGTGGGTCACGCGCAGCGTACGTCCGGCCGCGTCGACGACCTCGGTGGCGTTGGACGGATTCCACGCTTCCCACGCCCGCGCCTGCGGATGGCGCGTCTCGAAGGCGAACCGGCCACCGTCGCGCAGCGACGACCGGATCGCGACGAGCGACGCGTGCACCTCGGCGTCGTCGATGAGGCACTGGAACGCGTGGCTGACCATCGTCGCCAGGCCGAACTCGCGGTCCCAGCACGCCTCCGCGGCGACGCCCGCCACCCACTCGATGTCGGTACGCCGGCGGGCCCGGTTCAGCGCCGCCTCGTCCGGTTCCAGCCCGAGGAGCCGACCGGTGTGGCCGGTTTCGCGGGCCGTGCGCAGCATGCTGCCGGTGCCGCAGCCCACGTCCAGCACGGCGTCTGCCGCCATCACGAGATCGTCGTAGAAGGCGTCGCTGGGGAACCGCCCACCGTCCCACGGGTTGAGCAGGTCGTACAGCGCGGCGGCGTCGGCATCGGAGAGCACGACGACATCATCCGCGGCGCGCTCGCTGTCGCCAACACGATTAACCGTGCCCTCCGATAGCCACGCCACCCCGATCAGCCACGCCACCCGATAGCCATGCCAGCGGGCTTCCTGGCCATCCGGCGCGCGACCCCGTAGCGCGGGCGGCACGTTCCGAGGGAGATTCGATGTCCCCCACGCCGGCGGGCGTCTACCCGCCGGCAGCCGATGACCGCGCCGCCGTGAGTAGCTCTGCGACCTCCGCGGCGTCGGGGACGCCCAGCTCCGCGAAGACCGACCGGGCCAGTTCCCAGTGCATGGTGGCCCGACCGGCGTCGCCCTGGGAGTACCAGATGGAGCCCATCTCGCGCAGGCATTCGCCGCGCAGGTACCGCTCGTCCGACTGCACCGCGATCGCCAGCGCCTCCCGCTGGCAGTCCAGCGCCTCGTCGTACCGGCCCACCGCGCGCAGCGCCAGCCCGAGGTTGTTCAGCGCGTGGCCGGTGGCGGTCCGGTCCCCCAGTTCGCGGAAGAGGTCGAGGCCCTGCCGGTGCCGATCGATGGCCGCGGCGTAATGGCCCCGGCGGAAGCAGATGATGCCGATGTTGCCGAAAATCGCCGCGGTTCCCCGGCGGTCGCCGAGCCGGCGGACGATCTCCAGGCCCTCCTGGTAGCACGCCTCGGCCTCGTCGTACTCGTCGAGCCGCTGGTGGCTCGCACCGAGGTTGGTCAGGTTGATTGCCTGGCCACCCTGGTCACCCAGCTCCCGCCGGATCGCCAGGCTCTCCCGCTGGCAGGCGACCGCCTCCCGGTACCGGCCGTGGCGGTGGTGGAGCACGCCGAGGCTGGTCAGGCTCGCGGCCCGGCCGATCCGGTCACCGAGCCGGGTGAAGATGCTCAGGCTCTCCTCCAGGTGCCGGCCGGCCAGGTCGAAGTCGCCGCGCTGATCGTGGGCGACCCCGAGGTCCCGGTGGGCGTGTCCGGCGGCGGTCGGGTCGGCAACCCGTTCCGCCAGCCCGAGAATGGCGCGGTTCACCTGGATCCAGTCGTGCCAGTGGCCGCGCACCAGGAAGAAGCCGAAGAGTGCCTGTGCGGTGGAGACCGCGATGTCGGCCGGTACCCCCGGATCCCGCACGGCCTGCCCGATCGCGGCGACCAGGTTGCCTCGCTCGGTGTCCAGCCAACGCAGGGCCGAGTCCACGTCGCCGAACGGCCACCCTGCCGCCGGTGCGGCGACCCGCTCCCGCCCGGCCAGGCCCGGGTGGCCGTGACCGGGGCGCAGCAGCCGCAGCGTCTCCAGGGCGGCGTCCCGGTACCAGGACAGCGCACGGACCAGTCCGGCGGTGCGCTCGTCCGGTGAGTACTCCGCGGCGGCGCACTCGACGGCGAACAGTCGCAGCAGATCGTGCAGCCGGTACCGGCCGGGCACCGGGCTGGCCAGCAACTGGGCGTCGACCAGCCGCTCCAGGGCCGCTTCGGCGGTCGGCTCGGGCTCGTCCAGGAGGCGGGCCGCGACCGGCACGCCGAGGTCGGTCACGTCGAGGACACCGAGCGCGGCGAACGCCCGCCCGGCGGCCTGGTCCGCGGGCTCCGCCCCGTCGCGCAGCGCGCGCAGGCTCACCTGGAAACTCGCCCGTACCCCGAGGTCACCGGCCTGGAGTTCGTCGAGCCGGCGCTGGGCGTCGGCCAGCCGGTCGGCGAGCGCGCGGACGGGCCAGCCGGGCCGGGCGGCGAGCCGGGCCGCTGCGATCCGCAGGGCGAGCGGAAGCTGGTCGCAGAGCCGGACCACCTGGTCCGCCGCGGCGGGGTCGGCGTCCACCCGGCCGGTACCCACGAGGCGGCCGAGCAGCGCGACGGCCTCGGCCGCCGGCAGCACGTCGAGATGGACCGGCATCGCTCCATCCACTGTGGACAGTATCCGTCGCCCGGTGACCAGCACCGCGCAGCCACCCGAGGCCGGCAGTAACGGCTGGATCTGCGCCGCGTCCCTCGCGTTGTCCAGCAGGACGAGCATCCGCCGGTCGGCGGTCAACGCGCGGAACCGCGCCGCCGCCTCGTCCAGCGAGGCCACGTCACCGTCCGACGCGCCCAGCGCGCGGAGGAAGGAGCCGAGGACCGCCAGCGGGGCCGCCGGTCCGAGGCGGCTGTCGGCGCCGCGCAGGTCGGCGTAGAGCTGCCCGTCGGGGTACCGGGCCGCGACCTGATGCGCGACCCGCACGGCGAGTGTCGACTTCCCGACGCCGGGCACGCCGTCGATCGCCGCGATCACCGGAACGCCGCCGGCAGAGGCACCGCCCGCAGGAGGACCGCCCGGAGAAGCACCACCCGCAGAAGCACCACCCGCAGGAGCACCACCCGCAGAGGCGGCGCCGCCGAGACGGCCGCCGCGCAGCAGCCGGACGAGCCGGGCGGTCTCCTCGGCCCGGCCGGTGAACCCGCCCACGTCCGGCGGCAGCTGCCGCGGAACCACCGGGGGCCGGACCGGCGGCCAGTACGGCGGCCCGAGCTCCCGGTCCGGCGGATCCAGCGCCGGGTCAGCGGCCAGGATCTGGCGGTGCAACTGCTGCAGCGGTGGCCCCGGTTCGATGCCGAGCTCCCGTACCAGTTCGCCGCGCAGGGTACGGAACGCCGACAGCGCCTCGGCCTGCTGCCCGCACCGGTACAGCGCCAGCATCCACAGCGCGTGCAGCCGTTCGCGCAGCGGCTGGGCGGCCACTGCGGCACCCAGCTCGGCCACCAGGTCGGCGTGCTGGCCCAGCCCGAGCCGCGCCTCGACGCTCGCCTCCAGCACGCCCAGCCGCAGTTCCTCCAGCCGGCCCAGCTGCGCCACGAGGCCGGGATCGACCGGAATGTCCTCCAGAGCCCTCCCGCGCCAGAGCCGCAGCCCCCGCTGCAACAGCTCCGCCCCGAGCGGCACGTCGCCGTCGAGCAGCGCCTTCTGCCCGCGCTCGGCCAGGTCCTCGAAGACCAGCAGATCCAGTTCGGAGGCCGGGACACGCAGCTGGTATCCGCCGTGCCGGCCGACGATCTCCGCCGGGGAGCCGGGAGCACCGAGCAGCAGCGCGGCGCGCAGCGCCGAGACGTACGTGCGCAGCGCACTGGCCGCCGAGCGCGGCGGACTGTCCGGCCACAACGCCTCGGTCAGCCGCGACGCGCCGACCCACCGGTTGGCTTCCAGCAACAAGACGGCCAGCACCACCCGGTGCTTTTCCGCACCGAGCCGCACGAGCCGGCCGTCGCTGGCACGGGCTTCGATCGGTCCAAGAACACAGAACTGCACCGGCCTCATCACCCCGCAACAGCAGACCTCATGGTAGCGCCGGCCACCCGGCGCAAAGGCGGGCGAAGGTGTCAACTATCCGCTTTGCGGATGCTTTGCGGACGGCCTGGAGGGTGAACCCCGGGAACACCCATGCGATCAACCCGATCGATCAATCAAGGGGGCAACCGTGCGGACCACTCATCTGCAGAACCGATCGTCGCCGGCCCTCGCCGGCGCACCGCCGACCACGCCACCCGGAGCCCGACGCTCGTGGTCGCGGCCGGTGTCGGCCGCCGTCGCGGCAGGGGCCGGCCTGGTACTCGCCACCGTGATCGCCGGTCCCGCCCAGGCCGCCACGTCCTGGTCGGTGGACAAGACGACCAACAAGGGCACGATCGCCAACGAGCTGTACGGCGCGGCCGCGCTGTCGCCGACCTCGGCCTGGGCGGTCGGCAGCTGGTACGACGTCAACCTGGCCGCACCGCGCACGCTGGTCGAGCGCTGGAACGGCACCGCGTGGAGCACCGTCGCCAGTCCCAACGCGACGGACTTCTACAACGAACTGCGGGACGTGGACGGCTCATCGGCGACGAACGCGTGGGCCGTCGGGTACGCCAACGGGTCGTCGGGCGTCAACGGTGCGCCGCGCAACACGCTCGCCATGCGCTGGAACGGCACCGGGTGGTCGATCGTCGCCACGCCGAATCCCGGTGTGTCCAACCGGGAGCTGTACGGCGTGAAGACGCTGTCCACCACCGACGCGTGGGCGGTCGGCTGGTACTACGACACGGGCTTCGTCGCCGAGGCACTCACGCTGCACTGGAACGGTACGGCCTGGACCCAGGTCACCGCCTCGGGACCGGGTACCCTCGCCAACTCCCTGACGGCGGTCTCCGGCGTCGCGTCGAACGACGTCTGGGCGGTCGGCACCTACCAGAGCACCGGCGACGGGCGGGGCATCACCCATCCGTTGGCGATGCACTACGACGGCACCTCGTGGACCAGCACACCGGTGCCGGAGACCGCGGCAGGCGCCTACCTGCGTTCGGTGACGGCACTCGCGGCCAACGACGTGTGGGCCGTCGGGTCCAAGAGCGGGTACTCCATGCCGGTCGCGTACCACTGGAACGGCACCGCGTGGAGCGAGGTGCCGACCGCACCACTGGCCGGCGCCGGTACCAGTAACAACTACTTCTACGGCGTCGCCGGCGGCGCGGCGAACCAGGTGTGGGCGGTCGGCTACCAGTCGATGCCCGGCACGGGAGCCCAGCCGTTGGTACAGCGCTGGAACGGCACGGCGTTCGTCAACGAGGCGGTGCCGGCGCTCGACGCGGGCGGCGCGCTGCACGCGGCCGCGGTGGCCTCCGGCTCGGCGACCTCCGGCCCGACGGTGTTCACGGTCGGCACCCGGTCGGACTTCTCCACCGGCAGCCTCACCGACCGCACGCTGTCCATCCGCGGCACCGGCGGGTGAGCCGCGTGCCGGAATCCCTTTACTCACCGCAGTCCCTCTACTCAGACGCAGAAGCGAGAACACACATGGATACCGTCAAGGCAACGCCGCGCGGCACGGGCCCGCGAGACACAGACCCGCGAGGCATGCTCGCGGGGTGGAAGATTCAGCGACGCGCGGCCGTACGGATCGTCACGCCCGCGGTGGTCGTCGGCGCGCTCGTCGTGGCCGGTGCGGTCCCGGCCTTCGCATCCACCGCCACCCAGGTACCCGTCGAGAACTCGGGGATGTTCGGAGGGTTCGGCGGCGTGGTCGCAGTCTCGCCCACCGACGGCTGGGCGGTCGGCGGCAACGGCAGCAACGGCGTCGTCGAGCGGTTCAACGGCACGAGATGGTCCACCGTCCCGATCCCGGACCTCGTCGACCACAGCAACCCCAACAACACCGCCGGACTGGGCGGCGTGGACGCGACGTCCGCGACGAACGCGGTCGCGGTCGGCGCCTCGGGCACCGGCAACACCGGAAACACCGCCGTCGCGCTGCGCTGGAACGGTACGGCGTGGAGCCGCTCCACCGTCACCAAGCCGGCCGGGGCCAGCAGTTCACTGAAGGCCGTCAAGGCATTCTCCGTCAACGACGCCTGGGCGGTCGGCACCACCGGTTCGTCGGCGCTCGGCTCGTCGCTGGCCATGCACTTCAATGGCACGGCGTGGACGCAGTCGCCGACGCCGAGCCCCGGTACCAAGGAGAACGTCCTGACGTCGGTGGCGGGCAGCTCACCGTCTGACGTGTGGGCCGTCGGCTACCTCCGGAACCTGCCGTACGGCAACCGGATCCGGCTGCCGCTGATCCTGCACTGGAACGGCGCGGCGTGGAGCCAGGTACCCAGTCCCGACAGCGGAGCCGGGCAGATCACGTACCTGTACGGCGTCGCGGCCACCTCGGCGACGGACGCCTGGGCGGTCGGGTACGGCAGCGGCACCGTCAACGGCGCCAACGCGTTCGTCACGCACTGGAACGGCAGCGCCTGGACCCAGTTCCCGGCCCCGTCGCTGACCACCCTGAGCGCCGTCACGGCCCGGTCGTCCACCGACGTCTGGGCGGCCGGCGCGGACTCCACGGGTGCGATGGCCGTGGCGCACTGGAACGGTACGGCCTGGTCGTTGACCCCGGTCCCGATCACCGGTGGGACGGGTCTCCCGGCGCTGACCGGGATCACCGTCGCGGGCGCGGGTACCGAGTGGGCGGTCGGCAACCAGTGGGACGGCACGACCGGAGCCTCGTCGTCGACAGCGTTCCGGATCGTCGGCTGACACACCGCCGGCAGGCTGCGGGCACCATCGAGGGGGTGGTGCCCGCAGCCGCGCATCGTCAGCCGCGAGTTACCACGCTCGCCGATCGCCCGTCACCCGTTGTGGGCCTTGCTCACTGACCTAGGCGTCCGTCGATCCGCTCGCGCAACAGGTCGGCGTGACCCATGTGGCGGGCGTACTCCTCGATCATTCCGACCAGTGCCTCGCGCAGCGACATCGACCCTCCACCGCTGCCATGGTTGTTCAGGGGATCGTCACCGGCGATGTCGAGGCTGGGCGCCTCGGCCACGAACCGCGTCGCGAAATCCACCTCCGTGCGCCATGCGTCCCACGCCTCCGCGACCACCCGGGGGTCGGGAACGGCACCATCGAAGTCACCGTCACGGTCGGTCTCCGAGCAGAACAGCCGGGGCACGTCCTGTCCCGACATCATCACCCGGAACGTCGCACGCTCCATCTCGGCCAGGTGTCGCACCAGCCCCAGCAGAGACATCGTCGACGGCTCGATGGAACGCCGCGCCATAGCCGCCGCATCGAGATCCGAGCATTTCAGCTCTAACGTGAGGCGTTGACAGCGCAGGGATTCGACCAGCGTGGTGCGCTCGTCGCCCAACCTCGCTCGGTTCTCCCGCGGGTCGTCGTCGGACGGCCTGCCATCCGCGGTGAACATATCGGCTCGTCGGGTCGTGGCCATGGCCGCCATCATCGGCGACGCGCGTGGCGGCCGACAAGGCATTAACGGTCGGGCACGCCGCGCTCACGATCACTCAGGGTGATTTTCACCTCGCGCGGACGGGCTCAGTAAGGCAGCGGGCCGACCGTGTGCCAGTATTCGGGTCGGTAGACATCGCGAAGCGGAGGTGCCTCGTGCGGGGTGCATGGTGCGGGTAGCGGCGTTCACCGGCTCGGCCGAGGGCCGGTCCGAGGTGTTCCGCGACGCGGTCGAGGCGTTCGGCGCGCATCTGGGCAAGGCCGGCATCGACGTGGTCTACGGCGGCGGCCGGGTCGGTCTCATGGGGGTGCTCGCCGATGCCGCCCTCGCGGCCGGGGGCACGGTGATCGGTGTCATGCCACAGTTCCTGGTGGACGCCGAGGTCGCACACACCGGCCTCAGCGAGCTGATCGTGGTCGAGTCGATGCACGAGCGCAAGGCGACCATGGCCGGACTCGCCGACGCATTCGTCGCCCTGCCGGGTGGCACCGGTACCCTCGATGAACTGTTCGAGGTGTGGACCTGGCAGCAACTCGGCCTGCACGACAAGCCCGTAGCCGTGCTGAACCCGGCCGGCTTCTGGGACCCGCTGCTCGCCGCCCTGGAGCACATGCGCGCGGCCGGTTTCGTCCGAGCGGCGTACCGCCTGCTCGTCGCCGACGACGCCAACCATTTCCTGGACCTCGTGCATTCGTTCACGCCCACCCGCAGCAAGTGGACGGACGGCTGAACGCACCGCCGGCAGCGTGCGACCGCTACTGGCATGTCCACAGCACGGCGTGGGCCAGCCCGGCCACGGTCAGGGTTCCGCCGATCGCCTCACCGGAGTCGCTGATCGTGCTCAGGTTCACCTGCATGTCCCCGCCGCCGATCGGCACCGGCAGGTTCAGGACATGTCCGTCCAGGACCGCCACGGCCAGGCGCTTCTTCTCGGTGCCGACCGACCACCCCCACCGGTTGACCGCGGCGATCGTGAACGGGGCGGGGTACCGGGCGAGTTGACCGCTGCTCAGGTCGAGGCTGGCGTACGTGGTCGTTCCCGCCGCGCCGTCCAGGTCGCCGAGCAGCCGGCCGGCGCGTTCGGTCAGCCACGACTTCCCGAACCCGTCGGGTACCGCGAGTTTCGTCGCGACACCGGTCGGTGACCAGGAGTACTCCTCCAGGTTGGTCATTCCGGGCTTCGCGCCGGGGGCGGCGACCGTCGCGTAGACCCGGCCGCCGTCCTCGATCGAGGCCGCCTCGGGCGCGGCCGGCGCGGCGAACGTGGTGCCCGCGGGCGGCGCCACGGCACGCGGCGTCGTGGACGCGTTCGCGGGCCAGACGACCAGCCGCGCGGACTCCCCGGCAGCCTTCGGACCCCCGCCGTACGCGTAGCCGACGATGTCGCCCGCCGCGTTGATCCCATCGGCCGTGTACCAGGTGAGGCCGGTGTTCCCGGGGATCGCCGGCAGGTAGGACAGGTTCCCGTTCCGGTAGACCCAGGCGGACGTGCTCGGCGGGCTGAGCGTGGTCTGCGGCACCGTGGACCCGACCACCACTCCGGCGGAGTTGATCGCGGCCACGGTGGGCCTGGGACCGGTCATCTTCAGCGAGGCGGCCAACTGCCCGTGATCCCAGACCACCAGGGTCCAGTGGCCCGCGGTCCCGGCGTACCCGACCTGGTACCGGCCGGTCGGATCGGCCGCGAGCACCTCGCTGTCCTTGAATCCGTCGGGCTCGGACAGGATGTGCGCCTGGCAGACCGCCGGTGCGGCGGGCATCGTCGGTGCCGGGCTCGCCGTCCGGGACGGGATGGCCGCCGGCGCCGGGGCGGATCCGCCGCGCGGCAGCATCACGGGTACCGCGAGGGCCAGCGCCGCCACCACCGCGACCGCCCCGGTCACGGCGTGCCGGTTCCGGCGCCGGCGGCGGCGGGCGCGCCCGTCGACCATCGCCCGCTCGATGCTCGACATCGGGTCGGGCGGGGTCTCCGCCAGCGACGCCAGCAGCCGGGTCAGGTACTCCTCATCGTCTTCGCGCATCTCAGATCCCTCGTGTCGTCGTCGTGCCGGGCCGCCCCGCCGGCAACGGGGGCCGCTCGCCGAGAAGGCGTCGCAGCGCGGCCAGTCCGTGCGCCGTCTGGCTCTTGACCGTGCCCTCGGAGATGTCGAGAATCTCGGCGACCTCGGAGACCGGCAGGTCGAAGGTGAACCGCAGGACCAGTACGGCGCGCTGGCGCGGAGGCACCCGGGACAGCGCGGTCGTCAGCTCGTCGCGCAACTCCAGGTCGTCACCGGCGGCCGCCACCCGGTCGGGTGGCGTGTCGACCAGCCGGACCCGCGACAGCCAGCCCGCCCGTCGTTCGCGCAGGTAGTTGTGCACCAGCATGGTGTGCACGTACCTGTCGAGATGGGACACGCCGCGGATTTTGTGCCACTTCACGTACAGCGTGGTCATCGTCTGCTGGACGAGGTCATCGGCGCGGTGGGCGTCCCCGCACAGGGCGAAGGCCATCCGGTGCAGCGCCATACGGCGAGCAGTCACGTACTCGACGTAGTCGTCGTCGGTCTGGTGCGATCGCGCCACGGGCTCTCCATCCGTCATCCGCCACCTTGATAAGCCATCCGGGCCCATCAGAGGTTGCATCGAGACGACGGTCACCTTCTCCGTGCAACGACCAGCGCTTCCAGCACGGCGGGCAGCGCATCGAACACCGCCTCTTCCGGCTCTGTGGGCGGTCGGTACCCGTTCGGGCGATCGGGGCCGTCGTCAGGCGATATGGGTTGATGGTCCGCTTCCGAGGCTCCCTGAAGCGCTTCCGGGACTCCTCCGAAAGGACGGGGCGGGGCATCGCGTCGCCCAGCCGTAACGTGAGCGCCGCAATGATGTCGGTACCGCGCGATGTTCGCGCTGTCGTCGATGGATATCGTGCGCGCATGACTGATCGTCGGCTGCTCACCGTGGCGCATCGCGCCGGAAACACCATCGCCGGCCTGCGCGCCGCCCTGCAGGCGGGCGTCGATCTGGTCGAGGCGGACGTCCATCTGTTCCGCAATGCCCTGGAGGTGCGCCACCGCAAGGCGATCGGCAAGCACCTGTTCTGGGAGAAGTGGTGGGAGGTGGACCGGCGGCGCGACCTGGTCCTTCCCCAGTTGACCGAGATGCTGGCCGCGACGAACGGTGAACCCCGGCTGATGCTCGACCTCAAGGGACCCGCCCTCGCCGTGGCACCCCACGTCGCCGCGCTGCTCAAGGAGGTCGCACCCGACGTGCCGGTGACCGTCTGCACCAAGCAGTGGCGGATGCTCGACGCGTTCGAGGGGCTGCCGCACGTACGCCGGGTCCTGTCGGTCAACAACCCGGTCCAGTTGCGCCGCCTGCGGGCCGGACTACGGCGGCGTCCGGCGTTCGGCGTGTCCATCCGGCGGCAACTGCTCACGCCGGAGATCGTCGCCGAACTGCTGCGCGCCACGACAACCGTCATGGTGTGGCCGGTGGACACCGAGCCGGCGCTCGAACACGCACGCCGGCTCGGAGTGACCAGCGTGATCAGCAAGGACCTCGCTCTGCTGCGCACGCTGATGACGAACGGGTAGCGCGGGCTGTCCGGCACGGACTCAGGTCAGCGCACGGACCGGTCAGCGCCGCGGCCGGCCGGTGCCCCGGGTCGGCGGGACCGTCGTGGGATCTTCGGGCCAGGCATGGCGCGGGTACCGGCCGCGCAGGTCGGCCCGTACCTGCGGATAGCCGGTACGCCAGAACGACGGGAGATCACTGGTGACGGCGACCGGCCGGCCGGCCGGCGAGAGCAGGTGCAGCAGCACGGTGACCCGGCCGTCGGCGATGACCGGAGCGCGCTGCCAGCCGAACGCCTCCTGTACCCGCACCGCGAGCACCGGTGCCGCCGGGTCGCCGTAGTCCACCCGGATCCGGGATCCGCTCGGTACGCTCAGCCGCTCCGGCGCCAACTCGTCGAGGCGGGCCGCCTGCGGCCAGGGCAGCAGGCGGCGCAGCGCCTCGCCGGCGTCGATGCGCTCCAGGTCGGCGCGGCGGCGGGCCCGGGCGAGTTCCGGACCGAGCCAGTGCCGGGCCTGGTCGAGCAGCGCACCGTCGTCGACGGCCGGCCAGGGCGCCCCGACCGTACGGTGGCAGAAGGCGAGCCGCTCGCGGAGCGCCACGGCCTCGCGCCCCCAACGCAGCAACCCGATGCCCTCCTGGCGCAGCCCGTCCAGCAGCGCCTGGATGAGCAGTTCGCGATCGGGACGGTTCAGCCGCTGCTCGGACAGGACGATCGCGCCGAGCCGCCGTACCCGCCGGGCCTGCACGTCGCCGTCGACCCACCCGACCTCGTCGGCGCCGGCGAGCAGGGGTGCGGCGGCCTGCCGGGCGGTCGCCTCGTCGACCGGCACCGCCAGCCGGATGGTGGCCGCCGCACTGCCCGGTACCCGGTCGGCCACGGCAACCGCCAGCCACTGCGTACCAGCCAGCGCCGATCCCGGAGCGAGCGTCCCGGCGGTACCGCTGGCCATCAGGTACGCACCGGTCCCCGGCGCACGTGCCCGGGCCAGCCGCTCGGGAAAGGCCAGCCCGACCAGCAGCCCCGCGGCCAGGTCGTCGGGCATGCCCGCACCGGCCGGCCCGGCGCCACCGGCCCCGAAAGCGACACCTGCCCCGGCGGTGCCTACCGCTTCGGAGCCGGGCCCCGCGACGCCAGCCTGCCCGGTCGGCACCGCCGCGGCGAGGCGCCGCACCTCGTCCTTCCAGCGCGCCGAGGCCGCCCGGTCGGTGCCCTCGCGCAGCCGCCGCCATCCGGCCGCCAGGTCGTCCCGGGCGCCGGCCAGCGTGTCATCGGCCAGCACCGCGACCACCTGAGCCGCCCGGTCCCGGCCGACCAGCGCCGCCCCGTCGATCAGGGCGCGGGCCAGGCGCGGGTGGGTACCGGCGGCGGCGATGACCCGGCCGCGCGCGGTGACCCGCCCCTGACCGTCCAGCGCACCCAATGCCCGCAGCGTCGAGCCGGCCACCTGCATGGCAGCCTCGGGTGGCGGATCGGGCAACTGGAGGCCACTGCCGTCCGGGTGCCCCCAGCAGGCGAGTTCCAGGGCGAACCCGGTGAGGTCGGCCACCGCGACCTCCGGCTGCGCGTGCCCGGCCAGCCGCTCGTGCTGCGCGGCCGACCAGCACCGGTACACCCGGCCGGGTCCCTCCCGCCCCGCCCGGCCGGCACGCTGCTCCGCCGCCGCCCGGGACACCCGCACGGTGACCAGGCTGCCCAGTCCGCGGGCAAGATCGGTACGCGGCTCGCGGGCGAGGCCGGCGTCCACCACGATCCGTACGCCGGGCACCGTCAGGCTGCTCTCCGCGACGGCGCTGGCGAGCACCACCCGGCGGCGGGAGCCGGGCGACAGCGTGGCGTCCTGCACCCGGGCCGGCTGGCGACCGTGCAGGGTCAGCAGGTCGAGGTCGGTACGCAGGTCGTGCAGCCGGGCGGCGACCGCGCCGATCTCACCGGCTCCGGGCAGGAACACCAGCACGTCGCCGGCCGCCTCGCCGACCGCGCGCCGCACGGTCGCCGCGACGTGGTCCAGCAGCCGCGGGTCGACGCGCGGACCGGCCGCTGCCGTCGCGCGCCCCGGCGGGCCGGGCGGCACCACCACCGGTCCGGCCGGGCCCGGTGGCGGACACCAGAAGACCTCGATGGGGTACGCCGACGACGACGTGCCAAGCACCGGCACGGGTACCCCGTTGCCGAGGCGGGTCGCGATCCGTTCGGCGTCCACCGTCGCCGAGGCTGCCAGCAGCGCCAGATCCGGTCGCAGCGCGGCCCGCGCTTCGACGAGGAAGGCCAGCGCCAGGTCGGTGTCCAGGTGCCGCTCGTGGCACTCGTCGAGCATCACCGCACCGGTACCGGACAGCTCCGGATCCCGTTGCAGCCGCCGGAGCAGTACGCCGGTGGTGACCACCTCGACCCGGGTCGCCGGGCCGGTCCGCCGCTCCCCCCGCACCGCGTACCCCACCAGGTCGCCCACTGCCGTACGGGTCAGTGCGGCCATCCGCCGGGCCGCCGCCCGGGCCGCGATCCGCCGGGGCTGCGCCACCACGATCCGGCCCGGGATCGCGTCGGCCATCGCCAGCGGTACCAGTGTGGTCTTGCCCGAGCCCGGCGGAGCCACCAGCAACGCCGAACCGGACGCGGACAGTGCGGCCAGCACGTCGGGCAGCGCCGATCGCACCGGCAGGTCGGTGTCCGGGGCGGCATCCAGGTCGGGCAACACGGGATCAGTCTGACGTACCCGCGACGCAGGGCCGGCCGGGGCCGGGCAGGACCGCGACGGCGACGACGACAGCGGCGGCGACGACGACGACGGGGCGCTATCGCAGGAATTCGAGCATCTGCTGGGTCAGCCTCTCGGGCTGCTCCTCGAACAGCCAATGCCCGGACTCTTCGATGACGCCGGGCCGGACGTCGGTCGCGTACCGGGAAACCTGCGTGCCGACGGCGTCGCCGAGGCTACCGGCCCCGCCGAGCGCCAGAACCGGCATCGGGAGCGGGGTTTCGCCATACCGCGCGTTGTCGGCGACGTCCGTCGCCAGTGCCCGGAAGTAGGCGAAACTCGCCCGCAGGTGCGCCTCGTCGAGCAGGCAGCGGGCGTACTCCTGGACGCAGTCCCGGTCGATGCCGTCCGGCCGGAGCGCCATCGACGCCATGAACCCCTGCACCCACAACAGTTCGCGGCCGGCCACGATCTGCTCGGGCAGGCCGTTGTCCACATTGAACAGTCCGAAGTTCCAGATCCCCGGCCCGCGCCGGCTCAGCGCCGGAAGCTGGTAGATGCTCTGGTCCGGGATCGGCGCCTCGCACAGCACGAGCCTCTCCACGGCTTCGGGGTGCTCGGCGGCGTACGCGTACGCGACCATCGTGCCGACGTCGTGCCCGACCAGGCGCACCCCGTCGTCGAGACGGAGTTGTGCGAGCAGTCCGTGGATGTCCGCGGCGAGGGTCTTCTTGTCGTACCCCTCGGCCGGCGCGCTACTGTCGCCGGCGCCCCGCAGATCCGGTGCCACGACGGTGTACTGCCGGCAGAGGGCGGGCATGACCTTGCGCCACATGTACCACGTCTGCGGGTAGCCGTGCAGCAGCACGAGGGTGGGGCCGGTACCCCCACGGACGTAGTTGATCGTGACGTCGCCGACATTGGCGGCCAGTTCGCTGAACCCGTCCGGGGGCCGGCGCTCGGCTACCGGCGACGCCTGGTCGCCCATGAATCCGCGGTCATCGTCCACGGTTGACCTCGCAAACTAGGTAGTGGACGCCGCCGCCCAGCGGCTCATCGCGCCGGCGTACGGCATCCGCGGCGCGACGAGTCATTCCGGAGCATGACACGGCACACCGGGGCGAGGAGGAGGAAACCCTTGACATCACACGGAAGGAGTCAGCCGCTGGACCGCTAGCGGATCAGGTCGGCCGGCACGCGAAGGTCCTCGCTGGCATAGAGGTCGTCGATGGCGTCCGGGTCGTCCTTCGCGCACACGGCGGAGATCCGGTCCATGAGCGCGTCATAGTCGGGGCCGGTTTCGCCCCGATAGGAGGCCGTCATCCGGCCCCATTCGTCCCAGGGCAGCGTTTCGAGCTTCTGCAACGAGGCGAGGTCGCGTATCGCGTTGCCCCGGATCTCGCCCACTCCCCAGGCGTGTGTCGTGCCCGGCACGCCGAACGTGTCCGGATCGATCGACCCGTCCCGATAGCGTGCCCAGGCTTCGCCACCGGTCAGAAACTGCCCGGGAGCCAGGTCAGCGGGGTCGGTCACGACCGTCTGGCCGAGGATCTCCGTCTGGCTAGGAATCTCCGTCTGGCCGGGAATCTCCGTCTGGCCGAGGATCTCCGTGTCGATCCGTGCCCATCGCCGCTCATCGGGACGCCAATACTCCACAATCCAGTGGTCGACGCCCTTGCCGGGAACGAAATAGGTGGCGAAGCCGCAGCGGGCACGTGCGGGAATGCCCCGCAGGCGCAGCAGGGTGCAGCCGATCACGGCGAAATGACGGCACGTGCCGACCACCCGCAGGTGTGGCGCGCGCGGGACGTGGAGTGGCGCGGGGTCGAGCCCGGTCAGCCGACCGATGATGTCGCCCGCGCGTCGCAGGTTCTTCTCGGCCAGGCGCTCCTGCCCGACCGGCAACGAGGCGGCGTCATCCGGTTGGATGATGAGACTCTGCACGGCCTTGCAGATCTCGACCGGATTGTCCGGCAGGCCATCGGCGAGCCGTTCCTGGCCGGCGTCCAGCGTCGTGAAGGCGCCCGGACGACTGTAGTCGACCCTGTTTCTCGTCATGGCGGGCAGAGTATCGAGCGTCACCGACATTTCTCTGTCCCGTCGGCGCGTCAGGGCCGGGCGCGTCAGAACCGCGGCGGGCGTCAGAACCGGGGCGGGCGTCAGAACCGGGGCGCGCGTCACGACCGCGGCGCGCGTCACGACCGCGGCGCGCCACGGCCGCGGCGGGCGTCAGGACCGCGGCGGGCAGTCGATGAAGGACAGTATGTCCGGGAGCCCGGGTCGGTAGCCGTCCGTCGTGTCGACGTGGATCGTCGGTGCGGCCAGCGAGATCGGCACGAACGCATCCGCGCGGGCCGACCCGCTCGCCAGCGCCCGCAGCAGGTGGCGGTCGCCGTGTGCGGCCCGGCGGGGGTCCACCTCGACGCGGTGAACGATCCTGGCGTGGGCGACCGCGGCGTCGACGGTACAGCGGACGATCCGGATCGCGGCGAGGTCGGCGAGCGGCTCGAGACCCGGCCGCCAGAGCCGGTCCTGGAAGGCCGCCTCCGCGACCACGGTGACTCCCTTGCGCAGCAGGAGACCGAGGACGTCGAAGAACGCCGCCAGCGTCCGGTAATCGAGCGGGTCGCGCGGGATCGGCGCGTAGCCGGGTGTCGCGTGGGCCATGCCCTCTTTGATCTCGTCACGGCAGATCGCCGGGCAGCCGAGAGTACCGGCGATCGCGTGGGCGAGCGTGGTCTTGCCGGAGCCGGGCGGGCCGCTGACAACGACGAGCGTGGGTACCGTCACGCTCTCCTCCCCGATCCGAGGGCTGCCCCGGGGCCGGTGAACGCACCGGGGTGCCGCTTGATGGTAACGAACCGGGCGCCCGCCCCGACCGCGACGGCGCACGGCTCGACGCCGGCTCGACCGGCCGACTCGACAGTCGTTCCCGCCCCGGCCGGCAAGGGGATCGGCGACGCCGACGGGTATTGACTGTCCTGAATGGTTGGCCTAGCGTGATGAACGTTTAAGAAACCTTCCTAATTATCGGAGGTCGCCATGCTCCTCTCTCGCCGGGCCATCGCCGGCGCCACCATGGTGCTTGCCGGCGCGGTGGCCGCGCTGCTCTGCACTCCGGCGTACGCCAGCGTGGGATCGCCCCGCGCCACGGCCGCGCCGACGGCCACCTGTACTCAGCAGAGCTTCCTCGAAGGAACCCACTACAGCACCGTGCAGGTCGCCCAGTTCGCTCAGCATGGCGGCTTCACCGGTACCAACTGGGTCATCGCGGTGGCCGTCGCCGAGGCGGAGAGCGCCGGCTGGAGCCACGCCCGGCTCATCGACACCGACTGCAGCGTCGACCGTGGCATGTGGCAGATCAACTCGTACTGGCACTCCGAGGTCTCGGACTCCTGCGCCTTCGACCCGACCTGCGCGGCGCAGGCGACACACACCATCTGGGCCAACGGCGGCTGGACGCAGTGGACGACGTACACCAACGGCGCGTACCAGGCGCACATGGCCGAGGCGCAGACCGCGGTGAACCAGGTCAGCGGCGGCTCCGGCGGGGGCGGCGGCGGCTCGGGCGGCGGCGGCTCCGGCGGAACCTGGCAGGCCAACACCGCGTACGCGGTCGGGCAGACGGTCACCTACGGCGGCCACACGTACCGGTGCCTGCAGAGCCACACCTCGCTGGTCGGCTGGGAACCGCCGAACGTCCCCGCCCTCTGGCAACTGGTCAGCTGATCCCTCGCGATCGGGGGCGGAGGCGGCGTGCCGTCTCCGCCCTCCGCGTTCACGGCGGCGCCGAGCCGTCAGCCGGGACGCCGGACCGTCAGCCGGGACGCCGAGCCAGCCAGCCCTCGAACTCCGTAGCGACGATCCGTTCGTCGTGGACATCCCGGGCCTGCGGGGAGCACAGCCAGCGCACCGGCGCCGCCATCACGTCCGGCGACAACAGACCCGGCAGGTCCGCGGCCTCGTCGGGGACCATTCCGGTCCGGGTGGCCCCGCCGGGAAGCAGCAGATTCACCCGTACGCCGGTGTGCGCCAGGTCGGCAGCCATGATCCTGGACAGCGACTCGGAGCCCGCGCGCGACGGCCCGTACGGCACGAATCCGCCCCGCCGCATGGTCGAATCGTTCACCGTCACGTTGACGATCCGCCCCTGCCCCGAGGCCAGCAGGTCCGGGACGACCGTGGCCGCGACCAGGAAGTAACCGGTCAGATTGGTGTCGACGACATCACGGAAGGCCGGCAGGGGAACCTCCCAGAACGGCTGAAGCTCGCTCAGGAAGTGCGGATTGACCGTACGCATCCCGAGTCCCGCATTGTTGATCAGCACATCGAGCCCGCCCAGCGCGCTCACCGCCAGGTCCCGTCCCGCGCGAACGGAGTCGGGATCGCGCACGTCCATGCCGACTCCCCGCACGGCGTCGGGCAGCGTGGCCGCGACCTCGGCCGCCCGCTGTCCGGACCGACCCGTGATCACGATCTGGTGCTCGTCGGCGGCCAGCGCCCGTGCCATGGCAAGACCGAGCCCGCTGGTACCACCCGTTATTAAGATCCGCACGACGGCCAGTATGCCCGCGCCCGCCGCCCGTGGCCGCACCGGCGCCGTCGCCTCCCACCGATCACGGTCTGGCCGCACCACAGCCGGCCACGATGCCGGCGACCTGCCGGCACGGGTCGAAACCCGTTCGACGGCGACCGATATTGACGGTGTCCTCCGCGCTCGGTGAAGATGAGCCGGGACCGTGAGGATGGAACGTGGAACGGTCCGGGACACCCCGGTGGGCCCGGACGATGAGGGGGAGCCGTGAAGGGTGCCACGACTGGGCTGGCCCGTCCGCTGCTCGCGGTGCCGGTCGCGGCCGCGCTGCTGGCTCTGGGCATGCTGCTGCCGGGCCATCTGCCGAATGCCCAGGGCGGAGCGCCGCTGGCCAGCCAGGTGACCCCGCCGCACCGCATCGCCGGCGACGCGCACACCCACGACCCGAGCCTGGCCCGCACCGCGGGCGGCTGGTACGTCTTCTCGACCGGCGACCCGCAGGTGGCCGGCGGCACCATCCAGATCCGCTCCTCCCGGGACGGCCGCACCTGGTCGTCGGCCGGAACGGTGGGCACCGCGATCCCGTCCTGGGTCGTCCAGGCCGTTCCGGGTGTCACGAACCTGTGGGCGCCGGACGTCTCGTACCACGACGGTCAGTGGTACCTGTACTACGCGGCATCGACGTTCGGCTCCAACCACTCGGTCATCGGGCTGTTCACCAACGCCACCTTGGATCCGCGTGACCCCCGGTACGCCTGGGTCGACCAGGGACTCGTGACGGAGTCGAACGTGACCGACGACTACAACGCGATCGACCCCAGCCTGTTCGTCGACGGCTCCGGCTCGGCGTGGCTCGCGTTCGGCTCGTTCTGGAGCGGGGTCAAGCTCATCCCGGTCGAGTTGCCGTCGGGCAAGCCGGACACGGTGCAGCCGGCCCGCATCGCGCTCGTCGACCGGCACTTCGGACCGAACGCGGTCGAGGCGCCGTACCTGGTCGAGCACGGCGGCTGGTATTACCTGTTCGTCTCGTTCGACTCCTGCTGCCAGGGTTCCAACAGCACATACCGCGAGGTGGTCGGCAGGTCACGGACCGTCGGCGGGCCGTACCTCGACCGCGCGGGGGTGTCGATGCTCGCCGGCGGAGGCAGCGCGCTGCTGGACGGCGAGGGCGACATGCGCGGCCCCGGCGGGGCGTCGGTCAGCGGCGGCACGATCGCGTTCCACTACTACGACGCGGCCCGGCAGGGCGATTTCCACCTCGGCCTGGGGCAGCTGGACTACCGCGACGGCTGGCCGACGGTCACCGACCTGCGCATCTGACTCGCCGGCCCCGGCTCTCCGGACGCCGGACCGTTCGGCGCCGACTCGCCGGACACCGGCCACCGCCGACTCGCCGCGCGCCGGCCCGGTGGGCCCGATCGCCGGGGGGCGTCGCCCCCATGGGGCACAATCGTCTTCCGATGCAGCCGCGACAGATCCTGACCGCCCTGGCCGAGCTGGCGCCCGCGCCGGGCGAGCGCGTCTTCGACGTGTGCCGAGCCGGCCAGACCCTGCAGTGGTTGCCCGACCCGGACCGCGCGGGCCGCAGCCGCGGCATCGACCGCCTGGCCGCGATGGACGCGTTGAGCCGGGATGAGCGGATCCTGCGCCGCGGCTGGGCGTTCGTCGTCGGCAGCATGGAGGTCGACGGGGTGCGCCGCACCGTCCGGCTGCCGCTGCTCACCCAGCCCGTCCGCCTCGAACGGGGGCTACGCGGCTACCGGGTGGTACCGGCCGGCGACCTCGAACTGACCGCGTTGGTCGAGGACCGCGCGCTGGCCGGGCGGCTGGAGGAGGCGCCGGGGCTGGGCAGTTCGGGTTGGTTGCGAGCCACCGGCACGGCGGCCTGGATCCGCGCCGCTGCCGAGGCGTCCGGGCTCATCGTGTCGGACGTGCTGGACCAGCCGCCGAAGCGGCCCGCCGACTCGAAACTCGTGGCGGTCGCGGCGGCGGCCCTGTTCGTGATCCGTGACGTGCGCTCGCCGGGCATGCGGGACACGCTGCTGACCTGGGCCGCCCGGCCCGGCCTGGAGGCGACCGCGCTCGCCCCGGTGTACGGCCTGGACGACGCCGGCGCGCACACCACCGGCGCGGACGGCGACGGACACGACAGCGTCGACTCGCCGTTGCCGTTGAACGCGGCACAGCGCGAGGCCGTGCGCCGGACACGCACCGAGCGACTGGTCGTGGTGTCCGGACCGCCCGGCAACGGTAAGAGCCATGCTCTGGTGGCCGCCGCCCTCGACGCCGTGGACCGGGGCGGTTGTGTGCTGGTGGCCGCCCAGTCCCCCGCCGCCGTGGACGCGCTCGCCGCGCTTCTGCGCCGGTACCCCGGCCCCACGCCGGTCCTCTTCGGCGACGCGGAACGGCGGGATGCCATCGTGGCGGAGCTGGGCCAGGGTGCGGCGGTCGGCGTACCCGACCGGCAGTTGCGGGCCGACGACGAGGCGGTGGCGGCGGCGACCGGGCGCGTGTCGGCCGTACGCTCGGCGATCACCGCCGCCCTCGACCTGGAGCGCCGCGCGGCGTCGCTGTCGCACTGGGCGCCGCTCATCGCCGGCCTCGATGCCGAGGTGCCCGGCCCGTTCCGCCCGGACTTCGACCTGTCCCGGGCACGGCGCCTCGCCGCGCGGGCCTTCGGCGAACACGGCGGCGAGACCACCACCGGGTGGTGGCGGCGGCGGGCGCGTGACCTCGCGTACCGGCGGTTGCGGCGGGCGGCCGGCGCGGCGGCGGGCGTACCCCCGGCCCGGATCCGGGCCGCCCTCGACGCCGCGGAGGCGAGCCGGGCGGCGGCGGCGCTGGCGGCGGCGGGCGGCACCGATCTCGGCGCGGCCTGGCGGGAACTGACCGACGCGGACGCCGCCCTGGCCACCTCGATCGGCACCGCCATGCGCCATCGCGCCGCCAGCGCCCGCCGGTGGACCCGGCAGGCACGCCGCAGCGCGGTGGTGCTGGCGACCGCGTTGCAGGCCGGCCGCAACCGGCGCCGGGAGATGCTCGCGAGCCTGGACGGCGCGGCGCTGGTGCGGGCCCTGCCGTTGTGGATCGGCACCATCACCGACGTGGAGGACCTGCTGCCGCCGGTACCGGGCCTCTTCGACCTCGTGATCATCGACGAGGGCGTACACGTCGATCAGATCCGGGCGGCACCGGTGTTCGCCCGCGCCCGCCGCGCACTCGTCGCGGGCGATCCGCGGCAACTGCGCTTCGTCTCGTTCGTCGCGGACGTCGACGTCTCGCTTGCGCTGGAGCGGCAGGGGCTGGGCGGCATGGCCGACCGCCTCGACGTCCGGCGGGTCAGCGCCTTCGACGTCGCCGCGGGCGCCGCACCGGTCACCGCCCTGGTCGAGCACTACCGGTCCGCGCCGCACCTGATCGAGTTCTCGGCGCACCGCTTCTACCGCGACCGCATCGCTCTGGTCACCCGCCATCCGCGCAACGAGGCCGCGGATCTGATCGATGTCGTACGGGTCGCCGGAACGGTCGCCGACGGCGTCAACCGCGCCGAGGTCGACGCCGTCGTCGACCTGATCCGGTCGCTCACCGGTGAGGGGCACACCGACATCGCGGTCGTCACGCCGTTCCGGGCCCAGGCCGACGCGCTGGAGAGCGCGCTGTTGGCCGCGTTCACGGTGGAGCAGATCGAGGGGCTGCGGCTGCGCAGCGGCACCGTGCACGCGTACCAGGGCAGCGAGGCCGACATCGTGATCGCCGCACTCGGTCTGGTCGACGGCGACTCCCCGGCCCGCCGCCGGTTCGCCGCCGATCCCAACCTGTTCAACGTCCTGATCACCCGTGCCCGCCGCCGGATGGTCATCGTGACCTCACTGACGTCGGCGACCGGCATCATCGGCGACTATCTCGCCTACGCCAGCGCCGGCCCGAGCCCGGCACCGCAGGATCCACCGGGACCGCGGGACTCACTGGCACCGCGGGACTCACCGGCACCCGACCGGCAGTCCTGGGCCGGCGCGCTCGCCACGCGGCTGCACCAAGCCGGCGTGCCCGTACGCGGGTCGTACCCGGTCGGCACCTGGCGGCTCGATCTGTGCGCTGGTACGGGCGACGACGCGTTCGGCCTGATCTGCGAGGTGCACCCCGGTGGTACGGAGTCGCACATCGAGCGCCAGCGGACCCTGCTGGGCGCGGGCTGGCGGCTGGTCGACGCGTTCCCGAGCCGGTGGGCGGGCGACCCCGTCCGCGCCGCGATCGAGGTGTCCACCGGCCCATGCACTAGCCGGCGGGGCACACCGCCGGGTTGATCCGCTTCCCCATCTTGACCAGCGGCACCGGGGCCCCACCGGTGGCGTCCCGCACCCGTTCGAGTGGCTGGAACCCGTACGCCGTGTAGAGCGGCTGACCCGCGAGCGTGGACATCAACTCCAAGCGGGTGAACCCCTCGGCCGCCGCGGGCGAGCGTGACGGTCGCCGGATCCGCTAACGTCTCGGTACGCCTCGACGTGTGCCGTCCCCTCGCCTGTCTGGAGCCCCGGTTTGGCCCGCCTGCGCCCGCTCGTCCTCCTCGGCCTGGTCGCCGTGGTGGCGGTCGGGGCGCTGCTCGTGCTGGTACCGGCCGCCCGGGCCCGGCTCGCCAACGACCCCGAACGGGGGTCGGCGAGCACCTCGCCGTCGCCCGGCAGGGCCAACGTCGCGATGCAGGCCGCACCTCCGCCACCGACCCTGCGGGCCGCCCCGGTCACCACCCCGGCCGGCATGTACCTGTTCGGTTGGGCACTGCTGGACCTGCACACCGGCACGATGGTCGGGTCGGCGAACAGGGACACCGTCACCAACACCACCGAGTCGATGGTCAAGGCCTGGCTCGCCGCCGACTACCTGCGCCGGCTGGGCCCGAAGCAGCCGACGCAGCAGGCGCTGTCCGACATCACCCTCATGATCGAGGACAGCAACGACCAGATGGCGGACAAGTACTACAACCTGGACGGCGGCCCGGTCGCCATCCAGCGGCTCATCGCCACGTGCAAGCTGACCCACACCTCGCTCGGCCAGAGTTGGAGCTACACCGAGATCACCCCGGCCGACGCGGCCCGCTACGGCAGGTGCGTCGGCACCGGGGTCGCGGCCGGCGCCACGTGGACCCAGTGGCTGCTGGACAAGATGCGCCACGTGCGCGGGACGGTCAAGGACCAGATCTCCAAGACGAAGCAGGGCGGCCGCTGGGGAATCATCGACGGCCTGCCGGCGTCGCTGGCACAGGCCGCGGCCATCAAGAACGGCTGGACCTACATCTACGCCGACGCCCGGTGGCACATCAACTGCATGGCCATCCTCCCGGACTCGGTGCTCGCCGTGGAGATGCAGTTCGCCGGCTCGCAGACGTCGAAGGGCCTGCAGGTGGGCGCCGACGCGTGCGCCTCGGTGGCGCGGCAACTGGTGTACGCCCCGGAGGTCTGAGGCGTGCTTCCGGGCGATCTGGGTGCGGCCCGCGGCTGGTGGCTGCTGCTGCGCTTCAACGCCGGTACCGTCGCGTTCGCCGCCGTGGTCGTCGCACTGATCGCCCTGGGGTGGAGCGACATCGGGCTGCCGGCCGAGGCCGTGCTCGGCGCCGCGAGCGCCGCAGTCTGGTGGGTGGTCGCCCGGTTCGTGCCGGCCGGTGCGCCGGTCACCGCGCGGCGGCAGCCGCAGATGCACGCGCTGGTGGTCGAGGTCGCCGCGCGGATGGGGCTGCCGGCCCCGGACCGGATCTGGCTCGGCCATGAGGCCGCGGTGTCCGGCCGTATGGGCGCCGGCCGCCGGGAACTGGTCCTCGGCCTTCCGGCGGCGTACGCGCTGAGCCGCCCGGAGCTGACGGCCCTCGTCGAGCACGAACTGGCGGTACTGGCGAGTGAGCGGCCATCGCTGGCGATCCGCCTGTACCGGCGCTGGGCCGAATCCATGGACGACATCGCTGTCCTGGACGATGGGAAGCGCCCGTCCCGGCGCGACGCGGCTGTGGCGCAGGCTCTCGGAGCGTTCGCCGGCGCCGTGGAGCGCCGGGCCGATGGCGGGCTGACCGACGCTCACGTCGCGGCACGGGCGTTCATCCGCCACGCCCGGATCGACGACGACTACGAGCTGTTCCGGATCCTGCGCCACGACGAGCTCAGGAAGCGGGTCGGGCTCCGGCGCTACCGGATCGAGGACCTGCACGACGGGTGGCGGCGCCGGGCGGTCGCCGGTGCCGACCTGCCCGCCTGGGACGTCGATCCCGACGAGGCGACGGCGGTGGGCCGCCGTCACCCGGGCCTCCGCGCGGCCGCGAAGGACCTCGTCGGGCAGCCGCTGGACTTCATGCCGGCTCCCGACGCCGTACCGCTGTCGCCGCTGACTTCGAGGGAACGGCGGCGGCTGGCGACGAAGGCCTCACCCGATGCCCGCCGGGACTCGTCGCGGCGCTGGCGTACGTTCGAGGCCGCTCCGGCACAGGTCTGGCGCCGCGCTGCCGCCCGGGACGCGCGCAGCCTGCTCGACGCCGTGGCCGGCGTCCTCGGTCACGAGCCACACACCCGCGTCGAGGCCGCCGAGGTGCTCCGCACCAGGCCGGTGGAAGTGGCCCGGGCGGACGGCCACCCGGACTCCGACGACCTCGACATCGGACGGTTGCAGGCAGTCGGCTGGCTCGACCTGCTGGAAGACGCGTTGCTGGGCCAGGGGTGGGTACGTGCGGACCCCGCCGTACCCGGGGTGCTGCGCGGGCCGGACGGCGCACCGCTGAACGGGCCGGAACTCGGCCGGAGGGCGGTCACCGATCCGTTCGCGTACGCCGAACTGCTGCGCCTGCTCGCCGAGCCCTCCTGAGGCATCCATTGCTTGACAGATATCGATGTTACCGGTAACAATCGCCGGCAGCCCGGGTATGCCCGTCCGCGCTATGGAGCCGGCGTGCGCAGAGCCTCCCGGGTCGAGGGCCGGCAGGCGCCCGCGTCCCTGGGCAACGGGACTCGCCGACCGAGCGACCGGCCCACGTGACTGCGCACGTCAGCCGGCGGCCCGGGTCCGGGCACGGGTGGCCGATCCCGGTAAGGAGACTCGCATGGCGAGCACCATGAAACGACGCATGTTCCTCGCGCTGGCGATGGCGGTTGCCGCGAGCGCGGGTACGGTGGCCGCGGTCGCGGCCCAGGCGGCCAGCGCGGGCTGCCGGGTCGACTACGCGGTGACCAACCAGTGGCAGGGTGGCTTCGGCGCCAGCGTGACCATCACCAACCTCGGCGACGCCGTGAACGGGTGGACGTTGACCTGGTCCTACTCGGCCGGTCAGACCGTGACCCAGGCGTGGAACGCGACGATCACCCAGTCCGGCGCGGCGGTGACCGCCGAAGACGCCGGGTACAACGGGGCCCTCGCCACCGGCGCCACCGCCTCGTTCGGGTTCAACGGCTCGTGGAACAACGCCACGAATCCCGTGCCGACCAGCTTCGCGGTGAACGGCACCACCTGTACCGGCGCGGTATCCACCACGCCCACGCCGACGCGCACCGCGAGTGCCACGCCGAGCGCCACCCGCACCGCGGTCCCCAGCGCGACGTCCACCCCGATACCCACCCGCAGCGCCAGCCCGACGCCCGCACCCCAGTCCACCCCGACCACGCCTCCGGCCGCGTACCCGAACCCCGGCACGGTCACCGGGGACACCGGCGTGCACGACCCGTCCGTGGTCAAGACGCCCAGCGGCGGCTACATCCTCGTGCACACCGGCGCGAACATCACCATCAAGACCTCGACCGACCGCACCGGCTGGCACAACGCCGGCTCCGCGTTCCCGAACGGCGCCTCGTGGACCCTGTCCTACACCGGGGGAAGCAACCAACTGTGGGCGCCCGACATCTCCTACCACAACGGCCAGTACTACATGTACTACGCCGCTTCCTCGTTCGGCTCCCAGAACTCGGCCATCTTCCTGGCCACCAGCCCCACCGGCGCGGCCGGCAGCTGGACCAACCAGGGACTGGTCATCTCCACCAGCAGCAGCAACAACTACAACGCGATCGATCCGAACCTCGTCGTCGACGACCAGGGTCGCTGGTGGCTGGACTTCGGTTCGTTCTGGACGGGCATCAAGCTCATCGCTCTCGACGCGGCCACCGGGAAGCGGTCGGGCACCACCATCACCGGCCTCGCGCAGCACACCGGCAGCACCACCGCGATCGAGGCGCCGTACATCTTCAAGCACGGCAGCTACTACTACCTGTGGGTCTCCTTCGACCTGTGCTGCCAGGGCGCCTCCAGCACGTACCGCATCATGGTCGGCCGATCGACGAGCGTCAGCGGCCCGTACGTCGACCGCAACGGCACCGCGATGACCGCCGGTGGCGGCACCCAGGTGCTGGCCGGCCACGGCAGCATCCACGGACCGGGGCACGAGGCGGTGCTGGCCGACACCGACGCCAACGTCCTCGTCTACCACTACTACGCCAACAGCGGCGCTTCCTACCTCGGCATCAACCTGCTCGGCTACGACTCGTCCGGGTGGCCCTTCGTCTACTGACATCCGGATTCCCGGCGCCCGCCCCGTCCTTCGCGGGACCGGGCGGGTGCCGTCATTCGATCGGCTGGCGGTACCCGGGGTGGACGCCGGCCGTGAGGCCCTGCTGGGCGGCGACGAGGCCGAGCAGTTCGCGCAACTGCTCCCGTTGGGTGGCGTCGAGTGCGGCGAGAATGTCGTCCTCGTGCGCCGCGCCGAGCTTGCCGAGGCGGCGCATGAACTCGACGCCGTCGCCGGTGAGGTGCAGCGCGTGGTGCCGGCGGTCGTCGGGTTTGCGGCGCCGCTCGATCAGGCCGCGTGCTTCCAACCCGTCGACCAGAAGCACCAACCGGCTCGCGGGGGTGCCGAGCTGGCGGGCCACGGCCTGCTGGCTCTGGCCCGGCTGCCACGCGATCAGCCGCAGGAGTCCGGCCTGGGCCGGCGTGAGGTCCAGCGCCGCGATGCGCGCCGCGAACCGCGCCGCCGCGTGCGCGCCGAGCTGAGCCAGCAGGAACGCGTTCCCGGTCTGCCGTCGCGCCCCCTGGTCGGTGGGGCCGTCACGTCTCCCGCTCATCGCACTACCATACCCACTTGACAATAGTACACACGCGATAACTATTATCCTCTGTATACGAGTACGTCATCCGCGGCACAGGAGGAACCCCATGACCACCACACCGCCGCCGGCACCCCGCCGCACCGGCCCCCCGGGCGGTCCGCCACCACTCGCACCCGCCCTCGCGTACGCGGTGTTGGCGGTCGTCGCCGTCGCCCTGTCCGCCACGCTCCCCCACCCCTCCGCATCGGCCGCGTCCGTCCTGGCCTATGACCGGACCCACCACACCGCCCTGCAGGTCGCCGGGTTCCTGAACTTCGGCGCATCGCTGCCGCTGGCCATCTGGACCGCCACCGCGTACCGGCGCATGCGCACCCTGGGGGTCACCGCCCCGGGCGCGGTCATCGGGCTCGCCGGCGGCCTGCTCGCCACCGCCTCGCTGGCGCTCTCGGGCCTCGTCACGTGGACCGCCGCGCAGATCGATGCCGCCGGTACCACCGCCGATCCCGCTCTGGCGCACGCCCTGGCCGACCTCGCCTTCGCCACCGGCGGCCCCGGCTTCGTGGTCCCGTTCGCTCTGCTGCTCGCCGGGATCGCGGTGCCGTCGCTCCTGCTGCGCTTCGTTCCCAAGGCGCTCGCCTGGACCGGACTGGTCATCGCCGGCGTCGGCGTGCTGTCCACGCTCACCCTGCTCACGTCGGCCCTCGACGTGACGCTGCCGATCGGGCGCTTCGGCGGGTTGCTGTGGCTGATCGCCACGAGCGTCGCGCTGCCACGCACCCGCCACGAGGTCGGGAGGAACGTCGCTTCGGTCCGGGCGGATCAGGCGCCGGCCGTCACGTCGTGAACGCCACGAACGCCACGAACGCCACCACCAGTACCCGCACCACTGCCGAGCCTCGGACCGCCACGACCCTGAGTGCTCCGAATCACTTGAAGCTTCAACTAATGGCGGTACGCTGGGAGTCGTGAGCAGGACCACCGGGCGCGACGGGGCGGCCACAGAACGGGCGGCCACCCGACGAACGGGTACCCGACGGACGGCCACGCCACGGACAGCCACACGATGGGCGGCCACGCCACGGACGAGCGCGGCGGGTAAGGCCGGTGTGGCACGAGAGCCGCGCTGGCTGACGCCCGACGAGCGGGACGCCTGGCTGTCGCTGGCCGGGATGCTCATGAAGCTTCCGGCGGCGCTGGACGCGCAGTTGCAGCGCGACGCCGGCATGAACACCTTCGAGTACTTCGTGCTGACCGGCCTGTCGCAGGCGCCCGGGCACACCCTGCGGATGACCGAGTTGGCCGGGTTCGCCGGCGGTTCACTGTCGCGGCTGTCCCACGTCGTGAAGCGGCTCGAACGGCGCGGCTGGGTGCGCCGCGAACTGTGCCCCGGGGACGGCCGCTCCACCAATGCCGTCCTCACCGGGGCCGGCTGGGACACGGTCGTGGCGACCGCGCCCGGGCACGTGGAGACGGTACGGCGCCTCGTCGTCGACGCGTTGACCACCGCACAGGTACGCCAGTTGCGCGACATCGGCAGGCGCGTCCTCGACCGCATCGACCCCGACGATCCCAGCACCGCGTGAACGATCCGCGCGAACGATCCGCGTGAGCAACCCGGCGACACACCACACGAAGGCGGCACCACAGCATGACCGACTACGGGCACGAACTGCTCTTCGGCAGTTTCCTCACGCCGACCGCGCAGCACCCGGACGACGTGGTGGCGCTCGCACGGCTCTCCGAGCAGGCGGGACTGGACCTCGCCACGTTCCAGGACCACCCCTACCAGCCGGCCTTCCTCGACACGTGGACGCTGATGTCGTACCTCGCCGCGGCGACGACCCGCATCCGGCTGACCGCCAACGTGCTCAACCTGCCCCTGCGGCAACCCGTCGTGCTCGCGCGCAGTGCCGCGAGCCTCGATCTGCTCAGCGCCGGCCGGGTCGAACTCGGCATCGGCGCGGGCGCGTTCTGGGACGCGATCGAGGCGAGCGGCGGGCGCCGGTTGACCGCCGGCCAGGCCGTCGACGCGCTGGAGGAGGCGATCGGAATCATCCGTGCGGTCTGGGACGCCCAGCAGCGCGGGGGCGTACGCGTCGCCGGCGACTACTACCGCGTGGTCGGTGCCAAGCGCGGCCCGGCCCCCGCGCACGACATCGGCATCTGGGTCGGCGCGTACAAGCCACGGATGCTCGGGTTGGTCGGCCGGGCGGCCGACGGCTGGCTGCCCACCCTCGCGTACCTGCGGAAGGGCCCCGCCGAACTGGTCGACCTCAACGCGCACATCGACGAGGGGGCGGCAGAGGCCGGACGGGATCCCCGCTCGGTACGCCGCCTGCTCAACATCTCCGGACAGTTCACCGGCACCGCCTCCGGACTGCTGACCGGGCCGCCGAGCCGGTGGGCGGAGGACCTCGCCGGGCTCGCCCTGGACCACGGCATCTCCGGATTCATCCTCAGCGGCGACGATCCGTCCGCGATCCAACGCTTCGGGCTGGAGGTCGCGCCCGCGGTACGGGAACTCGTCGCGGCGCAACGGACCGATCCGGGTACCCGCAAGACGTCCGCCGACCCGGGAAACCCGGACCGGAGCCCCGATCTGGCGGAGGCCGGCGACCCCACCGCCGGTCCCGAGCGCGACGTCATCGAGGCCGGCGGCTCCACGGTCCTCGGCTGCACGGTCCTCGCCATCACCCCGACGCCGGATCCGGGCGTGCGGCTGACCGATCACGGGCTGTGGGACGAGTCCACCCGCCCGGTGCGCCCGCCGGCCCCGGCCGGCCACGTGTACACGGAGCGGGCCCGGTCCGTCGGGCACCACCTCGTCGAGGTGCACGACCACCTGCGCGAAGAGCTGGCACAGCTCCGCGACCTGCTTGAGCAGGTGACGAGGGGCACCATGTCGCCGGGCCGAGCCCGCGGGGCGCTGCACGAGATGACGATGCGGCAGAACAACTGGACTCTGGGCGCGTACTGCGCGTCCTACTGCACGCTGGTCACCCAGCACCACGGGATCGAGGACGGATCGATCTTCCCGCACCTGCGCCGGTCGGAGCCGGCCCTGGCGCCGGTCGTGGATCGCCTGCGACAGGAACACGTCGTCATCCACGAGGTGGTCGAGGGCGTCGACCGGGCACTGGTCAACCTGGTCCGCGGAGGCGAGCACCCGCACCGCGCGCCCGAGGACTTCGGCGAACTGCGGCGGGCGGTGGATGTCCTCACCGACACCCTGCTGTCCCACCTGAGCTACGAGGAGCAGCAGATCGTCGAGCCCATCGCCCGCCACGGCTTCTTCCCCGGCCAGATCTGACGGCATCGGCCGGCGCCTGCGCTGGCGCTGGCGGCTGGCGCTGGCGGCTGGCGGCTGGCGCTGGCGGCTGGCGGCTGGCGCTTCCGGGGCAATCCGGGGCCCGGGCGACCCACGCGACGCTAATTAGGCTAGCCTTACCTAATGTTGGGCCCAGCTCTGCCGGCCGAGATCGCCCGTACGCTGGTCGCCGGCCATCTCCCCGGACTCGTTCATGTGCCGCGGTGGGCGGCACCGGTACCGGTCCGGTACGTCGCGGACGCCGCCGGTCAACCGCTCATGCTCGTCGGGTACGCGTCGACCGCCGCCGAAGCGCTCTGGCGTGCCGGGAACGGATCGGATGTCCCGGTCGCGGTCGCCGTACCCGACGTGCCGCCCGGCCCAACCGCACCGAGCCTCGGCCGGGCCTGGGTGTCCGGCTGGGCGCGACCGCTCACCGGCACCGGTGCGCGCGACGCCGCGCTGGAGTTCGCGACCGTGCGGCCCACCGGTGATCTGCTGGGACTCGGCCGGGGCTTCGTGCTGTACCGGGTCGGGGTCGTCGCGGTCCGGCTCGAACCGCCGGCGAACCTCCAGCCGTGCGGCGCCACGGTCGAGGACGGCGCGGCCCTCGGAGACTACGAGCCGGCCGGACGCCACGGCCCCGCCGACAACCACGGCGCGGGGAACCGCGACACCGTCGACGTCGATCCGGCCGAGTACGCCGCCGCCGAGCCCGACCCGCTCCACCCCATCGAGGGTGCCCTGCTGGCCCACCTCGCCGACCATCATCGCGGCGAGCTGGCCGCCCTGCTGCACCGGCTCGCACCCGGCGCCGGTACCTGTGGGGCGATCGTGACGCCCGTCCGGCTCGACCGCTACGGCGTGCTCGTCGAACTGACCGACCCGACCGCACGGAACTGCGTACCGCCGCGCCGCATCCGGGTCGACTTCCCCGCACCGCTGCACGACCCTTACGGGCTCGTCGCGCTGCTGCGCCCGGCGCACCCGCCGGCGCGGGGGCCGGCCAGGTCCGAACACCGGTGAATCCGAACACCGTTGATTCGGCGCGACCGCTCCCACGCGCGAACCTGCCCGGCACGGCGGGAACCGGGCCGGGCAGGAGGGTGTCGCCAGGTTGTTGTAGCCAGGTTGTTGTAGCCAGGTTGGCGTCGCCAGGTCGGGTCGGCGACCGCGGGCTCAGGCCGACGGAGTCGCCGATCCGCCCCCGGTCTCGGAACGGTCGCCCGCCCACAGCGTGTGGAAGCTGCCCTCACGGTCGACCCGGAGGTACGTGTGCGCACCGAAGTTGTCCCGCAGCCCCTGGATCAGGGCGGCCGGCAACCGGTCGCGGCGCAGCCCGTCGAAGTAGGCCAGCGAGGAGGAGAACGCCGGCGTCGGGATGCCGGCCCGGGCCGCGTCGGCGACCACACGCCGCCAGCTCGGCACGCCGTCGATGATGGCCTTCGCGAAGTACGGCGCGACCATCAGCGTGGCCAGGTCGGGCTGCTGGTCGTACGCCTCACGGATGCGGTCGAGGAACCGTGCCCGGATGATGCAGCCGCCCCGCCAGATCGTGGACACGCCGCCCATGTCGATGTCCCAGCCGTACTCCTGGCTGCCCGCGCGGATGTGGTCGAAGCCCTGCGCGTACGCGATGATCTTCGAAGCGAGCAGCGCCTTGCGGACGTCCTCGATGAACGCGTCCCGATCGGAGACGGTCCAGGAGTCGTCGCCGGATTCGCTGAACGTGCAGGCGGCGACCTCACGCTGGTCGGCGTGGCCGGACAGCGACCGGGCGAACGTGGCCTCGGCGATACCGGTGATCGGGATGCCCAGGTCGAGGGCGCTCTGCACGGTCCACCGGCCGGTGCCCTTCTGCTCGGCCTGGTCCAGCACGATGTCCACGAAGGGCTTGCCGGTCGCCACGTCGGTGTGGGCCAGCACGTCGGCGGTGATCTCGATGAGGAAGGATTCCAGTTCACCGGTGTTCCAGCCGCGGAAGATCTCGGCGATCTCGGCCGGGCCGGCCGACAGCCCGGCGCGCAACAGGTCGTACGCCTCGGCGATGAGCTGCATGTCGGCGTACTCGATGCCGTTGTGCACCATCTTGACGAAGTGCCCGGCGCCGTCCGGTCCGATGTGGATGCAGCACGGGACCCCGTCCACCTGTGCCGCGATCGACTCGAAGATGGGCCCGAGCTTGGCGTACGACTCGTCCGAGCCGCCGGGCATGATGCTCGGCCCGAGCAGCGCTCCCTCCTCACCGCCGGAGACGCCGGTACCGACGAAGTGCAGCCCGTGCTCGCGCAGCGCCTCCTCCCGGCGTCGGGTGTCCGCGAAGTGCGCGTTGCCGCAGTCGACGACGATGTCGCCCGGCTCCAGCAGCGGCACCAGTTCGTCGATGACCGCGTCCGTCGGGTCGCCGGCCTTCACCATGACGATGACCGCACGCGGCCGTTCCAGTGCGGCGACGAAGTCTGCCATCGACTCGCTGGGCACGAAGGTGCCCTCGTCGCCGTGCTCGGAGACGAGGCTGCGGGTGCGCTCCACCGACCGGTTGTGGAGCGCGACCGTGAAGCCATGCCTGGCCAGATTGCGGGCCAGATTGCGGCCCATCACCGCCAGCCCGGTCACACCGATGTGCGCTGTGCCTCGAACCGGAGTCGCCTGCTCACTCATCGTGTTACCTGCCTGTCGCCGGTGGCCCTCCTTTGACCGCCAGACAAGGTCGAGCCTACGGCGTGTTTCAAAGTTGTCGGTGGTCCGGCCGATAATCGGCGGCTGTGAGCAGACATACCGCGTTTCGGTTCACCGTGGATGCATCACCAGAGCAGTTGGTGCTGTTGTCGCGGCATGCGGGTGCGTCACGGTTCGCCTACAACCAGTGTC
>DASXOA010000373.1:0-10548 GCA_036494675.1 Rugosimonospora sp.
GGACGCCGACGCGGCCAGCGCGGCGAGGCCGGCGCGCAGCGAGGACCCCATGCCGGTGGCCCAGTCCGGGTTGACCACCGCCGTCGCCCCGCTCAGATCCGCCTTGGCCAACACCTCGTCGGCCGCCGCGCCGAGGACCACGACCACCGGGTCGCAGCCGCCCCCGACCAGGGTGGCCAGCGCCCGCTCCACCAGCAACCGGCCGCCGTCGGTGACCAGCGCCTTGGGCATCCCGTACCGCCGCCCGGCCCCCGCCGCGAGCAGCAGCCCCGCGACCGTCACGACCGACCGCTCATGCCGGGGTCTCGTGATGGATGCGCCCGGCCCGGGCGGTCAGCCGCTCACCGCTGCCGCCCCACCGGCCCGCGATGATCTCGGCGGCGATGCTCACCGCGGTCTCCTCCGGGGTACGGGCACCGAGGTCCAGACCCACGGGGGAGGCCAGCCTGTCCAGTTCGTCGACGGTCAGCCCCGCCGCGCGCAACCGGTCCAGTCGATCGTCGTGGGTACGGCGGGAACCCATCGCACCCACATACGCCAACGGCAACCGGAGCGCGACCTCCAGCACCGGCACGTCGAACTTCGGATCGTGCGTCAGCACACACACGACCGTACGCTCGTCCACCCGGCCCGCCTCCGCTTCGCTCTGCAGGTACCGGTGTGGCCAGCCGACCACCACCTCCTGCGCCTCCGGGAAGCGGCGCTTGGTGGCGAACACCGGCCGGGCGTCGCAGACCGTGACCCGGTAGCCGAGGAACGCCCCGACCCTGGCGACCGCCGCCGCGAAGTCGATGGCGCCGAACACGATCATCCGGGGCGGCGACGCGTACGCCGACACGAACAGCGTCAACTCGTCCCCGCGCCGCTGCCCGTGGTAGCCGTACCGCAGGGTGGCGCTGCGTCCCGCGGCGAGCAGGCCGCGTACGTCGTCGACGGCGGCGGCGTCCAGCCGCTCGGTGCCCAGCGAGCCCGCGGTCCGGTCCTGCCAGACCACCAGCCGCCGGCCCAGCCGGCCCTCCGGATCCGGGCCACCGCCGGGCGGCCCCGAGACGCCGGGCGAGCCGCCGACCGCCACGCAGGTGGCCAGGGCCACCGGGGTCTCCGCGCGGATCGACGCGGCCACCTCCCCGAACTCGGGGAACCCTGGCCCATCGATCCGCTCGACATAGACGTCTATGATTCCGCCGCAGGTGAGGCCCACGGCGAACGCGTCGTCGTCACTCACCCCGTACCGCTGGAGAACCGGGGTTCCGGTGGCGACCACCTCTTGGGCCAACTGGTAGACGGCACCCTCGACGCAGCCCCCGGAGACGCTGCCCACCGCCGTACCCTCCGGTCCGACCAGCATCGTGGCCCCGGCCGGCCGGGGCGACGAGCGCCAGGTGGCGACGACCGTGGCCATCCCGACCTTCGCGTCGGCCTTCCACCAACGGTCCAGATCATCCAGTACGTCTCGCATGATCGCCCACCGATCCTGTCCGTGTTCCTCTCACTGTGCGCCATTCAGCTCCAGATCGTCACGTAGACCGGCGGGCGGAACCGGGACGGCGACACTCCGGTGCCAGGCGAGCACATCAGCTGCATGGCGTCCGGGGTGGACAGGAAGTTGCGCAGCGACCGGGCCGGCGCCGAACGCCGCTCCGGGTTCAGCGTGGTCACATACCAGCAGGCCGTCGCCGGTGTCAGCTCGGTGTCGACCACGCGCAGCTCGCCGCGGCGCAACTGCCGGCTCACCAGGGTCGCCACCGCGGGGGCGACGCCGAGGCCGTCGGCCGCCGCCGCCCATGCGGCGGTCTGGTTGGGAAAGACCCGGATCGATGACTCCGGCACCCGGAACCCGCGCAGCAGCCGGCCGGTGTCGCTGTCCGGGTCGGTACCCGAGGAGTCCACCAGCCACGGCCAGCGGCCCGGTGCGCCGGCCGCCCGAAAATCCCGCCCGGCGACCAGGACTATCCGGTACTTCAGCACGGGCTCGCTGATCAGCCCGGAACTGGCGTCCCCGCGCAGGTCCGGTCCGAGCGCGACATCGGCCAGGCGGTTGGGCAGCAGCACCCGCATCTCGGCCACGCTGGCCACGCCCGACGACGCGTCGAAGGTGCCCTGCCAGCGCCGGCCGAACGCCTCCAGCAGCGGGGTGGCGATGAACTCGGCGATGGTGCTGGCCACCAGCAGCCGCAGCCGGGCCGGGGCGCCCTTGGCGGCGCGCACCGCGGCTTCGGCGTCGGAGCCCAACGCGACCATCTGCGAGGCGATGCCGAACAGCCGGCTCCCACCCTCGGTCATCGCCATCCCGTTGCCGTCGCGCACCAGCAGTTGGTCACCCAGGTGCTGGCGCAGCGCCGCGATCGCGCGGGAAACCGCCGGCTCGCTCACACCCAGCACATCCGCGGCGGCCCGGACGGAGCCGAGCCTCGCGACGAGGACAAACGCCCCGAGCTGGGTGAGTGTCATGGTCATACCATCGCAGCCCGGAAGCATTCGCAAAAGACCCCGCGGCGCCGGCGCGGGCGATGCTCGCCTTCGCCACAACCCGGCTCCGGCTGGGTTCCGCCAGAAGTCCTAACCATTCGGTTATCGGCGTGTTGCCCGATGGTTGACCGGTCACCAGGATAGGCCTGAAAGGGCGCCCCTAGTTGATGGCGGGAGCGCCTCCAAGGAGTGGAGGCGTCGATGCAGGTACCTGCGCATTTCGAGTATGAGCGGGCCACGAGCGTCGATCACGCACTCGCCCTGCTTGCCCGCTGGGGCAGCGAGGCGCGGGTGGTGGCGGGCGGGCACAGCCTGATTCCGATGATGAAGCTGCGCCTGGCCCGACCCGAGGCGTTGATAGACATCAATGAGGTGGCCGAACTGTCCTACCTCCGGCTGGCGGGCGACGAACTCCTCATCGGAGCGATGACCCGGCATGCGGAGCTGCTGGCCTCCGCACTGGTCGGCGAGCACTACCCGATCCTGCACGACGCCGAGCGGGTGATCGCCGATCCGGTGGTGCGCAACCGCGGCACGATCGGCGGTTCGCTGTGCCAGGCCGATCCGTCCGAGGATCTGTCGGCCGCGTTCGCCGCGATCGACGCCAGCGCCGTGATCCGCCGGCCGGACGGCGTGCGTACGGTGCCGGTGCGCGAGTTCCACGTCGGGCCGTACGAGACCGTGGTCGGCCAGGGTGAGCTGCTCACCGAGATCCGGCTGCCCATCCGTCCGGGAGGCGGGTCGGCCTACGAGAAGGTCGAGCGGCGGGTCGGCGACTGGGCGGTGGCCGCGGCCGGGGCCGCGCTCTGGCTCGACGGGAACGGCGACAGCATCCGGGACGTCGGCATCGGGTTGACCGCCGTGGGCGCGCCGCACTTCCACGCCGCCGAGGCGGAGGAGTCGCTGCGCGGCATGCCGGCCACCGAGGAGAACTTCGCCGAGGCCGGCCGGCTGGCCGGCACGCACTGCGACCCGGTCGCGGACCAGCGCGGCCCGGTCGACTACAAGCGGCATCTCGCCAGCGAACTCACGGTCCGCGCACTGCGCCGGGCCGCCGCCCGGGCTCGGGGTCAGGAGGCATGACATGCAGGTGACCGTGACGGTCAACGGCGAGGAGCACACCCGGGACGTGGACACCCGCCTGCTGCTGGTGCATTTCCTGCGCGACCACCTCGGGCTCACCGGGACGCACTGGGGCTGCGACACCTCGAACTGCGGGGTGTGCACGGTGTGGCTGGACGGGGTACCGGTCAAGTCGTGCACGGTGCTCGCGGTGATGGCGGACGGGCACGTGGTACGCACCGTCGAAGGGCTGGAGCAGGGCGGCACGCTGGACCCGGTGCAGCAGGGCTTCGTGCAGTGCCACGGCCTGCAGTGCGGGTTCTGCACACCCGGCATGATGCTCACCGCGCGCTGGCTGCTCGACCACAATCCCGACCCGTCCGAGGCGGAGATCCGGGAAGCCATCTCCGGGCAGTCCTGCCGCTGCACCGGGTACGAGAACATCGTCCGCTCGGTGCGCTGGGCCGCCGAACACTCCACAGTGGAGGCGACGTCATGACGACCCTGGAAACCCCGATGGGGTACGGCTCGATGCACCGCAAGGAGGACGCCCGGTTCATCCGCGGCCGGGGCAACTACGTCGACGACATCACGCTGCCCGGCATGCTGTACGGCGCGGTGCTACGCAGCCCGTTCGCGCACGCCCGCATCGTCTCCGTGGACACCAGGGCGGCCGAGGCGCACCCGAAGGTCCGGGCGGTCATCACCGGCGCCACCCTGGAAGGGTTGAAGCTCGCCTGGATGCCCACACTGTCCTACGACACCCAGGCCGTGCTGGCCACCGACAAGGTGCGCTTCCAGGGCCAGGAGGTGGCGTTCGTCGTCGCCGAGGACCGCTACGCCGCCCGGGACGCGCTGGAGCTGATCGACGTCGAGTACGAGCCGCTGCCGGCCGTCGTCGACGCCCGCCGCGCGCTGGACCCGGACGCCCCGGTCATCCGCGACGACAAGGACGGCAAGACGGACAACCACATCTTCGACTGGTCCTCCGGCGACAAGGAGAAGACGGACCGGGTCTTCGCGGAGGCCGAGGTCGTCGTGGCGCAGGATGTGCTGTACCCCCGGGTGCACCCGGCACCGCTGGAGACCTGCGGATCGATCGCGGACTTCGACAAGGTGACCGGCAAGCTCACCATCTGGTGCAACACCCAGGCACCGCACGCCCACCGCACAGTCTATGCGATGGTCGCCGGGCTACCCGAGCACAAGATCCGGATCATCTCCCCCGACATCGGTGGCGGATTCGGCAACAAGGTGGGCATCTACCCCGGGTACGTCTGCTCGGTGGTCGGCTCCATCGTGACCGGTCGGCCGGTGAAGTGGATGGAGGACCGGTCGGAGAACCTGATGAGCACGAGCTTCGCCCGCGACTACCACATGCACGGCGAGATCGCGGCGAGCAGAGACGGGAAGATCCGGGCGGTACGGGTCAGGGTCATCGCCGATCACGGCGCGTTCAACGGCACCGCCCAGCCCACGAAGTTCCCGGCCGGCTTCTTCCACGTGTTCACCGGCTCCTACGACCTGGAGGCCGCGTACTGCGACGTGACCGGCGTGTACACCAACAAGGCGCCGGGTGGCGTCGCGTACGCCTGCTCGTTCCGGGTCACCGAGGCCGTGTACCTCATCGAGCGCATGGTCGACGTGCTGGCGTACGAACTGGGCACCGACCCGGCACAGCTGCGCATGCTCAACCTGCTGCGGCCCGAGCAGTTCCCGTACCCGAGCCCGACCGGCTGGGAGTACGACTCCGGGGACTACCCGCGCGCCCTGGCGCTGGCCATGGACATCGCCGGGTACGACGACCTACGCGCGCAGCAGGCGGCGCAGCGGGAACGCTGGGCCGCCGGCGACCGCGGCGGCACGCTGACCGGCATCGGTCTGAGTTTCTTCACCGAGGCGGTCGGCGCCGGCCCCCGCAAGCACATGGACATCCTCGGGCTGGGCATGGCCGACGGGGCGGAGCTGCGGGTGCACCCGACCGGAAAGGCGGTGCTGCGCATCTCGGTGCAGTCGCAGGGGCAGGGGCACGAGACGACGTACGCCCAGATCGTCGCGGAGGAGCTGGGCATCTCGCCGGACGACATCGAGGTGGTGCACGGAGACACCGACCAGACACCGTTCGGGCTGGGCACCTACGGTTCGCGCTCCACGCCGGTGTCCGGGGCGGCCACGGCGGTGGTGGCGCGCAAGGTCCGGGAACGGGCCCGGATCGTCGCAGGCGCGATGCTGGAGGTCTCGCCCGAGGATCTGGAGTGGGAGAAGGGCCGGTGGTTCGTGCGCGGCGATCCCGAGCAAAGCCGGACGATCACCGAGATCGCGCTGGCCGCACACTCCAGCCTGGAACTGCCGGAGGGCGTCGAGGGCCATCTGGACGCGACGACGGTGTACAACCCGCCGAACCTCACCTTCCCGTTCGGCGCGTACATCTGCGTGGTGGACGTGGACCCCGGTACCGGGCAGGTGAAGGTGCGCCGGTTCATCGCGGTCGACGACTGCGGGGTGCGGATCAACCCGATGATCGTCGAAGGGCAGGTGCACGGCGGCCTCGCCGACGGCATCGGGATGGCGCTGATGGAGCTGATCGCGTTCGACTCCGACGGCAACTGCCTGGGCGCGTCCTTCATGGACTACCTGCTGCCGACGTCGATGGAGTGCCCCTCCTGGGAACTGGGTGCCACCGTCACGCCGTCCCCGCACCATCCGATCGGGGCGAAGGGGGTCGGGGAGTCAGCAACGGTGGGGTCGCCGGCCGCCGTGGTGAACGCGGTGCTGGACGCGCTGAAGCCGTACGGGGTCCGGCACGCGGACATGCCGCTGACTCCGGCCGCGGTGTGGCGCGCGATCCAGGGCGCACCGCTGCGCAGCGACCTGGCGATCGGCTGAGGAGAGGCGGCCGGGGAATGGGCACAAGCGAACTGCTCGCCCGCGCCGAGCGCCTGCGCGCGCAGAGGACGCCGTTCGTGCTGGCCACGGTCGTCAGGGCGCAGCGGCCGACGAGCGCGAAGGCCGGCGACCGGGCGCTGGTACTCGCGGACGGGACGCTCGACGGGTTCGTCGGCGGTACCTGCGCCGAATCGACGGTCCGCCTCACCGGACTGCGACTGCTGGAGACGGGCGATTCGACCCTGCTGCGGATCACGCCGGCCCCGGCCGACGGTAGTGTGGCCGGCTTCGCCGCGACCACCGGGGCGCAATCCGTGGGGGCTGGAACCGTCGAGGTTGCGACGGGCCCGATCGGCTCGGGCGGGCACGGTCCGGGCGCGGGCGGGTTCGGCCGTGAGGACGACGGGGAGCGCGACGGCGACGGGCTCCTGACTGTCGCGAACCCCTGCCTGTCCGGCGGATCGCTGGAGATATTCCTGGAGGTGATGATCCCGCCGCCGCTGGTGCACGTGTTCGGCGGGGCGCCGGTCGCGCGGGCGATGGCGGAAATGGGTGCCGCGCTGGGGTACGACATCGTCGCCGGTACCGACCCCCGGGCACCCGTGCCGCCCGACGCCGACGCCATGGTGGTCGCCTCGCACGGCCGGGACGAGGAGCAGGTGCTCACGGCGGCGACGCGGGCCGGGGTGCCGTACGTGGCGTTGGTCGCCAGCCGGCGGCGCGGCGCGGCGGTACTGGCCGGATTGGACCTCACGGAACCGGACCGGGCCCGGATCCACACCCCGGCCGGGCTCGACATCGGCGCCCGTACTGCGCCCGAGGTCGCCCTGTCGATATTCGCCGAGATCATTTCGCTGCGGCCGCGCGGCGCCACCGGGGCGCTCATCCCCGGGACGCCACGAAGGGCGGTACCCGCGCCGAGGATCGAGGCGGCGCTCGACCCGGTGTGCGGCATGCGGGTCGCGGTGACCCCGGACGCGCTGCGCCACGAGCACGCCGGCCGCGCCTGGTACTTCTGTGGCACCGGCTGCCGCGACGCGTTCGCCGATGCCCCCGACCGGTACGCCGCGGCGGCATGAGGGCCGCATGACTGTCGACAACCGGCCGCCCGACCGCGGCGGTGCTCGGCCCGATCCCGGACCGCCTGACGTCGACGCCCCGAACGTCAACTCCCCGAACGTCGACGGCCCTGACGGACGGGTGACGCGCCTGGCCGAACTGCTGCCGGACGTCCCGGTGCTGACCGCCGGGCTGGAGCGGGCCGGGTACCTCGCCGACGAGTCGCTGGCCACCGCGCTGTTCCTCGCGGTACGCATGGGCCAGCCGATCCTCCTGGAGGGGGAGCCGGGGGTGGGCAAGACCGAGGCGGCCAAGGCGCTGGCCACCGTGCTGTCGACGGTACTGGTCCGGCTCCAGTGCTACGAGGGCCTGACCGCCGCCGAGGCGCTGTACGAGTGGAACTACCCCCGGCAGTTGCTGGGCATCCGGCTGGCCGAGGCGCACGGCGAGCGGCTGCGCGACGATGACCTGTTCGGCCCCGGGTACCTGCTGTCCCGGCCCCTGCTGGCCGCCATCGAGCACCCCGGACCCCGGCCGGCGGTGCTGCTGATCGACGAGATCGACCGGGCGGACGACGAGTTCGAGGCGTTCCTGTTCGAGCTGCTGGCCGAGTCGGCGGTGACCATCCCGGAACTGGGCACCCGGCGGGCCGTGGTGCCGCCGGTCGCGGTGCTGACCTCCAATCGCACCCGTGACCTGCACGATGCGTTGCGCCGCCGCTGCCTGTACCACTGGATCGGCTATCCGGGGCCGGACCGCGTCGCGGACATCATCCGGCTGCGCGAGCCCGCTGCGGGCGTCCCGCTGGCCGCCGCGGTGGCCGGCTCGGTGGCCCGGCTGCGCGCGCTGGACCTCACGAAGCCACCAGGGGTGGCCGAGGCGATCAGCTGGGCCTCGGCTCTGCACACGCTCGGCGTCACGCGCCTGACGCCGGCGATGGCCGGGCGTACGTTGGGTGCTGTGCTCAAGCACCAGGAGGACCAGGAGGCCGTTCTCCGTGCCGGGCTGTCCACAGTGGTCGGTCCGGATGGCTGAGGGGCCGGCCTTCCCGCGGGCGGTGGACCTCGCCGAGGTTGCCGCGCGCTTCGGGGCTCGGCTGCGCGGCGCCGGGCTGCCCGCCGGGCCGGACCGTTGCCAGCGGTTCGCCAGTGCGGTGAGGCTGGCCGCGCCGCGGACCACCGCGCAACTGCGCTGGTGCGCGAGGGCGACGCTGGCCACCGGGCTGGCCCAGATCGAGCTGCTCGACCGGGTCTTCGACGAGGTGTTCGGCGGGCTGGCCGATCCGGCGGACGGGCGGGGCGATCCGAACGCCCCGCCCCGCTCCCCCGCGCCGCTGTCCGGGCCACTGCCTGCCCAGGCCGCGCCCGCCGGGACGCCGGACGCCCGGGACTCCGGGTCGGCGCGGGCGGACGCGGGCGCCGACGACCGGGCCGGCCGCCGCGGGCCGGCCGGCGAGCGGATCGACGTACCGTCCGCGGCCAGCGCCGGCGAGCGGTTGGGCGGCCGCGACTTCGCCGAACTGAGCGGGCAGGAACTGGCGCTGCTGGCCGACGTGATGGGCCAGTTGCGGCTGGCCACCCCGCCGCGCCGGTCCCGCCGCACCAGGCGGGTGCCGCACGGCGACCGGGTCGACCTGCGGGCCACGCTGCGGCTGGGCCGGCGTACCGGCGGGGATCCGTTGCGCGTGATCCGCCAGCGGTCGCGGGACAAGCCCCGCCGGCTGGTCGCGCTGTGCGACATCTCGCGGTCGATGGAGCCGTACGCGCGGGCCATGCTCCAACTGCTGTACTGCGCGGCCGGCGGTACCCGGGCCGAGGTGTTCACGTTCGCCACCCGGCTGACGCGGCTCACCCCGGTACTGGCCCGATCGGCTCCGGCCGTCGCCCTGGAACGGGCCGGCCAGGCGGCTCCGGACTGGTCCGGCGGTACCCGGATCGGTGCGGCACTGAAGGAGTTCACCGACCGTTACGGGCGGCGAGGGCTGGCGCGCGGTGCGATCATCCTGATCATCTCGGACGGCTGGGAGACCGGCGACCCAGCGCCAGTGGGCCGCGAGATGGCCCGGCTCTCCCGCCTGGCGTACCGGATCGTGTGGGTCAACCCCCGTACCCAGAGCCCGCGCTACCGCCCACTGGTCGGCGGCATGGCGGCGGCGTGGCCACACTGCGACGCGGTGGTCAGCGCGCACCGGCTGACCGCGCTGACCGACCTCATCGACGCGCTGGCCGATCCGCGTCGGCGGCGCACCAACGTGTTCCGGGAAGGATGAGCAGCCAATGCGACTGGAGAACGAGTTCGTGGTGCCGCGACCGGTCGACGAGGCGTGGACCGTGCTGACCGACGTGGAACGGATCGCGCCGTGCATGCCGGGTGCGCAGTTGACCGAGGTGGTCGGGGACTCCTACCACGGCACGGTGAGGGTGAAGGTCGGGCCGGTGGTCGCGCAGTACGGCGGCGCGGTGCGGTTCACCGAGATGGACGCCGAGCGCCACCACGTGGTACTCGAAGCCAAGGGCAAGGAACGCAACGGACGTGGCCTGGCCTCGGCGGTGGTCACCGCGGAGCTCACCGCGCAGGGCGGCAGCACCCGGGTCACGGTGAGCACCGACCTGACCATCTCGGGGCCGCTGGCGCAGTTCGGCCGCGGCGCGATCGCGGAGGTCAGCGCGCGGCTGCTGAACCAGTTCGTCGACCGGCTCAAGGAGACGGTCCTCCAGGACAGCGGGACGGCGACCCCGGACGCCACTCTCGACCACGACACGGTCAACGACGCCACGCTCAGTGGCGCCGCGCTCAATGGCGCCACGGTCGACGGCGGCACGGCCGCGACCAGTGGCGACGCGGTCGACGGCGGCTCGCCCCCGGCCGGCAAGGCCGCGCCGGCCGACCTGCTGCGGGTGGCCGCGGTACCCATCCTCAAGCGGCTGCTGCCGCTGCTGATCCTGATCGTCGTGGTGATCGTCGTACTGGTCCTCTGGCTCGGTTGACCCGGTCGGGGTGAGGGCGTACCCACCCGCGACCGGCCCTGTAAAGCCTCCCGCAACCCCGACCGCGGGCGTGGCCCGGGGCCGG
>DASXOA010000374.1:0-5173 GCA_036494675.1 Rugosimonospora sp.
GCGCTCCATTGGGTGGTGGCGCCGTACTGACCGCCGGCTCCCGGTTCGGGTTGGGAACCGTACTGGTTCGGGGTGCCGTACTGGGTGGGGGCGTCGCGCTGGCCTGCCCCGGCTCCGTACTCGCCCGGGGAGCCGTAGTCGCCCTGGGCGCCGTACTGGTTCGGGGAGCCGTACTGCGTCGGCTGGTCCGGCGGCCCGTACTGCGTCGGCTGGTTCGGGGAGCCGTACTGCGTCGGCGTCCCGTACTGCGTGGGCTCGGACGGTGCGCCGTAGACGCCGGACGGCTGGCTGGACGGCCGGAACGACTCCGTCGGCGGCGGTGGGCCGGGCCGGTACTGCCCCGGCACGGCGGAGTATCCGGGCGGCGGGCCGACCTGGTCGCGCGGGGGCTGCTCGGCGCCGTACTGGCCGGCGCCGTACTGATCCGCCCCGGGCGGTGGTCCCCAGCCGCCGGGCGGGTTGACCCGCGCCGACGCCGAGGGGCGTGCGGGCGGACCATCGGGCGCCGGCTCCTCGCCGGGGTAGCGCCCATACGGCGTGCCGCCGTTGGCCGGCTCATAGCCGGGCGGGTACGGGCCGTCGGACGTCATGTCATGCCTCCTCGATCAGCGCGGCGCGGCGCTGGCGACGCCTCCCGCGGTGTCGGCCACCGTGCCTCCCCCGGACACAGCGGCAGTCGCACCACCGTACCGCTCGGACGCGGTGACCAGGACCCTGACGGCCTGCCCGGAAGTTATCCGGCCAGGCCGTCAGAACCGGTGACTCTGAGTGTCGACCTGGGCGTCAACCCCAGGCCAGCAGGGCGGCCTCTGGATCGGTGAGGAAGGCGCCCAGGTCCCGAAGGAACATGGAACCCAGTTCACCGTCGATGATCCGGTGGTCGAAGGACAACCCGAGGGTCGTCACCTGCCGTACCTTGATCTTCCCCTTGTGTACCCACGGCATGTCGCGCACCGCGCCGAACGCGAGGATCGCGGCCTCGCCGGGCGGGAGGATCGGGGTCCCGGTGTCCACCCCGAACACCCCCACATTGGTGATCGTGAAGGTGCCCCCGGACATGTCCGAGGGTGCGGTCCGCCCGGCCTTGGCGGTCTGCACCAGCGCGGTCATCGCGTCGGCCATCCCGCGCAGGGACAGCGTGTCCGCGTCCTTGATGTTCGGGACGACCAGGCCGCGATCGGTGGCCGCGGCGATGCCGAGGTTGACGTAGTCCTTGACCACGATGTGGTCGCCGGCCCACGTGGAGTTCACCATCGGGTACCGCTTGATCGCCAGCAGGACGGCCTTGGCGACCAGCAGGAGCGGGGAGACCCGCACGTCCCGCCAGTCCGGCAGCGTCCGGATCCGCTCCAGCGCCCGCATCGACCGGGTCACGTCCACCGTGAGGAACTCGGTGACGTGCGGCGCGGTGAACGCGCTGGTCACCATGTTCTCCGCGGTGAGCTTGCGGACTCCCTTGACCGGTACGCGCTGCTCCCGGTCGTCGGTCGCGGCCGGCCGCCCGTTCACGGCGACCGCCGCCTGAACGTCGTCGCGCGTGATCGACCCCTGAGGACCGGTGCCCACCAGGGCCGCGAGGTCCACCCCGAGGTCCCTGGCCAGCTTGCGCACGGGTGGCTTGGCCAGCACTCCGTTGATGCCGCGTGGTGCCGGTGCCGTGGCCGGTGCCGCCGCCGGTGCGGCGGGCTGGGCCGCGGGCCTCGGCGCCGGCGGCGCGGACTGGGGCGGTGCGGGCTGGGGTGGTGCGGTGGGAGCGGGCGACGCCGCCTGGGCCGCACCGGCCGGTACCGTGCGGGGTCGGCGCTTGGCCGTCGTGGTCTTCGGGCCGTACCCGACGAGGACCGCGGTACGGCCGCCCGGCGCAGGCCCACCGATCAGACCCGGCTCGACGGCACCCTCGGCGGGTGCCACCTCGACCGCCGCCAGTGAGGCCGCCGACGGCACCGGACCGGCCGAGCCGGGTTCGGGCAGCGGGCCCGCGTCCGGGTCGGTGTCGATCGCGATGATCGGCGTACCGACGTCGATCGTCTCGCCCTCCTGATGGAAGATCGTGACGACCTGCCCGGCCCACTTGGCCGGGATCTCCACAGCCGCCTTGGCCGTCTCCACCTCGACGATCGGCTGGTTGAGGGTGATCGTGTCACCGACCGCCACCAGCCACTTGAGGATCTCGCCCTCGGTCAGCCCCTCGCCGAGGTCGGGCAGGTTGAACTCCTTGACCCGCGACACCGGCCTCACCAGCCAAAGCTTCGGTCGACGGCGTCGAGTACCCGGTCCAGGTCCGGCAGGTACTCCTCTTCCACCCGGGCCGCCGGGTACGGCACGTTGAACCCGGTCACCCGCAGCACCGGCGACTCCAGCGAGTAGAAGCAGCGCTCGCTGACCCGCGCCGCGACCTCCGCCCCGAGGCCCACATTGGACGGCGCCTCGTGCACCACGACCAGGCGGCCGGTTCGCCGGACCGAGTCGTAGACGGGTTCGAGGTCCAGCGGGGACAGCGAACGCAGGTCGATCACCTCAAGGTCGCGACCGTCCTCCGCGGCGGCCGTGGCGGCGTCCAGTGCGGTGCGCACCATCGGGCCGTACGCGACGATCGTGGCATCGGTACCGGGACGGATCGTCCGGGAGGAGTGCAGCGGGTACGGCTGCCCCTCGGTCTCGACCGGGCCCTTCTCCCAGTACCGGCGTTTCGGCTCCAGGAAGATGATCGGGTCGTCCGACGCGATCGCCTGCTGGATCATCCAGTACCCGTCGTTCGGGTTCGCGCACGTGACGACCTTGAGGCCGGCGGTGTGCGCGAAGTAGGCCTCCGGGGACTCGGAGTGGTGCTCCACGGCCCCGATGCCGCCACCGAATGGAATCCGGATCACGATCGGCAGCCGGACCTGGCCCTGCGAGCGGTAGTGGAACTTCGCCACCTGGGACACGATCTGGTCGTACGCCGGGTAGACGAACCCGTCGAACTGGATCTCGCAGACCGGCCGGTACCCGCGCAGCGCCAGCCCGATCGCGGTGCCCACGATGCCCGACTCGGCCAGCGGCGTGTCGATGACCCGGTCCTCGCCGAAGTCCTTCTGCAACCCGTCGGTGATACGGAAGACGCCGCCGAGCTTGCCGACGTCCTCGCCCATGATGATGACCTTGGGGTCGTCCTCCATCGCGCGGCGCAGCCCCGTGTTGAGCGCCTTGCCGATGGTCAGGGTCGTCGAGGCGGACTTCTCCGCGGAAGCGGCGGCTTGTCCGGTCATGAGTGCGCTCCCTCTGCGAAGGACGCCCGGTACTCGGAGTACCGGGCCCGCTCCTCGTCGATCAACGGCGAACCGTGGGGGTACGCGTTCTCGAACATGTTCAACGGATCGGGCTCGGGCATCGCGAGCACCCGTTCGCGCAGGTGCACCGCCTCCCGCGCGGCCTGGTCGTCGACCGAGGCGAAGAACGTGTCGTCCGCGATGCCCTGATTGGTGAGGAACCGGCGTACCCGCAGGATCGGGTCCTTCGCCTGCCAGGACTCGACCTCGCTGGCGATCCGGTACCGGGTCGGGTCATCGGACGTGGTGTGCGCACCCATCCGGTACGTGTACGCCTCGATGAGGGTCGGCCCCTGCCCGTGCCGGGCGTTGTCCATCGCGGCACGGGTGACCGCGTACGTCGCCAGCACGTCGTTGCCGTCCACCCGCACGCCCGGGAAGCCGAACCCGGCGGCGCGCCGGTACAGCGGCACGCGGGTCTGGCGCTCCAGCGGCTCGGAGATGGCGTACTGGTTGTTCTGGCAGAAGAACACGACCGGGGAGTGGAAGACGCCGGCCCACACGAACGCCTCGTTCACGTCGCCCTGGCTGCTCGCGCCGTCACCGAAGTACGCGATCACGGCCTCGTCCTCGCCGCCGTTGCCGCCGCCGATCCGGCCGTCCAGGGAGATGCCCATGGCGTATCCGGTCGCGTGCAGCGTCTGCGCGCCGATCACGATCGTGTACATGTTGAACTTGTACTTCGCCGGGTCCCACCCGCCGTAGTCGACGCCGCGGAACAGGCTCAGCGGCATTATCGGGTCGATGCCGCGGCAGTAGAGGACGCCGTGCTCGCGGTAGGTGGGGAAGGCCATGTCCTGCGGCCGCAGCGCGCGTCCCGAACCGACCTGGGCCGCTTCCTGGCCGAGCAGGCTGGCCCAGATGCCCAGTTCGCCCTGGCGTTGGAGCGCGGTGGCTTCGGTGTCCAGTTTCCGGACGATCACGAGGTCGCGGTAGAGGTCGCGGTACTCCTCGTCGCTGAAGTCGACTGAATACTCTGGGTGCTCGACCCGTTCCCCTTCGGGATTGAGTAACTGCACGAATTCCGGTTCGGGCGCGATGTCGTCGCGCCCGTCGCGGGCCGGGGGTTGGCCCTTCGCCATCCGTCTCTCCCTGTCCTATCTGCCTCGGCAGCGGGGTGACCGTGCCGTGTCCGCTCCACGCCGCCCGGTCGGACGGACGAGGTGGGAGTCGGCTTCGGGACAGCCCAACCGCAGGGTATGCGGAGCAGCGGCCCCGTCGTCGCTCCCCCCAGCATTGCAGACGCCGTGAGCACCGACACAGTGGAGCTTCCGGCAATGCGTCCGCGTCCGCGACACCGGCACATTTGGCACATCAACGCCCACTGCCCTGCACAGCGGTAATCGTTCACTCTTCGGACCAGCCGAACCAAAGGAGCACTACCGTGCCCGACTACGGGGTCGCCGGGCCTACCCGACGCTACGCGTTGATCGTGGCGATGCTGGTCGGGCTCAGTTCGGTGCCCACCGCCGTGGTGTTCGCGGCCGGCTCGGCGTCGATGGAGGACGATCCGACGCCGACCGTACCGGTGCTCGATCCGCAGCCCGAGGTGCCGATCGTCGTGGTGCCCGGCGCCGGGCCGGAACCGCGCCGCCCGGCGCGCCGGGCGGCCCAGCCGCCGGCCCGGCCGCCCGCGGTCACCGTCGCGGAGCGCGGGCCGGGCCGCTCCGGCCCGGCGTCACGGTCCACGACTCATGGCCGGTCCGCCGGCCGGACGTCGAAGGATGCCCCGGCGAGAGGTGTGCCGCCGGGGCACGGGGTGCCCGCTTCTCCGCCACCGCTCCCGTCGCCGCGCCCGGTGCCGTCGGTTCCCGTCCCACCGTCCGGGTCGCCGGTGCCTTCGCCGAGTGGGTCGCCCTCTCCGA
>DASXOA010000375.1:0-17752 GCA_036494675.1 Rugosimonospora sp.
CTTTCTGGGTGATGATGCCCGGCCGCCTGCGGCCGTGGCGGAATGAAGAACAGGGTGCGCAGCAACGGCAGGCCGCCCTGGATTCCGACGGCCGCGACAACGGCCGCCCCGGCGAGAACGGCGCACACTGTGGCGACAGCGGGCGCTCCGGTACCTGCTCCGGCGGCCGCCAGTGCGGCCAGGCCGCACAGTTTGACCCGCATCCGTGGCAGCCAGTCGGGATGCCGGTGACCAGACCGGATCGGCGGGGGCGATCCCTCGGTCGTACTCATCATGGTCTCCTTCACAGCAGCAGCAGGACGGGCAGAGCGCAGCCGGCGGCGGCCACCAGCCCGGCGGCACCGATAGCCACCCGGGTCGTCAGCGCCGCATTGACCAGCGGGCCCATCACCCGCCGGTCCCGGCAGAAGAACACCAGCAGGAACAGCGCGACCGGAACGCCGAGACAGATCACAACCTGGCTGAGGATCAGCAGCCCCGTCAGCGACACGCCACAGACCAGCGCCAGCACCGCCGGCGTCATGGTCAGCAGCCGGCGCACGTGCACCGGCACCCGTCGGCCCAGAAAGCCGCTCATCACCACGTCGCCGGCCAGCGTGCCGACCCCGGAGGACGAGACACCTGACGAGAGCACGGCGATGGCAAACGCGAGCGCGGCCGTCCCGCCCACCCGCTGGGCCAGGACGGGATGCGCGTCGACCAGGTCACCGGTCCACGCTCCGGCGCTCGCCACGCCGAGGCCGGCACCCAGAGCGATCATCGACAGGTTGACCGCGGTGGCGGCGCCCAGACCCAGGACGCAGTCGAGGCGTAGCGCCCGGCGCACGAGATCGGGCTGGCGGCGTGCCAGCGTCGTCGACGCGACGCGCCCCGGGGTCAGCGCCGAGTGCAGGTACACCGCATGCGGCATGACCGTCGCCCCGACAATGCCCATGGCCAACACCAACGATTCGCTACCGTGCAGCCGCGGCACCATCCCGCCGGCGAGCCCGGCGGCCGACTGGTGGCCGACCACGAGCAGGTCGTAGCCGAGACCGGTACCGATGAACAGAATGGCGGCGGCGCTCACGAGTTCGAACCGCCGGCCGTGCCGGTGCCCGCGCAGTTGCAGCAGCAGAAGTGAGGCGGCCGCGGTCGCGGCGGCGGACAGGGCCGGCGGTAGCCCGAACAGGAGCCGCATGCCGATGGCCGCGCCGACGAACTCCGCAAGGTCGGTGGCCAATACGACCACCTCGGCCTGCAGCCACAGCGCCCGGCTGCCCCAGCGCGGGAACCGTTCGCGGCACAGCTGCGGCAGGCTCCGCCCGGTCGCCACGCCCAGCTTCGCCGACTGGAACTGCACCAGAATCGCCACCAGGCTGGCCGACACAACGACCCACACGAGCAGATACCCGAACGTCGCGCCGGCCGTGAGGTTCGTGGCCACGTTGCCCGGATCGACGTACGCGATGGCGGCAACGAGCGCCGGCCCGAGCATCGGGGCGACGCCGGCACGCGGGCGTCGACGGGGTCCGCGCAGTTCGGTCGGTCTGACCACAGCGTTGGTTGTCACAAGCCAGATCCTCGTGCCGTACGCAGGGGCGGAACCATCACGCGATCACGGGGTTGTCCGGCGGCGCAGTAGGGCGAAGACGGGACGGCAGGTCGGAAAGCGGACTACGCTAGCCCGGTGTCGGAGGGGCGAGCTGGCGGCATCCGGCGCTCGGATGCCGCCAGCGGGACGGGCGGATTTCAGAGGGCCGCGGAGGCGGCCAGCTTGATCAGGTCGGCGACCGCCTGTGGCTGAGACAGGTAGACAGAGTGGCTGGCGGCTGTCTCGGCCACCGTCGCGCCGGTACGTTCGGCCATGGCGCGCTGCGCGGGCGGCGGGATCATCCGGTCCCCGGTGGCGACCAGGTACCAGCTGGGCTTGTGCCGCCAGGCGGGTTCGGTCACCGCGCCGGCCAGGGCGTCCACGCCCCACGGGACCTGCGAGTCGGCCATGAACTGCGCCTCGTCCGGCGGCAGGTCCCCGGCGAAGGAGCCGGCGAACTTCTCGCGGTCGAGGAACAGGAAGCCGTCCTGGGGCGGCAGGATCGGCGGTACCGGCGCGCCGGGCGGCGGGTCGGCGATGAGGGTGTTCACCGACTCGCCCTTGTCCGGCGCGAACGCGGTGATGTACACCAGCGCCGCCACGGCGGGATGGGTTCCGGCCTCGCTGATGACTGCGCCGCCGTAGGAGTGGCCGACCAGTACCGTGGGACCGTCCTGACGCGCCAGGGCCCGGCGGGTGACCTCCGCGTCGCCTTCCAGCGACAGGGTCGGGTTCTGCACGACGGTGACGTTGAACCCGTCCCGGCGCAGCAGCTGGTAGACCTTCTGCCAACCGGACCCGTCAACGAAGCCACCGTGCACCAGCACGACGTTGGACACTGCTGGAGAACTCACGACGCACACTCCTCGCGTGTTGAATCAGTGGGACGCCAATGACGGTAGGCGACCGTCCACGTCGGTCGCCTACGTCAAATGACTGGTGTGCGTCAGCCGTTGCCCGAGGGCGGGCCGGTGACCCCGGTTTCCGCCAGCGCATCGCGCAGCGCCGCGCGCGAGGTGATGCCCAGCTTCGGGAAGATCTGGTAGAGGTGGGTACCGATGGTTCGAGGGGAGAGGAACAGCCGTTCGCCGATCTGCTTGTTGGTCAGGCCGGCGGCCGCGAGTTCGGCGATCTCCCGTTGCTGCGGTGTCAGCGCGGCCGGACCGGTCGCGGGTAGACGGCCGACCGTCGGCCCGGTCGCGCGCAGCTCGGCCGCCGCGCGCGCCACCCACGGCCGGGCGCCCAGCCGGTTGAAGGTATCCAGGGCGGCCATCAGGCGCTCACGAGCCTCAGTCGTGGCTTTGCCCCGCCGCAGCCGCTCACCGTAGGCGAGGACGATCCGGGCGCGTTCGAACGGCCAGCGCTCGCCACCCCCGACGGCGAGCGCCGAGTCGAACAGGGCCGGTGCCTCCTCCTCGGTCGCGACCAGCGCGGCCGCCGCATCGACGGTCATGGCCAGCCGTGGTGATATCCCCGCCACGCCGCTCTCGCGGGCCGCGCAGACATGTGCCGCCGCCTCGGCGATCCGCCCGGTACGCACCAACGCCTCCACCACATCCATGATCAGCCAGAGTGCGTGCGGCACGTGCGGAGCCAGTTCACCGACGGGAGCGATGGCCGTCGCCTGCCGGTACGCCTCCTCGAAGTCCCCGTGGCCGAGCGCGTCCAGCAGCTTCGCCTGGGCGGCGATGCGCAGGACGAGGCCGGCACGGCGCGGTGTCGCCCACATCGTCATCCGGTCGGTCAGCTGTGTGACGGTGTCGCGCTCGCCGCGCGCGGCGGCCAGCATCGCCAGCAGATACAGGCCCAGGCACTCCAGCAGCCGGTAGTCGTGCCTGCGGCACAGCTCGACGTGTTCCTCGGCAAGTGGCCCCAGATCGGCCCATTCCCCGGTCATCATCTGGTCCAGCCCGAGCAGGGTGCGGGCGTGCAGTGCCAGAGTGACCGCCGCGCCACGGTCGTCGCCCAGGATGCCGGACAGCGCGGTACGGCAGAACGTCAGCCGGTCGACGAACATCGCGGAGAGGCCAACCCGGACACTCCACACCGCGTCCTCCTGCACGGTCAGGCCGGCGATCGCCGTGTCGATCCGACCGAGCAGCGCCGGCGCGGTGCGCACCGGATCGTCGAACGTGCCGGCCAGCAGGGTGAGCAGTTCGGGCACCGCAGGCGAGAGTTGGGCGAGCGCGGCGTGGAACGGCTGCCACAGCTCGGCCCGCCCCCCGAAGTAGCACACCCAGCCCAGGGTGTAAAACGCCTCGACCAGCGTGGGGTTGCCGCCGTCATACGGGGTCGGCTGCATCTCGATGGCCCCGACCAGCAGCCGGTGCGCGGTGTCGATGTCGCCCTCGCCGCTGAGCAGCAGGTGATGGGCGGCGGCGACGGCGGATACGAGCGGCCGGTTGCGCTCGCGTTCGCCCAGGCGGGCGTCGGCGAGGAGGCGAGGCACGTCCCGCAGGTCGCCGGTCACGACCGCGCCGAGGTACGCCGCCTCCGCGAGCCGGCGGCTACGGTCGGCACCGAACGGACTGAGGTCGGCGGCCCGCAACAGGGCGGTGACCGAACCAGCGGCGTCGCCGCGGCTACGGATCGCATAAGCGGCGTCCTCAAGCCGGCGGGCCACCTTTTCGTTCGTCCCGACGATCGCCTGGGCCAGGTGCCACGCGGCCTGTTCCGGTCGGTCCGCCAACCTCTCGGCAAGCTCTGCGTGCGCACGCATACGCTCGTCGACCGTGGACGAATCAACCACGGCCGATCTGATCAGCGGGTGGTGGAACGCCAGGCTCCCGGCACCGTCGTCGACATGGACCAGACCTGCCCGCTCGGCCGGAGCCAGCGCAGCAAGTCCCGGGCCATCGGCGGCCACACTGCTCAGCCGACCGGTACCGTCCAACGCCGCCAAGAGCAGCAGCCACCGGGCCGGCGCCGGCAGGCCACTGACCCGCGACTCGAACGCCGCCTGAAGACGGCGGTTCAGCGGCAGCACATCGGGCAGCGATCCCAGTCCGGCCTGCTGACGGTCACTGAGCGCCAGCGGAAGCTCCAACAGCGCAAGCGGGTTGCCCTGCGCCTCGGCAAGCAGGCGCCGCCGAACCCGAGGAACAAGCGCCGGGAACCGCTGAGCAACCAGCGTCTCCGCAGCCCGATCGTCAAGCGGCCGGATCTCATGGCCAGGCAACCCAGCCCGGTCGAAGAAGCTCTCCTCACCGGAACGGTAGGCGGCCAACAGCCCGACGCGAGCCGGTACGCGACGAGCGACCATGGCCAGCGCCATAGCGCTCGCGCGATCCAACCACTGCAGATCGTCGACCAGCAACAGCACCGGACCAGTCACCGCCGCCCGTTCAAGCAGCGCCAGAGTCGCGTTGGCGATCATCAGCAGGCTTGGTGGAGAACCGGCGCGAACCCCCAACGCGACGCCGAGCGCCCGCCGGTGAGTCGCGCTCAACCCGCCGAGTTCCTCGACCGACGGATGCAGCGCCTGATGCAGGGCCGAGAAGCTGTGCGCCGCCTCGAACTGCGTACCCGAAGCCGCCAGAACCCGCGTCCGCGCCGCCTCGGCGTACGCGGCGGCCGCCGCCAACAATGCCGTCTTACCGACACCCGGCTCGCCTACCAGCAGCAGCGTGCCACCCGCGTGCCCTACCCGATCCACGAACGAGCGCAGCACCACGAGATCGTCGTCACGGCCGACGAGACCACCGTCGCCGGCACTCTCGACGATCGCCTTGGCACCAGCAGCAGGCACATTGGGCACGTGGACCGCCGGGGGCTCGAACCCCGGACCCGGTGAACTTCCCAACTGTCCCGGCCCGCTGCCCGAGATCCTAGAGACCGGGCAGCTCAGCGGGAAGTGAGCCCCGACGTAGCGACCGCGTCCTGCACGTCCAGATAGCCGTCGCTGGCCCGAAACAGCGCGTCCGCGACCGGTTCGAGCTTGCCGGGGCTCCAGCGCCGCTCCTCATAATCTCGGGTACGGGCCTGGAGCGCGCGCAGGCTGACCGCCAACTCCTCCCCCAAGCGCGCCCGCAGGTCCGCCGGCGTCGGAGCGGCGATCCGGACGCCCTCCCCGCGCCCTTCGCGCAGCGCGGCCAGCGTGTCCTCCCGGACCCCGTCCACGTCGTTCCAGACCAGGGCCGGCCGGTCGACGCGGTGATTCCAGACCGGGGCGTGCGTGGACCGCCACCAGGGCAGGACCGGGCTGGTGGCCAGGCGGGTGGCGTTGCACCAGTGTTGCGCGCCGGGCGGCTGGCTCCACCAGGCGACCTCGTCGACGGGAAGGTCGACGCACAGCGCGACCGTCACGGTTTCGAGGTCCCGTACGGGGCCGAGGATGTCGCCGACGGCCCACAGTTGGGTCACCCGCAGCGGGAAGATCGTGGACGGCCGGGTGGCCATGTCGGCGCAGATCCGCGACAGCGACTCGACATGATGCACGGCACGGACCCACTTCATGAGCTCATCCTGACCTACCGGGGGTCCTCGGCCGGGACCGGGTGGTACGCCTCATTGGCCACGGCGGCGGGCACGGGACTTCGCTCGACGCGCCTGACGACGCTTCTCCGCATCCCGCTCACGCTGCTCCTGGACGGCCTTGGCCGCAGCCTGTCCGCGTACCTCCAGGTCGCGTCTCATCGCCTCCTGGGCGGCTGTGGTCGGCCGGGCCAGGCCCGCGGCGCGAGCGGCTTCGCGAGCCAGCCGCTTGGGGTTGCGGACCGGCCGCGCCACCACTTGGCCGTCGGGCACGGAGGCGGCCTGCTCGGCCCGCGTGAACAGTGCGGTGCCCTCGCGAAGCAGGTACTGGTAGAGCTCCGCGTCGGTCGGCTCCGCACCGAACACCTGTCGTACCGCATGTACGTGACCGTCATGCCGGAGTTCCAGCACCGCGACCCAGAACGGATCGTCGAAAAACACCGTCGTCGTTGCCATCGTGGTCTCCTCAGCGCAGGCAGCATCGTCCTGCGCCGGACAACCGGATCGGGGCACCGATCGGAAGGAGACGGGCCGCCCGATGGAGGGCGGCGCCCCGACTACCGACGGGGCAGTGTTTTCGCGCTACACCAAGGTAGGGCACCCCGGTGGTGCGTGCATCCGGTATTTCGGCGTCAAGTCTATGGTGCTTTCATCCTTTAGATACCTGCTCAAGTGTTATGAGGGATACATGAATCTTGTACGGTTAAGGGAGCTATTTGATCGATCGTGAGGGGTGTGGGCAATGGGGAGATCCTGGCCTCGTCGGGGTCCGCACGTCGGGATGGGCCGGGCTCGGTCGGCGGGTACGCGGCTGCTGTTCTCGGGCTCGCTGGTGTTCATGGCCGCACTGATCATGGTGTCGATTGCTACACCTCCCGCCGTGGCCGGCGGCGCGGATGTCGGCTCGTCGCCGGCCGCCGCCCCTGCTGCTCGTGTGTTGACGTGGGTGGGCAGCGGGTTGGGCAAGGACAATCCGTCGCAGGTGCGTCTGGGGTTGCCGGCTGGTGTGACCGTGACGGCTGTCGCGGCCGGTGGTAACCGCAGTCTGGCGTTGACTTCCGTTGGCACTGTGTTGACGTGGGTGGGTAACGGGTTGGGCAAGGACAATCCGTCGCAGGTACCCCTGGGCCTACCGGCCGGCGTCACCGTCACGGCCATTGCCGCCGGCGGCAATCACAGCCTCGCTCTCGCTCTACGGGGGTCGACGACTACCTTGCCGGTCACCGGCGCCAGCCTGCCACCCACGCTCATCGCCGGATTCTCGCTCCTACTCGTCGGAGCGGCCCTGATCCACGCATCCCGCAGACGGCGACCGGTACAACCCGTCACCACCTGACCGCCGCTGCCCGGGGTGCCCGTGGTGACAGCCTCGTCTCTGCTCAGGTCACCGGTTTCCGCCCGGACACGCCGATGCCGTGGGCGGCCTCATTCCGGAGTCGCAGGAGATCGTTGCGTCGGGTTCAGCGGGTGGCCACGTCCTGGCGGGGCTGGCCGCGGAAGTGTTCCTCGTCGTAGAGGATCCAGCTTCGACGGTCGGTTCAGATGCCGGTCTTCCGGCTGACTTCGCGGCGCCACTATGACCGACCGCCAATGTCATCCTTCTGGGAAACGCGAGAACCCGCCCTGTCATACTGATATCTCCAGTTCGTCGCCGACTGCGGGGTGTGGGTAGACGTGTGTGGATTGCTAGGCCTGGTTTGCGCGACTGAGACCCAGGCACTCGGCGCCCGGAACGCTGTCGCGGCGGCGCTACGCTGCCAGCGCCACCGCGGTCCCGACGAGAGCGACACGTGGGCCGACGCCGAGATTATCTACGGGTTCAACAGGCTCGGGTTCATCGACCTGGAACACTCCCACCAGCCGCTGGTGTGGGGGCCGCCTGACATGCCCACGCGGTACACCGTGAATTTCAATGGCGAGATCTACAACTACCAGGAACTGCGTACGGAGCTCACCGTCCGGTTCGGCACGAGGTTCAACACCGACGGCGACACCGAAGCCATCGTCGCGGCCTACCACCATCTGGGTCAGGACTCCGTCAGCAGGCTGCGCGGCATGTTCGCCTTCATGATCTGGGACTCGTACGAGAAGGTCGCCTTCGGCGCGCGTGACCCGTTCGGGATCAAACCGTTGTTCTACTCGGCCGGACCTGACGGCGTCGCCTTCTCCAGCGAGAAGAAGAGTCTGCTCGAACTGTCGACCGTCCTCGGCGTGCCGGAGCAACTGGACACGATCGCATTACAGCACTACTTGGTCCTGCAATACGTCCCCGAGCCTGAGACGCTGCACAGCGGGATCCGGCGCGTCGAATCCGGGACGTCCTTCCGGCTGGTTCCCGGTGGCCAGCCCGAGTTCACGCGGTACTTCCACCCGACGTTCACGCCTACACCGGTCAGGAGCGACGCCGACGCGGAGGCGCTCTACGAACGCATCGCGGACGTCATGCGTGACTCGGTCGCGAAACACATGATCTCCGATCCCGACGTGACCGTCGGTGCGTTCCTGTCCGGCGGCATCGATTCCACCGCGACCGCCACACTCGCCAAGCAACACAACCCGAACCTCATCGCCTTCACCGCCGGCTTCGAGCGCGAGGGATATTCGGAGGTGGATGTCGCAGCTGAGACCGCGGCCGCCATCGGCGTCGAGCATGTGGTCCGGACGGTGTCCGCGCAGGAGATGATGGACGCCCTGCCGCTGATCGTGTGGTACCTCGACGACCCTGTCGCGGACCCCGCACTCGTTCCGCTGTGGTTCATCGCCCGCGAGGCGCGCAAGCGCGTGAAGGCGGTGCTGTCCGGTGAGGGAGCCGACGAACTGTTCGGGGGCTACGTCATCTACCACGAGCCGGTCTCGCTCGCGCCGTTCGAGAAGATCCCCGGCGGCGTGCGTAAGGTCATGGGCAGGATATCCACGATGATCCCGGAAGGCACTCGCGGCAAGGACCTGCTGCGACGCGGGGCGCTGACACTGGAGGACCGCTACTACGGCAACGCCCGCAACTTCAGCGACGCGCAGCTACGCGCGGTTCTGCAGGGGTACGCCGAAGGAGTGGGGTTCAAAGACGTCACAGCCCCGTGGTACGCGCTGTCGCGCGAGTGGGATCCCGTCGCCCGGATGCAGCACATCGACCTGTTCACCTGGCTACGCGGCGACATCCTCGTCAAGGCGGACAAGGTGACGATGGCGAACTCGATCGAGCTTCGCGTACCCTTCCTCGACCCCGAGGTCTTCGAGATCGCCGCGAGAGTTCCACTGGAGCAGAAGCTGACCGCCGGCACGACCAAGTACGCATTGCGCAAGGCGCTGGCGAAGATCATTCCACCGCATGTACTGAACCGACCCAAGCTCGGATTCCCGGTGCCGATCCGCGTCTGGTTGCGTGACGAGATGTACGACTGGGCGCGAGGCATCGTCACCGACTCTGGCACCGATGAGCTTCTGGACAAGAGGGCAGTGCTCGCGCTGATCGAGGAGCACAAGGCGGGCCCGATGGATCGCAGCCGGCAGATCTGGGCGCTGTTGGTGTTCATGCTCTGGCACGGCATCTTCGTTGAGGACCGCATCAAGCCGGAAGTACCGGAACCGATCTACCCCGTCAAGCTCTAACCCAACGATCTGTGCCGATTCCCGATCGCGAAGTTACGTTCGATGGCGAGGTCGTGGCGGTCGGCTGATGGTTCATGGCTGGAGGCGCTGCGGGGTCCAGCCGGCGGGGTGGTGGTCGTAGCGCAGGCGGCGGTGCAGCCGGTCGATGCTGCCGTGCCAGAACTCGATGCCGGCGGGTTCGAGGCGGTAGCCAGCCCAGCCGTCCGGGCGGGTGATCGGGGTGCCAGCGGTCAGCAGGTCCGCGGCCCGCTGCCGTAGCGCGGTCTCGTCGTCCAATGGCGCACTCTGCCGGGACGCGGCGGTGGTGGCCTGTGCCGCGGCGGGTCGTTCGGCGAACAGCGCGTCGGACTCCGCGGGCGGCAGTTGCCGGACGGGGCCGGTGACGTGGAGCTGCTGAAGGGTTTCGCGCCAGTAGAACGTGGCCGAGGCGTAGGGCCGGACGGCGAGGTCGGCGCCTTTGTGGCTGCCGGTGTGGGTGGTGAACACGAGACCGTGCGGGTCGAGGCCCTTGAGCAGCACGATCCGGCTGGACGGCGTACCGTCGGCGTCGGCGGTGGCCAGGACCATCGAGTACGGTTCGCGGACCCCGCGGGCAACGGCGTCGTCGAGCCAGCCACGCAGCAGGGCGATCGGGTCGGCGGGTGGGTCGTCGAACTCGGGCAGGACCAGCGGGGTGTCACCCGTCAGCGTCTCGATCATCACACTGAACTCCTCGTCCGATCACCATCAGGTGCTGCGACCGTAGCGACGGCACCGCCGTCCGTGCGACCCCGTTTCGCCGTCGGCTCGGTCACACCGCCTCTAAGATCGATGAAATACGATGCGCGGCTGGTATTGCCGCACGGAATTCCGCGGTGCCGCCGCTGGCGGCGCGGGTCGGTTCGCGGCCAGCGGCGTGAACACCATCGGTTGGGCTCCGGCTCGCTCTGTCGGGCGAGCCGCCGAAACATGCCGGTTCTGTACTCCAGATCAGCCGGTGGGTTGGGTCAGGTCGTAGACGGTCTGTCCACCGACTGTGATCGCAGTGAAGTGTTGTTCGACCCAGGTGGTGATCTGGCTACCACCACCACGCCCGGCGCCCCCGACTCCTCCACCGCCGATGTAGTAGTGGATCTCGCCGTGGCTGACGTAGTTCTGGAACTGCGTCAGGGTCGGCGCGGGGTCGCTGCCGTCGTAGCCGCCGATCGACATCACCGCTTTGCCACCGCTGGCCAGTTCCAACGGTGCGGCGCTGTGCGAGCCGTCGGCCGCCGCGGCCCAGCGGGTGGTGCTCTTCTCCAGCAAGGCGACCAGCGCACTGTTCGCGGTGGACGCGCCGCCGCCCATCATGCCGCCACCCATCCGGCCGGCCCCGGCTCCGGCTGCGAAACCACCGCCGGCACCGGCAGCACCACCGCTGCCCATCCGGCTGCCCTCGCCGGCGGCACCACCACCGCCAGCCACGCGATCACCGCCAGCCATGCGACCGCCGGCACCGGCAGCACCGCTGCCGCCCGCCCCGCCGCCACCGGCGACACCCCCGCCGATCCGGCCGCCGCCCCCGGCCATCGCCGTGACCGCCGTGCCGGGCCCCGCCGTCGGCAACGCGCCGGTGTGCGGAGTCGTCGCCGTGTCCAGGGCGAACCCGGCGGAGCCCAGCAACCCGACCAGTACCGCCGCCACGAGCCCAGGTACAGCGAGCCTGGCCAGCCGCCGTACCGGCATCAGCAGCGCCACCACCGCGACCACGGTGACCGCGACCAACGCGTACCGCAGTTCGGGGTGCCAGGTCGGGGTGCGGTTCAGCAGCGTATCGCTCCACAACCCCGTCGCCGCGACCATCGCGGACAGACCGATGCGACCGAACCAGGCGTCGCGGTGGCGCCACAGTTCCCGCCCACCTATGGCGATCAGCGCCGCGATGGGTGGGGCCAGGGCGATGGTGTAGTACGGGTGGATGATGCCCTGCATGTAGCTGAAGACCAGCGCGGTGACCAGCAGCCAGGTGCCCGACAGGAGAAGCGCGGCGCGAGTACGGTCGGTGCGTGGCGCCCGCCGGGTGAGCCACAACCCGGCGACGAGCGCGATCAGTGCGGCCGGGAGTAGCCAGGAGATCTGGGTACCCATGGAGTCGCCGAACAGCCGACCGGGTCCGGTCGACCCGCCGAAGCTCGCATTCATACCGCCGCCGGCTCGACCGCCAGTGCCCCCGGCGCCGCCGCCCCCGGGGAAGCCGCCAGCGCCCCCGGCAGCGCCGCCGGGAAAGCCGCCAGCGCCCCCGCCGGTCGCGGCACCACCGGGGCCGCTGCTCTCGCTGCCGGTGATCCGGCCCAGACCGTTGTATCCGAACGTGAGTTGCAGCACGCTGTTGTCGGTGGAGCCGCCGATGTATGGCCGGTCGGATGCGGGCCACAACTGCACGGTCAGCACCCACCAACCCGCAGACACGACCAGCGCGCCGAGGCCGGCGAGGAGGTGCAGCAGCCGGCGGCGCAGTGAGGTTGGTGCGGCGACGAGATACACCAGTGCGAACGCGGGCAGCACGAGGAATGCCTGCAGCATCTTCGTCAGGAATCCGAAGCCAACCGCCGTACCGGCCAGGATCAGCCAGCGAGGGTTGGCCCGCTCGATCGCGCGGGTCACCGCGTAGGCGCCGAGGATCATCAGCAGGGTCAGCAGCGCGTCCGGGTTGTTGAACCGGAACATCAGCACGGCGACCGGGGTCAGCGCCAGTATCGCGCCAGCGACCAGTCCGGCGGCTGTACCGGACCAGCGCCGTACCGTCGCGTAGAGCAGGCCGACCGCGGCGACGCCTTCCAGTGCCTGTGGGACGAGCATGCTCCAGCTGGAAAACCCGAATATCCGGCCGGACAGCTCCATGACCCACAGGGACGCCGGTGGCTTGTCGACCGTGATGAAGTTGCTCGAGTCGAATGAGCCGAACAGGAACGCCTTCCAGCTCTTGGTTCCCGCCTGTACCGCGGCGGCGTAGAAGTCGTTCGCGGTGCCGGAGGCGGACAGCCCCCACAGGTAGAGCACCGCGGTGCCGGCGAGCAGCACCAGCAGCGCGGGTAACGCCCACCGCGGCCGTGGGACGGCCCGCCCATCCGTCTCGACCGGCGCCGCGGCTGCCAGGCGTTCGGGTGTCGGGATCAGATTCATGCCGAGTCTCCATCGGTGGCCGGTGCGCTGCGGGCCTTGAAGACCCACCCGCGCAGGAGGACGAAACGCAGAACCGTGGCAAGCAGGTTGGCCAGCATCAGTACGCCCAGTTCGACCAGCCGGGACGGCGAGGCGTGGACGGCGGAGAGTACCGCCAGCGAGCCGCTGGACAGCGCCAGCCCGACCGCGAAGATGAGCAGGCCCTGCAGTTGATGCCGGGCGTACCGTCCCGCCCCTCGCACGCCGAAGGTGTAGCGCCGGTTCGCGGCGGTGTTCGCCAGGGCGGTGACCAACAGGGCGAGCAGGTTCGCCGGCTGGGCGGGCAGCCCGTCGCGCAGCACCGCGTACAGCGCCAGATACGCCGCCGTGCTCAGCGCACCGATCACGACGAAGCGGAACAGTTGCCGGCCGAGCCCCGCCGGTACACCGGCGGCCAGCGGTTCACGGCCGAGGTCCTGGCGCAGCCTGGCCAGTGGCAGCTCACCGGTTGCCAGCGCCCGGCCGAGCCGCCAGATTCCCTTGAGGTCGGCGACGGCGGTGGCCAGCACGTCGACCCGGCTGTCCGGGTCGTCGACCCAGTCCACCGGCACCTCGTGGATGCGCAGCCCGCTGCGCTGGGCCAGGACGAGCAGTTCGGTGTCGAAGAACCAGCCGGTGTCCAGGACCAGCGGCAGCAGGCGGTCCGCGACATCCTTGCGGATCGCCTTGAAACCGCACTGCGCGTCGGAGAACCGGGCCGCCAGCGTGCCGCGCAACAGCAGGTTGTAACACCGGGAAATGACCTCGCGCCGAGGGCCGCGTACCACCCGGGATCCGCGCGACAGGCGGGTACCGATCGCCAGATCGGAGTGACCGGTCAGCAGTGGCGCCACCAATGGCAGCAGCGCGGCCAGATCGGTGGACAGGTCGACGTCCATGTAGGCAAGGACCGGCGCCGTTGCTACCGACCAGACTGCCGACAGCGCGCGGCCCCGGCCCTTCTCGGCCAGATGCACCACGCTGACCTCGGCGAGCTCGTCGGACAGCGCTTCGGCCACCCCCGGCGTCGCATCGGTGCTCGCGTTGTTCGCGATGGTGATGTGAAACGGGTACGGGAAGGTGGTCGTCAGGTAGGCGTACAGCCTCCGGATGCACGGCTCCAGGTCGTTCTGCTCGTTGTACACCGGAATCACCATCTCCAGCGCCGGCGAGTCCGAGGCGCCGGTCCGCGCCGGCGCAACCGCGGTGGCCGGGCCGCGAACCCGGCCCGGCCCGACCCGCAGCGGTCCCTCCGGTACCGTCGCGCCGGCCGGAGAGTTCGGTATCTGATACTCGTGCTCGTACATGCCGGCAACGATTCGTCGCCCGGCTGGTACTGGCTTGTGGCTTTACTGTGGAGGTTCTTTGAAAAGCTGTGCGCCGGTTGTGAGAGGTTGCGCCGGCAGGGTGACGGTGAACACAGTGCGCCCCGGCCGGCTGTCGACGCCCACGCTCCCGCCGTGCGCGGCCACCACGGCCGCCACGATGGACAGCCCCAGCCCGGTACTGCCGGCCGCCCGGGATCGGGAGTTGTCAGCGCGGGCGAACCGGTCGAACACAGTGGGCAGCAAACTCTCCGGTATTCCCGGCCCGTTGTCAGCCACCGACAGCGCGACGAGTCCGGGCTGCGGCCGGGACAGGGCGACCGTCACAATGGTCCCGGCCGGGGTGTGGGCACCGACGTTGCCAAGCAGGTTCGCCAGTACCTGATGCAGTCGCGCGGCATCCCCGGTGACCGTGACCGGTTCGTCGGGCAGGTCGAGCCGCCAGGTGTGCCGCGGACCGGCGACGTGTGCGTCGCTGACCGCGTCGACGACCAACTGGGTCAGGTCCACCGGGTCGGTGGCCAATGGCCGGCCGGAGTCAAGCCGGGCCAGCAGCAGCAGGTCCTCGACCAGAACGGTCATCCGGCCCGACTCCGACTCGATCCGGCGCAGCGCGTGTGCCACGTCGTCCGGGACCTGTCCATGCACCCGCCGGGCCAGTTCCGAGTACCCGCGGATCGCCGCGAGCGGGGTACGCAATTCGTGGCTGGCGTCCGCGACGAACTGCCGCACCCGCGTCTCGCTGGCGTGCCGCGCGTTCAACGCCGCGGCGATATGGCCGAGCATCCGGTTGAGCGCCGCACCCACCTGCCCGACCTCGGTCCCTGGATCGGTGTCCGCGGAAGGCACCCGCACCGACAGTGCCACCCTCCCTCGATCCAGTGGTAGCTCGGCGACCCGGGTCGCGGTCGCCGCCACCCGGTTGAGCGGACGCAGCGAACGGCGCACGATGACCGCGCCGGCCAGCCCGGTCATCACCAGCCCGGCCAGCGCCACGCCACCTTCGACCAACCCCAGGTCCACCAGCGTCGAATTCACGTTTGCCAGCGGCAGCCCGGTGATGAGCACAGTGCTGTCAGGGGAACGGACGGCCTCCAGCCGATAGCTACCCAGGCCCGCGAGATCCCTGGTGTACGGCCGCCCGTCCACCGGCAACCCTTGCAGCACCGGATAGTCGGACGTGGGCACCGGATCGCCCAGCACCACGAACGCATCCTCGACCCGACCGCCCACAAGATGGGCCTGAAGCGTGCCTGCGCCCTGACCCGTCGGAACGGGACTTTGTGGCGGGCCGCCACCGTCCGGTGGGTGGTGCCCCTGCTGGAAGGCGCCCAAAGTCCGGTGACTCGCGTCGGCGAGCTGGGTATCGACCTGATGCATCAGGAACCCGTGCAGCGCGAACTCCGTGGCCACCCCGACGATCAGGCAGACCACCGCCAGCAGGCCGACCACCGCGGCCAGGAGACGGGTCCGCAGCGGCCACCGGGACGGCCGGCCGCGTCGGCCCGGTACCGATGATTCAGCCGGACGGTTTGAGGACATAGCCCGCCCCGCGCAAGGTGTGGATCATCGGCTTACGGCCGGCGTCGACCTTCTTGCGCAGGTACGAGATGTACAGCTCGACGACGTTGGACTGCCCACCGAAGTCGTAGTTCCACACCCGATCCAGGATCTGCGCCTTGGACAACACCCGGCGCGGGTTACGCATCAGGAAACGCAGCAACTCGAACTCGGTGGCCGTCAGCTCGATCGCAGAGCCGTCCCGGCGCACCTCGTGGCTGTCTTCGTCCAGGCTGAGATCGCCGACGACGAGCAGGGCATCTTCCCGGGCGGCGGTCATCCCGGCCCGGCGCAGCAGGCTGCGTAACCGGGCCATGACCTCCTCCAGGCTGAACGGCTTGGTCACGTAGTCGTCGCCGCCCGCGGTCAACCCGGCGATCCGGTCGTCGACAGCGTCCCGGGCGGTCAGAAACAACACCGGGACCGCGGGTGCCCGGTCGCGCAGCCGGCGCAGCACCTCCAGCCCGCTCAGGTCGGGCAGCATCACGTCCAGAACCACGACATCGGGTTCGAAACCACGCGCCTCACGCAGTGCGGCATACCCGTTGGCGGCGGAGCACACATCCCAGCCCTCGTACCGCAATGCCATCGACAGCAGTTCGGTCAACGACGGCTCATCGTCCACGACCAGCACCCGCACGGGATCACCATTGGGGCGGCGCAGCGGAGCGGGCCTGGAATCAGGCCGCTCCGAGGCAGTATCCACGATCGACATGTTGCCATCCTGCGGCGACAACCTGTGTGGTTTTTGGTCAACACCTGTGCCCCTCATGTGAAGCGGCTCGTCTCCGCGACGCAACTGCCGCAGGAGCAACGGGGGTTACGACTGTCGGTCCGCGGGTGGGTGCTGGCCGGCGAATACGGCCCGGAGTTTGGCCCACCCCGGAGCGGATGTCGGCTTTGGTTGCTGGTGGGGTGTTCGTCGGGGTAGCGGCGACCGGCGTGGGGCCGTGGGTGACGGGGCTCGCCAGGTCGACCCCCGACCCTGTGGGATCGACCCTCGATCGATGTATCGGCCCGGCAGGGCACAGGAATCTCCCAGGTTCGTCTTAACGCAGCCAAAGCGGTGGCCCGCAAACTCGTTGTCGGCCCATCAAGAGGGCTTACCGGCTTTCCGAACAAGAGGAGATCCATCATGAACGACTACGACCCGACAGGTCCCCGCGAGACTCTTCCCGCTGGGCCCGGTTCGAGCCCGATGTCGGCGTCGCTGGTTGCCGGAAGTTCGGAAGGCGGCGCTGCGCCGCCTCTCCCGCCGGTATCTTCGCCAGAACCGTCGGCCGCGACGACCGGTGCCCAGCAGGCATTCTGGTCAAGGACGTGGCGATTGCTGACGAACAGAATCAGCGGATGGATCGTGGCCGCTGCCCTCATGTTAGCGGTGATCGGACTTTCCATTGGTCTCGCCACGTCCCCGTCGGCCACGTCCTCTTCGACAACAGCGGGGCATTCCGTGCCGGGCAGGGGCCCGGCTGGCGGATCCCGGCCCGGCGGCCTCGGATCCAACGGCGGGGGATCGAACGCCTCCGGCGGCGGTGGATCCAACGCCCGATCCGGACCGGCCGCCGGGGGAACCATCGGCACGGTCGGTGGCCTGTCCACGTCGGGCTTCACCATCTCGACCTCAACGGGTGAGAAGGTGACCGTCAACGAGGCGTCCTCCACGACCTACCAGAACGGGACGACCTCGACCTCGGCCAGTGCCATCACCACCGGCGAACCCGTCCTCGTCCTGGGGACGACCAGTGGAACGACCATCACGGCCACACAGGTCATCGTGCAACCGACCAGCGGCGCGTCTACGAGTTACACGCCGTCCAAAGCGGTCACCTTCCAGCAAGGTGCACCGAGCACGGCCAAGCAGGACGGTCAGATCCCGTCGAACTACACCGAAGGGTCGGGGACGATCGTCAGCGGAACGACAGCGAACAAGGCGACGGAAGCCGCGCTGGCCGCCTACCCGGGTGGCGTCGTCGACCGTGTCGTGCAGCTGAGCAACGGCGAGTACGAAGTCCACAACATCGGCGTCAACTGGCCGCACCACGTCTTCGTC
>DASXOA010000376.1:0-16068 GCA_036494675.1 Rugosimonospora sp.
GCCGGCGATCTGCTGCGGCTCGTCGAACGGGTACCGGACGCGGACTTCCTCGCGACCCTCGCCGCGAAGGCGGGGACGCTGCCCGACGGTGAGCTGGTACCCGCGGACGGCGCGGTCCTCCGGCCGCCGTACCGCAGGCCCCGCAAGATCTGGGGCATCGGCCTGAACTACCGGGAACACGCCGCGGACCTGAGTGCGCCGCATCCCGAGCAGCCGGCCTCCTTCCTCAAGGGCGACCACACCATCGTCGGCCCCGGAGGCGATATCGTGCTGCCGCGCCAGAGCCTGCGCGTCACGGCGGAGGCCGAACTCGGCGTCATCATCGGCAGGACCGCGCGCGACGTGCCGGTGCAGGACGCGTTCGCCCACATCTTCGGGTTCTGCACCATCCTCGACCAGACAGCTGAAGACATCCTCGCCGAGAATCCGCGCTACCTGACCCGCTCGAAGAACTTCCCGACGTTCTTCTCCTTCGGCCCCGAGGTGGTCACCCTCGATGAGTTGACCGGGTACGGTCCGGACCTCCAGCGGCTGGACATAGCGACCGTCGTCAACGGTGCGACGGTCCGGTCGAACACGGTCGCCAACATGACGCACGGCCTGCGCCGGCTGGTCAGCTTCCACAGCGAACTCATGCCGCTGTTCCCCGGCGACATCATCTCGACCGGCACGCCGGGGGCCGCGGTCATCCGGCCCGGCGATCTGGCCGAGGCCCGGGTGGGTCCGATGACACCGCTGACCAACCCGGTCGCCGCGGATCCGCTGGCTTCCCAGGAGAGATGAGGTACCCCATGACGCTGTCCCGCGAGACCCGGGGCGTGTACGCTATCGCACCCACCCCGTTCGCCGCCGATGGAACGCTGGATCTGGCCTCGGTGGACCGGATGGTCGACTTCTACGCCGAGGCGGGTGTGGACGGACTGACCATTCTCGGCCAACTGGGCGAGGCGCCGAAGTTGGACCACGACGAGGCGCTGGCGGTGGTGGAGCGGGTGGTGGACCGCGCGGCTTTCCCGGTCGTGGTGGGCGTGTCCGCGCCGGGATTCGCGTCCATGCGGTCGCTGTCGGCCAGCGCGATGGATCTCGGCGCCGCGGGCGTGATGATCGCCCCGCCGTCGTCGCTGCGCACGGACGACCAGATCGTCGCCTACTACGCCGGCGCGGCGGCCGCGATCGGTGACGCCACCCCGTTCGTCATCCAGGACTACCCGCTCACCTTCACCGTGGTCATGACGCCCGAGGTGATCCGCCGGATCGCGACCGACAACCAGAATTGCGTGATGCTCAAGCACGAGGACTGGCCGGGCCTGGAGAAGATTTCGGCCTTGCGGTCGTTCGAGGCCGAGCAGCGGATGCCCCGCCTGAGCGTGCTGTGTGGCAACGGAGGGCTGTTCCTCGACTTCGAGACCGAGCGCGGAGCCGACGGCGCGATGACCGGGTACTGCTTCCCCGAGATGCTCGTCGACGTGGTCTCCATGGCGGCGTCGGGACGGCGGGACGAGGCGCACGACCTGTTCGACGCGCATCTGCCGCTGCTGCGGTACGAGCAACAGCCCGGGCTGGGCCTCGCGGTCCGCAAGTACGTGCTGGCCCGCCGCGGCATCCTGGCGACGGACACCCAGCGGACCCCCGCCGCCCGGCTGTCGGCGACCGCCACCGCCGAGGTGGATTACCTGCTGCGCAGGCTCGCGCGGCACGACGGCCGGGCCAAGCTCGGCTAGTCAAGCCGAGGCACCCTCGGTCAAGCCGAGCCACGCTCGCATCCGGGCGCTCGGCGACCGGCTCCCGGAATGCGGGCGGGTGCCATCGTCTGACCGGATTCCGGCTCGTGAAGGTCGGCGGTACGGGGTCCGGGGCCGGGCGGCGGTCGTAGCGTCGGAAGGTATGGCGGTCGACCGGTCCTGGCGCAGCGCCGACCGGCGTTACCTCGTCGATCAGGTCGTGGATGAGCCCGGGGTCGGGTACCGGGTGTGGGACGCCGAGGGTGTACCCGTGGGGGAGGCGGTCGGGCCGGCGGAACTGCGGCGACTGCTCGCCGGGCTGGGCGTGGACCCGGACCTGATGATATCGGTACTAGTCGATGATCCGTGGTGCGAGTAGCGCCTCTTTGTGCAGCTCACGTGCTGTTTGGTGGGTTCGCCGGTCGGGTGGTTCCGACCGTACCGTCGTCGTCGTGGCCGAGCGGATACAGGGCAGCTTCAGCACCCCGGACGGCCTGTGGCGCGTGCAGGCGATCCGGGAGCGGGGCCGGTTCTGGTACCGGCTGTGGCACGTGGACCGGGTCTACCAGGACCAGCTCGTGATCGGGACGGTCGAGTACTTCCTGACCCTCAACGGGGTGGACTGGGCGGATCTGGTCGAGGACTGAGCCGCGCCGCGCTGCGCGCTAGGTTCGCCGGTCGAGGGGCCGTTAGTCTGTGTTGTCGTGGCAGGTGATGGCGGGTCGTGGTGGGCCGTACCGGCCCGGGGGCACGCCGGCGTTCGGCCCGGAGGTACCGGTGGCATCGAGCCGAACCGCTGACATGTCGCCCACGGCGTGGGCGGTGCTGGGTGCGATCGCCGAGGGGCCGACGCACGGATTCGCGGTGGCGCAACTGCTGGCGGCGGACGGCGCGCTGGGCCAGATCTGGACCGTCCCGCGCCCGCTGGTGTACCGGGAACTCGGCAAGCTCGTCGAGCGCGGCCTGGTGAGTCAACGCGCCACCGAACGCGGCGGCCGGGGGCCGGCCCGCACCATCGTCGAGGTGACCGTGGCCGGCCGCCGGGCGGTGCGGCGCTGGCTGGCCGAACCGGTGGAGCGGGTGCGCGACGTACGTTCGATGTTCATGCTCAAGCTCGCCCTGCACGCCCGCGCGGGTACGGACAGCCGCGCGCTGCTGCTGGCCCAGCGCGAGCGGCTGGAGCCGGAACTGGCGCGCCTGGACGAGTTGTCCGCGCGCAGCGAGGGATTCGATCGCACGCTGGCGCTGTGGCGGTCGGCGTCCTACCGGGCGGCGTTGGACTTCGTCGCGCAGGTACTCGCCGAGGCCGGCCCGGCACCGTCGGGCAAGCGCGCCTCCGGCGGCCCGGAGGCCCGGTAGTCAACATGTGACTACTACGGTACGGTCGGGTCATGTCGCCGTTGTCTCGTATTTCTCAGGGTTCCGCCGTGCCCGGGCGCCTTCCCCGGCGCCTCCGCGGCGCAGCGGCCGCGACGCTGCTGGCGGCGGCTCTCGCCGTCACCGACTGCGGCTCCTCGAACCCGTCATCATCGGCAGGTTCCACCCCGTCCGGCGGTGCCTCGTCGGGCAGCATCCCGAAGGGCTCCGGTCCGGTCAACGTGCTGTACGCCGGATCGCTCGTCGACCTCATGGAGAAGCAGATCGGCCCGGCGTTCGACACCGCGACCGGCTATAAGTTCACCGGATTCTCGGCCGGCTCGACCGCGCTGGCGACGCAGATCAAGGGCAAGGTCCACCCGGGCGACGTCTTCATCAGCGCGAGTCCCACCGTGAACACCTCGCTGGAGGGGTCGGCCAACGGCAACTGGGTGTCCTGGTACGCCACGTATGCTTCGTCCCCGCTCGTCATCGGGTACAACCCGAGCAGCAAGTTCGCCGCCGACCTGAAGTCCAAGCCGTGGTACCAGGTGGTCACCGAGTCCGGGTTCAAGCTGGGCACGACCGACCCGGCGACCGACCCGAAGGGCAAGCTCGCCGCACAGGCGATGACCACGGCGGCGTCGAGCCAGAACCTGCCGGCGCTCAAGGCGCTGGCGTCCGCCACGTCCGACGTCTTCCCGGAGGAGACCCTGGTCGGCCGGCTGCAGTCGGGCCAGCTCGACGCCGGGTTCTTCTACTCCAGCGAGGCCGTCGCGGCGAACATCCCGACGGTGCCGGTGACCGGCCAGGACCTCAAGGCCACCTACACGGTGACCGTGCTGAATCAGGCCCCCGACGAGGCCGGCGCGGAGGCGTTCATCGCCTACCTGCTCGGCCCCGACGGGTTGAAGGTGCTCAAGCAGGACGGGTTCAACCTCGTCACGCCGCCGACCGTCAGCGGTAGCGGAGTTCCGGCCAGCTTGCAGAGCGTACTGTCCGGTCAGTGATCCATCGCGCGTCCCGCAGCCCGCTCACCTGGTTGGGCGGGCTGCTGGCACTGTACCTGCTGGTTCCCGTCGTCGCGTTCGTGGTCCGGTTCTCCGGATCGAGTGACCGCGGCTTCCACAGCCCGGGACTGTGGTCGGCCGTCGGGGTCTCCGTCGAGAGCGCCACCATCTCCGCGGCCGTGATCGCGGTGTTCGGCATCCCGCTGGCGAGTTGGCTGGCCCGTTCCCGGGGACCGGTGGCGGCCGTGGTCGGCGTGGTCGTCCAGTTTCCGCTGGCGCTCCCGCCGGTGATGAGCGGGATCGTACTGATCTACCTCGTCGGGCCGTACACCACGCTCGGCCAGTTCTTCGGCGGCCAGCTGACCGACTCGGTCGCCGGCGTCGTGATCGCGCAGACCTTCGTCGCGTCCCCGTTCCTCATCATCGCCGCGCGGTCCGCGTTCGCCTCCGTCGATCCCGCGCTGGAGGAGACCGCGGCGACCCTGGGACACCGGTCGATCGCCCGGTTCTTCCTGGTCAGCCTGCGGATCGCCGGCCCCGGCATCCGGGCCGGCCTGCTGCTCACGTGGTTGCGGGCGATCGGCGAGTACGGGGCCACGGTGCTGCTGGCCTACCACCCGTACTCGATGCCGGTCTTCACCTACGTGCGGTTCTCCGACACGGGAATCCCCGACACCCAGGCCCCCACCGCGGTGGCCCTGGCGATCGCCGCCATCGTGCTGGCCGCCAACCAGATCCGGTGGCCGGCCCGGCTGCGCCGGCGGTCGCTGCTGCCCGAGCCCCGGGCCCCGCGCTCGGGCACGCCGACCACGGTCGCGTTCGACCTCGACGTCACCGTGGGCACCTTCCGGCTGCGGCTGAATCATCGGGCGACGAGTCACCGCGTCGCGATCCTCGGCCCGTCCGGATCGGGCAAGTCGATGACGCTGCGCGGCGTCGCCGGGCTGCTCGGCCCGTCCGCGGGACCGGTGCACTACGACGGACGTCCGGTCATGAGGATCCCGACCGAGGCCCGCCACCTCGGGTACGTGCCGCAGGGCCTCAACCTCCTTCCCGGCCGCACGGTCTGGCAGCAGTTGATGTTCGCCACCGACGCCGACCCGCACCTGGCCGCCTGGTGGCTGCGGACCCTGCACCTCGACGGCCTGCAGCACCGGCTGCCGCACCAGTTGTCGGGCGGTCAACGCCAGCGCGTCGGCCTCGCCCAGGCCCTGACCCGCAACCCCCGGCTCGTCCTGCTCGACGAGCCGTTCTCCGCGCTCGACGCGCCGGTGCGCGAGGAACTGCGCCGCGAACTGCGCCGGCTCCAGCGCGACATGGGACTGTCCACCGTGCTGGTCACGCACGACCCGGAGGAGGCGGCGCTGCTCGCCGACGAGATCCTCGTCATCGACGACGGGGTACTGCTCCAGGCCGGGCCCCGCCCCGAGGTGTACGCGCGGCCGGCGTCGCCCCGGGTCGCACGGCTGCTGGGTATCCAGAACCTGCACCACGGTACGGTCACCACGCCGTCGGCGCTCACCGCCGCAGGCGCGGTCATCGCCGTCGACGCCGGCCAGCTACCGGTGGGCACCGACGTGCTGTGGTGCGTCCGGCCCGAGCACGTGTCGGTCGGCGCACCGGGCGGCTATCCGGCGACGGTCGTCGACCACGCCGACACGGGTACCACCGTCGTGCTCACGGTCGAACTGGTTGGCGGCCCGACCCTGACCGCCCGTACGATCAACGGTCCCGACACCACCAGCAGTCCCGACCTCGCTCCCGGTGACTCCTGCCAGATAGGGCTCGATCCGGCGGCGATCACGATCTGGCCGCAGCCGGACCCGACCGCTCCGCCCGTTCGTCGAGGAATTCGCGCAGCATCGCGTTGATCTCGTCCGGGTGCTCCTGCGGCAGGGTGAAGTGGGTGGCGTCCGGCAGGGTCACGACGCGCGCGGCGGGTAGGAAGCGGCGGGCGGTCTCGGCCATCCGTCGCGTCGGGTTCTGGCGCGAGGCGCCGGCGAGGATCAGCAGTGTCGGGGCGGCGAGCGTGGCGAGCCTGTCCGGCGGGATCAGCTTCGGCCACACGAGTTTCCGGTTGCCGCCGAACGGGACCGACCACAGATCCAGCCACTGCTGATCCAGTTCGCGCCCGCCGGCCTCCCAACGGAGGAACGAACAGTACCGGTCGTCGCTGCGGCCGATGAACAGCGGGATCCCGCGCAGCCTGAAGGTCAGCCGCTCCGGGGCCAGGCACTCGGTCGGGTCGAGCAGCACGAGACCGCCGACGCGACCCGGTGCGTGCAGCGCGTACTGCGTCGCGATCCAGCCGCCGTACGAGTGGGCCACGACCACGGCGTCGGGTACCCCGAGCGCGTCGAGCGTGTCGTCGAGCCACCGCATGAGGTCGGCCAGGCCGGTGATCGGTTCTCCGTCGTAGACGCTGCGTCCGGAGTCGCCGATGAGGTCGATGGCGAGGACCCGGTGGGTACTGGCGAGCGCGCCGACCGTGCCCCACCAGACGGTGGACGTCGAGCCGCCGCCCGGTAACAGTACGACGGCCGGACCGTCGGGTACGCCGCACACGTTGACCCGCGTCGTGCCGAACCGTCCCGGCACGTCGACCGGCTGGTTCGGGACGGGCCACCGCGCGAGCATCGCGTCGTAGCGGGAGAGGAAGGCGTCGTGGACCGGCATAGGCATCCCCGTCTACTATCTCGGTCATGAAGTATCTCGACGGTCAAGATAACTCTCCGCTCCGCCGGGGGCAACATCCCGGGGCCGACCGGTGAGCTCCACCACGCCGATCCCGGACTCCGTGCCCGGCATGCAGATCGTCCATCTGCTCCGCGCGGTGACCGTGGCGCTGAACATGTTCGGTGCCCAGTTCGCGACCGCGAACGGGATGCACCCGACCGACCTTCGGGCGATCATCGATCTGCTGGACGCGGAGCGCGCCGACCTGACGGCGACGCCCGGCTGGCTCGGCGAGAGCCTCGGCCTCAACTCCGCCTCGGTGACCGCGCTCGTCGACCGGCTCGAACGGCTCGGCCACGTGCGGCGCGAACCCCACCCGACCGATCGTCGACGGGTGCGCCTCGTCGTCACGCCCGAGGCCAAGGCGCTGGGGTGGGCGTTCTTCGGACCGTTGATGAGCCGCGTCGTCGCCATGATGGACCGGTACGGCGACGACGACCTCGCCGTCGTCCACCGGTTCCTGACCGACACCGCCGACATCGTCGCGGACGCGACCGGGGATTGACGTCGCGGACGCGACGGGGGATTGATGTCGCGGACGCGACGGGGGAGTGACCGCCGGGCGGGGCGGACCCGGCATCCATCTTCGGCGTGACGGTCACCGTGACGAACAACGCGCCGTACGCCATCACGGGCTGGACGGCGACCTGGACGTTCACCCCCGGCCAGGCGCTCGTCGCCGGGTCCGCCTACAGCGCGAACGTGGTCCAGACCGGTTCGACCGTGACGGCGACCCCGCTGGGGAGCTACAACGCCAACCTGGCGCCGGGAGCGAGCACCACGTGGGGCTTCCACGCCACCTACAACGGCAGTTCCAATCCCGTCCCCGTCGTCACCTGCTCGGGGCCGAGCCAGGGTTCGTCCAGCGCCACGCTGTCCGGCCCGTTGCAGCCGCTCGGCGTCAACACGGCGGCCTGGGACACGGACTTCCTGGATCCGGTGATCCCCGGTGCCCTCTCGGCCGCCAACCTGGGACTCGTCCGGTACCCCGGCGGCTCCTGGGCCGACGAGTACCTGTGGCAGACCAACAGCGTGAACGGCTCCGCTCAGCCGGCCGGGTTCGCGCAGTACTCGAGCCAGGTCGACGCGGTGGCCAACGGTCAGAAGTTCGTCACCGTCAACTACGGGTCCGACACCGCGCAGAGCGCGGCGGCCTGGGTGAGACAGTCGGCGACGGCCGGCCAGGGGGTCACGCTGTGGGAGATAGGCAATGAGGTGTACGGGTCGTGGGAGACCGACAACCACGCCAACCCGCACACCGCGTCGTCGTACGCCAGCAATGCCCTGCCGTACCTGCAGGCGATGAAGGCCGCCGACCCCAACGCCAACATCTGCTACGACTACGCGATGGATGGTGCGTTGGCCCCCGGAGCCGGGGTGGACGGCTGGCAGACCTGGAACGACACACGGCCGCGACCCGACACGGCCGCGACGGATCGCGCTACGTCCTCGGGCGTAGGCCGCACGGCGGGTGGTCTACCCCGGGAGTAGACGAGGATACGTGCGCTGAGGGATGGCCCGTGAGGGCCGGCTCAATACGCTTGCCCCCAAGGCCGTGCGGCGCCGTCACCAGCGGGGAGGAAGTCATCGCCTCCGATACTCACGTCATCGAGAACCCGATCAGCGGCGAGCGGATCGTGATCCACGAGACCGAGTCCAGCACCGGCGGGGCGCGGCTGGCGTGGGAACTCCTGCTCGCTCCCGGCGGGCGGGTGCCGAGCAGTCACGCGCACCCGGCGCAGGAGGAGCGGTTCACCGTGATGGAGGGCCGGATGCGGTTCCGGGTCGGTGGGCAACCGGTCCTCGCGGAGGCCGGAGCGACGGTGGTGGTGCCGCGCGGCACCGTGCACAGCTTCGCCAACGCCGGTCCGGACACCGCCCGGGTGCTCGTCACGACCACGCCCGCGCTGGAGATGCGGGAACTGCTGGAGACCGCCGCCGCGATGGCACGCGACCAGCGCGCCGCCGGGCGTTCGCTGCCACGCCTGTTCGACCTCGCCCTGTTCATGTCCGACTTCGAGCGTGAGGTTCGGGCGCCGTACCTGCCGGCCCGGCTGGTGCGGTTGGTGATGCGCTCGCTGGCCCGGCTGGCGACGGCGCGCGGGCTGGACTCGCGCTACCGGCGGCTGCGGGCGGGCGCGTGACGCCCGACGTGGCGCGGCGCGGTCACTCGGCGAACGCCATCGAGGTCCGCGACCTGGTGAAGCGGTACCGGGGAGCGACGCGCAACGCGGTCGACGGGGTGTCGTTCGATGTGCCGTACGGCGAGTTCTTCTGCCTCCTCGGCCCGAACGGCGCCGGGAAGACCACCACCGTCTCGATTCTCACCACGACGCTCACGCCGACCGGCGGCCGGGCGCTGATAGCCGGGAGCGACCTGGCGACCCAGCAGTCCCTGGTGCGCCGGGACATCGGCATCGTCTTCCAGCAGCCGTCGCTGGACCTCAACCTCACCGCCGAGGAGAACATCCGGCTGCACGCCGTGCTCTACGGGCTGTACCCGTGGCGCCCGCTGCACCGGATGATGCCGGCACCGTACCGCCGGCAGGTGAGCGACCTGGCCGGCGTCCTCGGCGTCACGGACATCCTCGGCAGCCGGGCCCGGACCCTGTCCGGCGGCATGCGCCGCAGGCTGGAGATTGTCCGCGCACTGATGCACCGGCCGCGGGTGCTGTTCCTCGACGAGCCGACCGCCGGTCTCGACCCGGACAGCCGGCGCGGTCTGTGGTCATACCTCCAGCAGGTTCGCCGGCAGCACGGTACGACCATCTTCCTCACCACGCACTACCTCCAGGAGGCCGAGACCGCCGGCGCGGTGTGCATCCTGGCCGGGGGACGGGTCATCGAGCGTGGCCGGCCGTCTGAGGTCAAGGCCCGCCAGGTGCGGCCGGAACTCGTGCTCGACGCGACCGACCGGGACGGGCTGCGGCGGGAACTGCTGCGGTTGGGCATACCGGTCCGTGACGCGCAGCCCGACGGCGAGGCCCCGATCGGCGTGCCCGCGGCGGGCGACGGGCATCCGGCCGGCGTGCCCGCGGCGGGCGACGGGTATGCGGCCGGCGTGCCCGCAACGAGCGACGGGCTTACGGCCGGCGTGCCCGCGACGGGTGAGCACCACCCGGCCGGCACCGCGCCGGTGCGCATCGCGCTGGACGGGCGCAGCGCGCAGAGCATCGTGCGGAGCCTGGAATCCGAGCTGACCCAACTGCACATCGTGCAGCCGACGCTGGAGGACGCGTACCTCCGGCTGACCGGCAGTGTCGGCGCATGAGCACGATGCGGGCCGCCCCCAACCTGCCGGCGATTCTGGCCATCGCTCAACGGGACGTCACCAAGCTGGTCCGGGACCGTCCCCGGATGGCCGTGAACCTCGCGTTCCCGGTTCTGCTCATCGCCGGGCTCGGTGGCGTGCTGCAGTCCACGGTGGGCGAGGTCACCGGGCTGGACTCGGTCGCGCTCGCCTTCAGCGGGGTGCTGGCGGCGACGCTGTTCCAGTCGGCGGCGGCCGGCATGATCTCCATCGTCGAGGACCGCGAGAACGACTTCTCCCGCGAGTTGTTCGTGGCGCCGGTCGCGCGGTTGGCTCTCGTCACCGGGAAGGTGTTGGGCGAGACGTCGGTGGCGCTGGTCCAGGGTGTGTGCGTCGTCGGGTTCGCGCTCGCCGTCGGCGTACGGATGAGCCCGGAGCAACTGGCGCGCATGGCCCCGGTGTGCCTCGCGTGCTGCCTGCTCGGCGGCGCGTTCGGGCTGGCCACCATCGCGGTTCTGCCCAACCAGCGCGCTGCCATGCAGGTCTTCCAGTTCCTCATCATTCCGCAGTACGTGCTGGGCGGCGTGCTCGCGCCGCTGCACGGGCTGTCCGGGTACCTGGACGTGGTGGCGTGGGCGATGCCGCTGCGGTACGCGGTGGACCTGAACCGGGCCGCGTTCTACGCGGGCACACCCGGGTACGGCGCCGCCGTACCCGGCGATCCGGTGCTCGACGCCGCCGTGGTCGCCGGCCTGTTCCTGGTGTTTCTCGTCGCCGGGGCGCTGACGTTCGAGTACCGGGAGCGTACCCGTTGACCACGCTGCCCCTGCTGTTCCTCGTCGCCGATACCGGCGCCGGCCACCGCACCGCGGCACACGCGGTCGGGCAGGCGTTGCAGCGCGACTATCCGGGCGCGTTCGCGCCGGTGCTGTGCGACCCGCTCGCCGGCCCGGGCTCCGCGAATCTGCTGCGATGGGTCACCGGCCTCTACGGCCCGTCCATCCGGCTGGCTCCGTGGGCGTGGGGCGCGCTCTACCACGGCTGCGATTCGCGTGCGGCCGCACGCATTCTGCGGTCGACGCTCCTGGCGCTGGCCGATCGGCCGGTCGCCGAGGCCGTGGCCCGCCACCGGCCGGCGGCGGTCGTGTCGTTCCACCCGCTGACCGGTTCGGCCGCGATCAGGGCCCGGGACGCCACAGCGCCACACGCGCCGGTGGTCACCGTCGTCACCGATCTGGTGAACATCCACGCGGCCTGGCGGGACGGCGGTGTCGACCGGATCGTCGTGCCGCCGACCGCGACGCAGGCACCGGCCACGTTCGGGGAGTTCGCGTGGCGGCGGGTGGACGTCGGTCCTCCGGTGGCGACCGCGTTCACCGTGGGCCCGCCCCGGCCCTACGAACGCGCGGCCCTGCGCCGGCGCCTGGGCGTGGACGAGCACAGGTTTCTCGTGCTGCTGACCGGGGGCGGCGAGGGTGCCGGCGGTATCGCGCGACGGGCGGCGGCGATTCTCCGCCGGTTCGACGACGTCGGCGTGGTCGCGCTGTGCGGGCGCAACCGACGGCTGTACGCCAGGCTCACCGGACTCGCGGCCCGTTGCGCGGGGCGGCTGACGGTCCGCGGGTTCGTGGACAACATGGCGGACTGGATGCGCTGCGCCGATGTCATGGTCGGCAAGGCGGGGCCGGGCACGATCGCGGAGGCCACCTGCTGCGGCACCCCGCTCCTGCTGACCTCACACCTGCCCGGACAGGAGAGCGGGAACATCGAATTCGTGGTCGAAGCCGGGGCCGGCAGGCACGTGCCGACCGTGCGGCGGCTGGTGCGCGAGGTCGGCCTGCTGCGCCGGGATCCCGTGGCCGTACACCGGATGCGCGTCGCGGCCGCCGGACTCGGCCGTCCCCGCGCCGCGTCCGACATCGCCGCACTCGTCGCCGACCTCGTCGGCGTGCGGGCCGGCGGCCACGGCGGCGGGCCGGTCGTGGCGGAACCGATGGTGAAGGGGCCGGTCATGGCGGAACCCATCGTGACGGAACCGGTTGTGACGGAACCGGTCGTGGCGGGGCCGGTTGTGACGGAACCGGTCGTGACGGAACCGGTCGCGATGGCGCCGGTCGTGACGGAGCCGGTCGCGATGGCGCCGGTCGTGATGGCGCCGGTCGTGATGGGGTCGGGGTCGTGACAGCGGCAGGGATCGTCACCGTCGCCGGCCTCGCGGCCGCCGGGCTCGTGGCGCCGTTGGCGGCACAGGTGCGGATCGGGCGAGCCGCGCGGCCACTCACCGACCGGTGGCGCGACGTGCCGGTGCACGGTCGCGGCTCGACCCGGCTGGGCCTCAGTTTCCGGCCCCGGCAGGCCGAGGCGCTCGGGTTGGATCCGGAGGCGAGCCTGCGGACGCTGCTGGCGTACCCGTTCCACGTCATCCGGCTCGGCGCCTACTGGAACCGCGTCGAGCCGGCACCGGGCCGGTTCTGCCCCGACGAACTCGACCGTCACATCGACGCCGCGGAACGGGCCGGCAAGGACATCATCGTCTGCGTCGGCGCGGTCAAGACGTTCGGCTATCCCGAGTTCTTCGTGCCCGATCACCATCTACGCGAACCGCTGCGCGAGGGCTCCCTCGTGGAGCCCGGAAACCACGCCGAATTGCTGGACGCGGCGATCGAGTTCATCACGCGGCTGGTCCGACGGTACCGGGACCGGCGGGCGATCGTGGCGTGGCAGGTCGAGCACGAGGCCGTCGACCCGCTCGGGGTGGAGCACTCGTGGCGTCTCTCGGTGGACTTCGTCGGCCGGGAGGTGGCCGCCGTCCGGGCGGCCGATCCGACCCGGCCGGTGCTGCTGAACGGTTTCCTGCCCACCTCGCTCCCGGTGACCGCTCATCAGGGCTGGCGCACCCGCGACCAGGGCGACTCGCTGTCGGTGGCGCAGCGGCTGGCCGACATCGTCGGCATCGACTTCTACCCGCGGCATGCGCTCATGGCCGCGGCCGGACGCAGCCTGTACCTGGACGGCAGCCGCACACCGTGGCAGCAGCGCAGGCGCCGGCGGTTGTTCGACCGGGCCGCCGCGACGGGGAAGGAGCTCATGGTCTCGGAGGGGCAGGCGGAGCCGTGGGAGGCCGTGACCGATCCGCCCAACCCCAACGGCGAGGCCATGTACAGCTGCCTGCCGGAGCACCTGATAACCACCTTCAACCAGTGCATGCGCTGGAATGACGGTGCCCGGTCCCGGATTTCCGCGTACCTGTTCTGGGGAGCCGAGTACTGGCTCCTGCGCGAGCGCGACGGAGATCCCCGGTACCTGGGGGCGTTCCGGCGGGTACTCGACGAGGCCTGAACCGTCCGCGACGGATGTCCACAGTGGAGTGATTCACCGTCCACAATGGAGCGACGCCGCCATCCCGCGACGCGGCGCCAACATCCCGCACGGCGGCAGGCCTCCGCTTACGCGGCGGGCCTCCGCTTACCCGGCAGGCTTCCGCTTACGCGGCTGCGGCGACACCGGCGCCGTCACTTGCCTTGACGCCGTGCCAACGCTGATCCTGGCACGCCGATACCTCGTGCTTCTGTCATATCTGGAAATGTCGGCCTCGGACGGACCGAATACCACCCGACCGGGTTTCGCGGTGAGCAGTCTCACCATTGTTCCGTTGAGTTTGGTCGCGGGCGATGCACCGGCCTAGCGTCGGGCAGTCCGCATCCGTGGGCCACGCCACCGGTACGCCGAGTCCTGCCGCCGGTTGGCGCAATTCCCAAGTACGGCAGGAGCGGGGGACCCAGGTTCTCCGGCGCGCTACGGCGCGCGTCTTGGGGTAAAGCCGCCTCGTTGACCCTTAGTAGTCCCTGATTCCGCGTGGGCGGACAGGTGATCGGTGTCGACACACCGGCGGCCGGGCAACCTCGGCCCGAACCCGACAGCTCACCCCGAAGGCGTGGAGGAGATTGCTATGACTATTTTCCAGCACAATGACCGCCGCGAACCGGTGAGCCCGCGGGCCCGCCGTCGCGGTGGGCTCATCGCCGCGATCGCGTTGTCCGGCGCGACCGGCGTGGCGACACTGCTCGGCACCGGTGTGGCGGCCGGCGCCGCGCCGAGCGTGAACTGGGACGCGATCGCGAAGTGCGAGTCCAGCGGTAACTGGAGCATCAACACCGGTAACGGCTTCTACGGTGGCCTCCAGTTCTCGCAGGGCACCTGGGCCGGGTACGGCGGCACGCAGTACGCGGCGCGGGCCGACCTGGCCAGCCGGGGACAGCAGATCGCCATCGCGGAGAAGGTACTGGCCGGACAGGGCATCGGCGCATGGCCGGTGTGCGGCCGGTACGCGGGTTCGTCGGCGTCGACGAAGTCCTCCGGTTCGGGCTCGGGCTCGCGTTCGGGCTCGTCGGGCGGTGCGTCAGGCGGTTCGTCCGGTCACGCGTCGAGCGGCTCGTCGTCGAACGGTGCATCGTCGAGCGGCGCGTCGTCGACCGGTGGCGACTACACCGTGCAGGCCGGCGACACGCTGTCCGGCATCGCCGTACAGCATGGTGTGAACGGCGGCTGGCAGTCGCTGTACCAGAAGAACCAGGGCGTCATCGGTGCGGACCCGAATCTCATCCTCCCGGGTCAGAAGCTGACGTTCTGAGTGTGCTGACGTTCTGAGAGTTCGGGGCGCCCGTGTTCCTTGGCGGGCGCCCCGACCGGGCCTGGGGCTGGCACCAGTGGGCCCGCGTCAGTGTGTCTGCGCCAGTGTGCCCGCACCAGTTGACCAGTAGGACATTCCCTACCTATTATCGGCGGCATGAGTCTCACCCACATCCAACTGCTGTCCGTACCGGTCGCCGACCAGGACCGTGCCCGGGACTTCTACGTCGACACGCTCGGATTCGAGCTGCTGTCCGACAACGCCATGGGGCCGACGGGCCGGTGGGTCCAGGTCCGCCCGAAGGGCGGCCAGACCTCGATCACGCTGGTCACCTGGTTCGATTCGATGCCTCCCGGCTCGCTGCGCGGTCTGGTCATCGAGAGCGACGACCTGGACAGCGACGTCGAAGCCCTGACCGCACGGGGACTGACGATCGATGGCGGGATCCAGGACGCGCCCTGGGGGCGGTACGTCACCATCGAGGACCCCGACGGCAACGGCATCGTCCTGCAGTCCACCACCTTCCGGATCTGAGAACGCGGGAGCGGTCGACCGGCCCGCGTGACATGCTCGACCGGGCCGGCGACGATGGACTCCGTGACTGATCCCCGTACCGTCCGTGTCGACGAGTTCCTCGCCCACCCGCCGGCCCGCGTCTGGCGTGCGCTGACCGACCCGGTACTGCTGGCGAAGTGGTTGATGCCCAACGACTTCCGGCCGCTGGTCGGCCACGAGTTCACCTTCGCGACCGACCCCCGGCCGGATGCCGGGTTCGATGGCGTCGTGCACTGCCGGGTGCTGGCCATCGAACCGGAGCGCCTGCTGCGGATCAGTTGGCGCGGCGGCCCTCTCGACACCACCGTCGCGTGGCGGCTGGCACCCGAGGGTCGCGGTACCCGGCTGTTCCTGGAGCACGACGGCTTCGACCCGGACGACCCGGCCCAGCAGTACGCCCGGCGCATCATGGGCAGTGGATGGGGTTCGAGCGTGGTGTCCGCGCTGCGGACCGTACTCGACGACCTGCCCTGAACCGGAGACCGTCAGACCGTGTTGGTCACGGCCGTCAGCAGGCGCCTCAACCGGGCGATGAGGTCGCCGTCGCGGTCGCGGTCGTCGCCGTCGATGACCACGCGATCCGCGCCGCCACGGTTGTACAGCCACCGCACCAGGGCGTCCGGATCGCCGTGGACGACAGCGTGGGCGTCGGCGTGCGTGTCGGCAGCCAGGTGCGTGTCGGAGACCGGGTGCCCGTCGGCGATCGGGTGCGCGTCGACCGACGTCACGTCGGCGCCATCCGGGCGTACCGTGACCCGCCACGCGGCATCGCCGGCCGACACGAGTACCCAGCGGCCGGCCCAGTCGCTC
>DASXOA010000377.1:0-9048 GCA_036494675.1 Rugosimonospora sp.
ACCGGGCTGATCCCGCCCAGCCGCCGGACGCAGCGGCTGAGCACCTCGGTCACGAGCGTGGCGGTCTGCGGCCGCCCCGCCTGAGCCAGCAACTCCTCTTCGCGCCCGGTGAGCGCCGCCAGCTCGAATTCGCGGTGCAGCCGCCCGGTGGCATCCCAGTACCCGCCCGGCAGCAGCCCACTCACCCGACACCTCCTACGTCTCCTTGGGTTCGGTCACCGACGTGTCCCGCACCCAGCCCTCGTTCTCCAGCTTGATCGTGGTGATCATCACCGCGTTCCCGCTCGCGTCGAGCTGGGGCAACGCCTGGTACTCCGAGACCCAGGCGCGGAAGACGTTGTACGCCAACACCTTCGTACCCTGGTGGTTGTAGACCTCGATGCTGATGTCCTTGCGGAACGTGGCCAGGGACATCGCCGCGTCACCCTGGAAGTTGTTCACCTTGTTGGCCCAGTCCTCGAAGGTGGTGTCGTGGGTGACGCCAGCCTCCAGGGTGATCGCGTCGTACTTCGTCTTCCCCGGAATCTGGTGCGGGCCACTGGAGTCGCCGCCCTCGTACCACGGCGTTACCTCCGTGGTCTTCTTCAGTGCGCTGCACTTGTTGAGGCCGGCCACGTACTGGTTGTCGACCTTGATTTTGAACTTGTATCCGAGATACGGGTCGAACCGCGTGGTGTTGACGGTGAACTTGGCCATCGGCCGCTCTCCCTTCGGTAGGCGTCGCCGTTACCCGGACGCCAGCCCCGCCTTCTGGCTGATCTTGACGACGACGAACTCCGCCGGCTTCAGTGGCGCGAAGCCCACCAGGACGTTGACGACGCCGGCGTCGATGTCGGCCTGCGTGGTCGTCTCCCCGTCACACTTGACGAAGAAGCCCTGCGACGGCGTGGATCCCTGGAACGCGCCCTGGCGGAAGAGGGTCATCATGAACGAGCCGATGTTCAGCCGCAGCTGCGACCACAGTGGCTCGTCGTTGGGCTCGAAGACCGCCCACTGGATTCCGTTGTAGATGCTGACCCGCAGCATGATGGCGGTCCGCCGGACCGGCACGTAGCGCCACTCGGGGTCCGACGAGACGGTACGGGCGCCGAAGGCCACCACACCCGAGCCGGGGAAGCGGCGGATGACGTCCACCCCCATCGGGTTCAGGTTGCCCTGCTGCACGTCGCTGAGTTCGACGGCCAGCCCGACGACGCCGTTGAGGCTGGCCTCGGTGCCGGCCGGCGCCTTCCACACGCCGCGCGAGGCGTCGATGCGGGCGTACAGGCCGGCGAGGTACCCCGACGGCGGCAGCAGGATCGGCTCCGCGGACGCGCCGGTCGGATCCAGCGCCTTCACCCACGGGAAGTACAGCGCCCCGTAGGAGTTGGCCGTGGTGAGCTTGTTGCGGAACGTCGCCGCCTCGTCCGGAGTGTCGTCGTGTGACGCGGTCTCCCCGACGTAGAAGACGTCCTTGAGTGGCCGGTTCGCGCAGTACGCCGTGCCCAGGTCGAACATGGCCGTCGTACCCTCGCCCGGCACCGCGAGCAGGCTGAAGTCGGTGACGGTGTCCAACCTGGGGAACGCGTTGCTGAAGGTCAGCTCGGTCACCGCCGCGGTACCGTCGCTGCCCAGCGTCGCCGCGGTGACCGGCGGGGCCACCGCGGCGTCGCCAAGCTGCACCACGTCGACCGCCGCCGGGCGGCGCACCGCGAGGCCGCCCTCGGACCGGCCACCGTTGCCGGTGCCGAGCTTGAGCAGGGCGGTGGCGTCGTTGGTGGCGGCCGGTCGCACCGCCACCGACGATCCGGCCGCGTTCGTGCCGGACTGGAGGACCAGCCGGGACTGGCCGGTGACCGTCTCCACGGTGGCGGTGAACGCGGTGAACGCCGCGCCGTCGGTGGACGTCTTCTTCTTGGTCAGCGCACGTACCGCGGTCTGGATCGCGGTCGCCACGTCGGCCAGCACGGTGGAGGTGCCGATCGCCGCCGGGAGGTTCACCTGCTGGTACCCGTCGCCGTCCAGGTTGATCTGGAAGCTGACGTTGGCTCCGACCGGCAGGGTCGGCCCGAAGCCACCCCGGTGGACGCCGCGCTGGGTGCTGACGTTGGCGGACAGCACATGGGCGTCGATGAGCGTCGAATCCTGCCCGAGCACGCTGACCACGTAGTTGGACGCGGTGGGATCGACGCTGAGGTTGTCGAAGACCTCCAGCGGCGTGACGTCCTTGAAGTTGGCCGGTACCACGTCGGGGTCGTCCTGGCGGCGCACGCTGAGCTTGAACTCGTTGCCGGGGTCGAGCGTGCCGTCCTCGATCTGAACGAACAGCGAGTTGCCCCATGCGCCGACGTTCTTGGCCGAGAACGTGAACCCGGCCACCGCCGTGGCGGCCCGGTTGTTCACCGTGACGGTGGCGATCGCCGCGTCCGAGCGGGTGACCCGCACGATGTAGCACTGCCGGCCGCCGTTGTTGAAGTACTGGAAGACACTGTGGGCCAGGAAGCCATCGGTGATGAACGCGCCGTACAGGCGCTGGAACTCGGTCCAGTTGGTGACCCGGGTGGCCTCATCCGGCCCCATCTCGGCCAGCCCGACAAAGGCGGCCGTGGAGGTGCTGGCGACCTCCAGCGGCCTTACACCGCTGGAAATCTCCTCGATGTAGACGCCCGGATAGGTCAGCGTCGGCATGGTTGTCTCCTATCGCGGTCGACCCGGGGCGCAATCACCGGGAAGTCTCGGATCGCTTGCGGGGCGTTCGGCGTGGGCTGGCATCGTCTGATTGGCCGTCGTCGGACTCGTCCGTGTCGCCGGCGGTGGCCGCGGCCTTGCGCCCGATCGTCTCGACGTCGATGAGGCCCAGCCGCCGCAGTTTCTCGACCTTCGCGTTGTCGGCCACCTCGACGTCGGGCAGTTCCTGCGTGGCCTGTCCGGGCGAGAGCCGGACGGTCGCCCCGGTGTTCAGCGGCACCACGACCGGCCCCGAGGCGAGCAGACTCTTAATCTTGATACCCATCTCGATTCTCCCTGCTGCCATTCCGGTTCTTCCGTGCCGGTTCTTCCGTGCCGGCCGTCCTGTGCCGGCCGTCCTGCGCCGTGCCGTGCGGCCGTGCTGTGGCGCGTCGTCCGGCCGTCCGGTGGGATCGGCTCGACGAGCGGGCGCGGGGTTTCCTGACAGAATGCCGGGGAAGTCCCGGCGTGGATTCACCGTTGCCTCCGTGCCGGAGGCACCTCTCACGCTACGACCGGTTGCGGTGGCGTGACATAGAGCTTGGTATTCAAAGAGGGACCGGGTACGGGTCTGGTACCTCAGCGGATGGGACTGGTCCCTTGGATCCAGCGCGCCGGCGTTCAGCCGAACTGCACCCGACCGCTGGGCACCCGATGCCGGGAACGCACCAGTGCGGCCGCCTCACCACGACGGTGCACCTTCAGCTTTTCCAGCAGATTGTGGACGTGGTTCTTGACCGTACGCACCTCGATGCAGAGCAGCCGGGCGATCTCCTTGTTGGACTTGCCCTGCTCGATGAGGTCCAGGATCTCCCGCTCCCGCGGAGTCAGCCGACCGGGTTCGACCCAGGTCTGGCGCTCGGCGGCGAGCGCTCCCACCCGCCGCATCAACGCCGCCGCGATCCGTGCCGGGCACGACGTTTCCCCGCGCGCCGCACTGGCGATCACGTCGACGAGTTCGGCGTGTGGCGCGTCCCGTAACAGGTAACCCGAGACTCCCGCCTCCGCGCACGCCACCACCTCGTCATCGCCGCCGGACACGGCGAGTGCGACCACCCGCGCGCCATCGGCCGAGGCGACGAGGTCGCGGCAGATCGCCAGACTGTTCGCCGTCGCCATGCTGAGGAGCACCACTCCGAATTCGCGCCCGCGCAGCATGCGCAGCGCCGCATCGGCGTCGGAGACCCCAGCGGCGCCGACGATGAACGGCTCCCGTTCCAGTACCGCGACGAGGCCGTCCCGGTAGAGCCTGATGTCGTCGACGACCAGTACCCGGACCCTGTTCGAATCTTGGATCATACTCACCGATATCGCTCCCAGGGCCCGTGTTTCAGCAGATCAGCGCCCCTTTAGCGCACCCCGGCCGGTGCCTGCGCGCAAGTGCTTTGACACCTGCGCGACACGACCGGGGCCAGATACACCCTGGCGTCTCGAATGTTGCTCATCTGATCGGACAGTATGGACGGTGACTCGGCCCGGATCGGTGGCCCCGGAGTCTTGACCGTTGCGCAAACGGTTATGGGACAGGCATCTACCTCGGTGGTCGGGGCGCCTCGATGGCTCGCCGTACGCGATCCGGGCCCGATCCACGCGTATGTCACGCAATGAGGCATTCGATCCTTGCCATACCTGAATCGTCCTATGTGGACACGTAACCCGCCGCCACGGCGGATCGCGCGAGCAACTCCGCGACCGCCCCCGCCGGGCCGGCCGGGCACCGCCCGACGCCGCTGTGGGTCAGCCCGCCAGGACGCTCGTCGCGGTGATCCGGCCGCCCGCGTCGCGCACCTCGGCGTGGGCGACGGAACCGTCGATGGCGGCCGTGACGGTCAGCCGCTGTCTGCCGAAGACCGGGGCGAGCAACCGGTACGAGAACTGCCTGCCGAGAACGTCCACGCCCCGGCGTCGGATCGCCTCGCTCATGAGCAGAGCCTGGAGCGGCCCGTGCACGACGAGGTCCGGGTACCCCTCGGCGACGGCGTACGCGCGGTCGTAGTGGATGCGGTGGGCGTTGTAGGTGAGGGCGGAGAACCGGAAGAGAACGGTCGGGTCGACATCGAAGCCGAGGGCACCGTCGCCGCCACCGTTCCCGCCGCCGTCGATCCCGTCGTTCCCGCCGTCCCGGTCCACGGTGGTACGGGCGGGCAGGCGCGAACCCGGCGGGCGGTACACGATGTCCTGCTCGTCGACGACCGCCGACGCGCCGGCCTGGTCTATCCGGGTGCGTACCGTCACGAACGTCAGCGGGCCCGACCGGCCCACCTTCTCGGCGGTGCCGGCCACCTCGGTGGTCCGCGTCGCGGGTTCACCGATCCGGATGCCGCGGTACGCGGTGACCCGGCCTCCCGCGAACATGCGCAGCCAGCCCGGGCCGGGTGGAGCGGGGACGCCGTGGGTCGGGTGACCGTCGTCGCCCAGGTCGCTCTGGCGGCGCCGGTCCAGCAGGTAGACCCAGTGCCACAGCGGCGGAAGGATCCCCTCGCTCAGGGACTGCGGCACGTCGATGTCGAGCAGGCCCGCCAGCGCCTCGGCGGGCTGCGGCGTGATCAATTCGGCGGCCATGTCAGGGAGCCACCGACCCGCGCTCGATGAGCTGGCGCACGATCACGTTGCGCTGGATCTCATTGGTACCCTCGCCCACGATCATGAGCGGTGCGTCCCGGAAGTACCGCTCGACGTCGAACTCCGTCGAGTAGCCGTACCCGCCGTGGATGCGCATGGCGTCGACCGCGATCTGCAGCGCGGTCTCCGAGGCGAACAGCTTGGCCATGCCGGCCTCCAGGTCGGCACGCCGCCCCGAGTCGACACACCGGGACGCGTGCAGCACCAACTGCCGCGCGGCGGTGAGTTTCGTGGCCATGTCGGCCAGGTAGTTGCCGATCGACTGGTGCTTCCAGATGGGTACCCCGAAGCTCTCGCGCTCCTGCGCGTACCGCAGGGAATCCTCCAGGGCGGCGCGTCCCACGCCGAGCGCCCGCGCGGCGACCTGGATGCGGCCGATCTCCAGACCCCGCATCATCTGCCGGAAACCCTGGCCCTCCTCGGCGCCGAGCAGCGCGGCGGCCGGCACCCGGAAGTCGTCGAAGGACAGCTCGCAGCTCTCCACCCCCTTGTACCCGAGCTTCGGCAGGTCCCTCGACACGGTGAACCCCGGCCCCTTCTCCACGAGCAGGATGCTGATGCCGCGGTGCGCGGGAGTGGCCGTCGGGTCGGTCCGGCAGAGCAGGGCGATGAGCCGGGAGCGCCGGGCGTTCGTGATCCAGGTCTTGGAGCCGTTGACCACGTAGTGGTCTCCGTCGCGGACCGCGGTGGTCCGCATCGCCTGGAGGTCCGACCCGCCGCCGGGTTCGGTGAGCGCCATCGTCGCCCGGATCTCGCCGGTCGCCATTCCGGGCAGGTACCTGTCCTTCTGTTCGGCGCTGCCGTGGTCGAGGATGAGCCTGGCGACCACGGTGTGGCCGCCCATCGCGCCGGCGAGGCTCATCCAGCCACGTGCCAGTTCCTCGGTCACGAGCGCGTAGCACGGCGTGCTGACCCGGACGGTACCCCAGGGCTCGGGTACGGCCAGGCCGAAGATGCCCATCCGCTTCATCTGCTCGATGAGCCGATCCGGATAGGTATCGGCGTGTTCCAGTTCCCGGGCGACCGGTATCACGTCCCGGGCCACGAAGTCGCGAACCGTCTCGACGACGGCCCGCTCCTCGGCGTCCAGTCCCTCCATGGCGGCTCCCCACGCAGCAGTTCTCCCGAGAGCGGCTCCCACACGAAGGACCCGGGTCAGGTCGCCGATTTTATAGGATGTCCGAACCGCCGGGCGGCGGTGCGCGGACTCCCATCCCGGGAGTGCCGCTCCCGCCGGGGCCGGCGCGAGGGGGTGACGGATCGGTGAACCGGCCACTCGAAGGCGTGACCGTGGTGTCGGTCGAGCAGGCGGTGGCCGCGCCGTTCGCGACCCGGCAACTCGCCGACCTCGGCGCGCGGGTCATCAAGGTGGAACGTGAGGGCGGGGGCGACTTCGCCCGCGAGTACGACGACGTGGTCAACGGGCTCTCGAGCCACTTCGTCTGGCTGAACCGGTCGAAGGAATCCATCGCGCTGGACCTCAAGACCGGCCGCGGCCGGGAGGCGCTGCGCCGCCTCGTCGCGCGCGCCGACGTCTTCGTGCAGAACCTCGCTCCCGGCGCGGCGGAGCGGCTCGGCTTCGGCGCCGATGAGCTGCGCCACCGGCATCCGGGGCTGGTCCACTGCTCCATCTCCGGGTACGGCGACGGCGGCCCGTACCGGGACCGTAAAGCCTATGACCTGCTGGTGCAGTGTGAGGCCGGGCTGCTGTCGGTCACCGGTACGCCCGAGGAACCGGTGAAGGTGGGCATCTCGGTGGCCGACATCGCCGCCGGCATGTACGCGTACAGCGGCGTGCTGGGTGCGCTGCTGCGCCGGTACCGGACCGGGGACGGCGCGACCATCGAGGTGTCGATGCTGGAGGCGCTGATCGAGTGGATGGGGTTCCCGCTCTACTACGCCCTGTACTCCGGCAGCCAGCCGGCGCGCACCGGCGCGGCCCATCCGGTCATCGCGCCGTACGGGCCGGTGCGCTGCGGGGACGGCGTGACGGTGTTCATCGGCGTACAGAACGAGCGGGAGTGGGCCGCGTTCTGCCGGGAGGTACTGCGCGATCCGGCGATCGGCGACGATTCCCGCTTCCGTACCAACAGTTCGCGCGCGCGACACCGCGACGCTCTGGGAGCGGCGATCGATGCCGCGTTCGCCCGTCTCGACAGTGCCGAGGTGCGCGGCCGGCTCGACCGGGCCGGGATCGCCAACGGGCAGGTCCGCGATCTGCGGGAGGTGATAGCCCACCCGCAGCTCGTGGCGCGCGACCGGTGGCGTCGCGTCGAGTCGCCGGCGGGAACCCTGCGCGCGCTCCTTCCGCCGGGGCAACTGGACGGCGCCGAACCGGAGTTCGGCCCGATCCCGGAGGCGGGCCAGCACACCGGGGCGATCCTGCGGGAGCTGGGGCTGGCGGACGAGCGGGTCGACTGAGCCGGGTACACCCGAGTTGAATCGCGGCATGGCCCGCATCGCGTTCGACGACAACGACGCCGCGGCGTTCGCGGCCACCCGCCACATCCCCGACGAGAGACTCACCGACTGGCGGGAGGCGGTCGCCCGGCACCTGGTACCGCGCCCCGGCATGCGCCTGCTCGACCTCGGTTCCGGCACCGGCAGGTGGGCGAGCGCGTTCACCGGGTGGTACGGCATCGACGTCGTCGGTGTCGAACCGTCCGCGGCCATGCGGTCCCGCTCGTGCCACCCGGACGTGCGGTCCGGCGACGCGGACGCCATCCCGCTCGAGGATGCCAGCGTCGATGCCGCGTGGCTGTCCACGGTCATCCACCATGTGCCGGACCTCAACCGCGCCGCCCGGGAACTGCGGCGGGTCGTGCGCCCCGGCGGCCCCGTGCTGATCCGGTCGGCGTTCGCCGGGCGGCACGAGGCCATCTCGCTGTTCCGGTACTTTCCCGAGGCCATCCGGGTGCTGGACAGCTATCCGAGCATCGCGGACGTCGAGACCGCCTTCGCCGCGTACGGATTCGCCCGCGTCGCCCTTGAACAGGTGCCCCAGGTGACCGCGGAGTCGTTGCGCGCGGCGGCCACGGCCATCCGGCGCGAGGCGCACACGCCGCTCCAGCTCATCACCGACGCCGAGTACGCCGCCGGACTGTCCCGGCTACGCGCCGCCGCCCGGACCGGTACGGGACCCGTCATCGACGCCCTGGACCTGCTCGTCCTGCGGTAGCGCGCCGCCGGTTCATGAGGTGTCGAACGGCGGATCCGGCTCGCCTGTCAGGACTCCCGGGTCAGCGCCGACCCAGCGTCAGCCCCAGCACCGCCAACCCCAGTACCACCGGCCCCACTGCCGCTGACTTCCGGTGAGGCGTAGGCGAGCGCCAGGTTGGCGCGGGCCGTGGTGCCCAGCGCCACCAGCGCCAGGACCACCAGTGCCCACCTCCGGACGTCGGCGCCCGCCAGCATCCGCCTACCGGTTGGCACTCTCATGGAGGTTCTCTCCGATCGCCGGGCTTGCGCCGTCTCAGGTTCCGGCTCCACCCTGCCCCGTGCGGCCGGCATCGGCATCGAGAATACGCAGGATCTCCCCCGAGTTTCGGGACTCAGGGCTTACCGTTGCGAGTGAGGGAACTCTGATGAGTTCATCTCTCGCAGCTCGCCGTTACCAGCGGGCGGTCCCCGTCTTGCCCACCGAGGTGGCGCGGGGTAGACGTTTCACAGCCACCTGCCGAGCCAGGCTCGGTCTTCTGGTCGGCTCCACGTCCGTTTCGG
>DASXOA010000378.1:0-18320 GCA_036494675.1 Rugosimonospora sp.
CTCGGCGGCGCGGTCACGGCCTACAACAGGGCGATGGGCTCACTCGAGTCGCGGGTCCTGGTCAGTGCGCGCAAGTTCGCCGAGATGGGCATCTCGGACCAGGAACTGGAGGGTCCCGCCCAGCTGGAGGTCGCACCGCGCCAGCTCCAGTCTCCGGAGCTGTCCCCCGACAGGCCCGGCAACGACCCCTCCGACGAAACCGAAGCCGGGAAGGCGGACACGGCCGGAAACGCGGACAGGGCCGCGACCGGAACGGGAATGTAGCCAGGGCGCCGTTCGGGACGATCAGCCGCCGGCCGCGGCCCGGATGTCCCGCTTGAGGTCGCGCGGCAGCGAGAACGTGATCCGCTCGTTCACGGTGGCCACTTCCTCGACGTCGGTGAATCCGTGCTCCGCCAGCGTCGTCAGCACCTCCGCCACCAGGTCCTCCGGCACGCTCGCACCCGAGGACAGCCCCACCGTCTCGGCCCCGGCAAGCCAGGCCGGATCGATCTCGGAGGCGTAGTCGATCAGGTACCCGGCCCGGGCGCCCGCGTCCACGGCCACCTCGCGGAGCCGTACCGAGTTCGACGAGTTACGCGAGCCGACCACGATGACCACGTCGCAGGACGGTGCGATCTCCTTCACCACGTGCTGGCGGTTCTGCGTGGCGTAGCAGATGTCGTCGCTGGGCGGCGACTGCAGCAGCGGCAGCCGTTCCTTGAGCCGGTTGACCGTCTCCATGGTCTCGTCGACCGACAGCGTCGTCTGGGACAGCCAGACCACCTTGGCCGGGTCGCGTACCGTCACGGAGTCCACGCCCTCCGGCCCGTCCACCAGGTGGATGTGCGCGGGAGCTTCCCCGGCCGTACCAACGACCTCTTCGTGCCCTTCGTGCCCGATGAGCAGAATGTCGTAATCGTCGGCGGCGAACCGCCGGGCCTCCTGGTGCACCTTGGTCACGAGCGGGCAGGTCGCGTCGATCGCCCTCAGGCCGCGCTCGCGGGCCTGCTCGTAGACCTCCGGGGCCACCCCGTGCGCCGAGAAGATCACCGTGGCACCCTCGGGCACCTCGTCGTTCTCCTCCACGAAGATCGCCCCGCGGGCCTCCAGCGTGGCCACCACGTGCTTGTTGTGGACGATCTGTTTGCGCACGTAGATCGGGGCTCCGTAGAGCCGGAGCGCCTCCTCCACGGTCTGCACCGCGCGATCCACACCGGCGCAGTAGCCACGGGGCTTGGCGAGCAGCACACGTTTCGTCACCCGTCCATTCTACGGGGATCCGGCGCCACCGCCCGGCGGCCGGGCGGGCCGGCACGGTGACCACGACCACCGGCGCAGGACCGGGTACCGGCCGGAAGGGTCGTAGGCTGGCCGGCGTGACAGAGCAGGCCCCCGGCAGCACGCCGGAGCAACCCTGGCCGGTACGGGTGGTCAGCCAGAAGATCGGTGCCTGGATCGGCAAGCTCGGCTGGATCTGGGTCGACGGGCAGATCGCGCAGATCACCCGCCGGCCCGGCGCCCAGGTCGTGTTCCTGACCCTGCGTGACCCGTCGGCCGACCTGAGCCTCACCGTGACCAGCCACCGCGACGTGCTCGACGCCGGCGCGCCCAATCTCAGCGAGGGCGCCCGGGTGACGCTGCACGCGAAGCCCGAGTTCTACCCCGGTCGGGGCACGCTGTCCCTGCGGGCCGACGAGATCCGCCAGGTCGGCCTCGGCGAGCTGCTGGCCAGGATCGAGCGGGTGAAGCGGCTGCTGGCCGCCGAGGGGCTGTTCGACCCGCGGCGCAAGCGCCGGCCGCCGTTCCTCCCGACGAAGATCGGGCTGGTCACCGGCCGGGCCAGCGCCGCCGAACGCGACGTGCTGTCGAATGCGCGGCGGCGGTGGCCGGCGGTGCAGTTCCGGGTGATCAACGTCGCGGTACAGGGCCCGACCGCGGTACCGCAACTGCTGGACGCGCTCGAAGTCCTGGACCGGGACCCGGACACCGATGTGATCATCTTGGCGCGCGGCGGGGGAAGCGTCGAAGACCTGCTGCCCTTCTCCGATGAGGCGCTGTGCCGGGCGGTCTTCGGCTGCCGTACCCCGGTGATCAGCGCGATCGGCCACGAGAGCGACACGCCGCTGGTGGATTTCGTGGCCGACGTCCGCGCCTCCACCCCGACCGACGCGGCCAAGCGGGTGGTTCCCGATCTCGCCGAGGAGCAGCAGCGGATCGGCCAGGCGAAGCTGCGGTTGGACCGCGCGGTGCGCGCCCTGATCGACCGCGAGCAGCACCGGCTCGACGCGGTGCGCAGCCGGCCGGTGCTGGCCCGACCCGAGGTCATGATCGATACGAGGGCGGCGGAGGTGACCGCGTTGCGCGAACGCGCCGCCCGGTGCCTGGCTCACCGACTGGACCGGGGGTCCGACGAGCTGAGCCACACGGTGGCCCGGCTTCGCGCGCTGTCCCCGGCCGCGACGCTGCAACGCGGGTACGCGATCGTGCAGCGCCCCGGCGACGGGGCGGTGCTCCGCGAGCCGGACGAGGTGAAGCCCGGCGACGCGTTGCGGTTGAGGCTGGCGGGCGGCGAGCTGGCGGCTACTGTGGCCAAATCATGACCTACGACAGAATCGCGCTCTGCTCCGTGGAGGAACCGAAGTGACGGACACGGAGCTGGGTTACGAGCAGGCTCGCGCGGAACTCGCCACCGTCGTCGAAAAGCTGGAGGCGGGCGGCATCACGCTGGAGGACTCGCTGGCGCTGTGGGAGCGCGGCGAGCAACTCGCCGACGTGTGCCAGCGCTGGCTGGACGGGGCGCGGGCACGGCTGACCGCGGCCCGCGAGGAGCGGGAGACCTGATAGCGAGAGGGCGGCGCCGGAGACCCGGCACCGCCCTCGCCGCACTCGTGCCTACTGCTGCTTGAACATCTTCTGTACGGTGTCGGGCGCCTCGACGACCGAGGCGGGATCCGGCTTGCTGATGCCGGCCGGCTGACCGTAGTCGGAGAAGTTCATGGTGATGGTCAGGCCGTCCTGGATCCCGCTACCGTCGATCTTCAGGCTGCTCAGCCTGCCCTGATCGTCCAGTACGGCGGTGAACGGCACCGCCTTGGCCTTGGCCCCGGCCTTGCTCAGCGCGTCGGCGCTGATCGCCGAGTTGTCGGTGGCCTTGGTGAGGTCCAGGGTGCCGGTGAGGTTCTTACCGTCCGTGCTCTGCACGTTCACGATCCCGGACAGCAGGCCGTTGACGTCGGTCCCGCCGCCACCCGGGAAGTTCAGCAGGTTCGTGCCGGCGCCCCACGACGTCGCGTCGATGTGCATCCACTTGGACGGCGAGACGCCCAGCTGCGTGTTGAGCTGGCCGGCGTCCATCTTCAGGTACACGTCAGTGTTGATCTTGATCAGATCTAGCTTCATCGACGTGCCACTCTGCGCGCCGTTCATCGACATGGACGCGCTCTTGGCGGCCGGATCGCTGGCTCCGCTGCCGGTCAGTCCGGTACTCGTGATCGTGTAGTGGTAGCTCGTCTGGCTGAGCTGCTTGGTCGAGGCGAGCAGGGCGTCTTTCGGGGCGAGCGACGGTGCGGACGACGCCGTGCCGCCGGTACCCGCGCTGGCTCCGCCACCCGCGGCGCCGGTCGTGGTTTTGCAGCCGGCGGCGAGGCCGACCACCGCGAACGCGGCAAGGCTGGCAATGGCGATACGACGAGTAGTCAACTTGCCTCCCGTGAGTACGCGCCCACACGCTGTGTATGGACGAACTTGCTGCTCAACCGGAGGGTACCCAATCGGCACAAAATCAACACCTTCGATCATCCACGGAACCTCGGCCGGCGGTCGGGGCCGGCCGCACCGGTCACTGGCCGTAACGGTCACTGGCCGCACCGGTCACTGGAGCGCCATTCAGCGGCCGTGCCGGTCACTGGAGCGAGGCCGCGAAGGCGCGCAGGTCGGTGTCTGACGCGGTACCGGTGACGATCGTCGTCCGGCCGTCGTCGACCACCACCAGCGCCCGGGCACCGGTGTGGACGCTCGGGTACTCCCGCCACGCCCGGCCGCCGATGCGCTCCAGGTTGCCCGGCTGCGCCGAGCCGCCCAGCTCATCGGCGAGCAGCGAGTTCACCGGCCGGTTGCTCTCCACCAGTTGGAGGCCGGTCTTGGCCGGTGGCACGTAGGACACCCGCAACACCCATCCGTCGGAGACCTTGCCCACAGTGGCGCTGATCGCCGTCCAGCCGCCGGGCTGGCCGGACGGCTCCAGCACCGGGAACGGCGCGTCGTGCTTGGCGGTCGCGTACGTCTGCGAGGCGTCCACGGCGATCGGAGCGTCACCGGCGAAGAACACCCGGTACACGCCGAGCAGCAGGAAGATCGGGATGACCAGGACGGCAATGGACAGCGCCATGTCCCGCGCCGACCGACCGCCGGCCGCCTGGCGCGCGGCCGGCTCGGCCGGGGCGTTCACGGCTTCGGCGTCCACGGTTTCCACGTACCCCATGGTGGCCGATGCCGCCGGCCACCCGTCAACCGGGGCGGTGACCCGGGCCGGCGGAGCCGGTGACCCCGGCCGGCGGAGCCGGCGACGAGGCCCGGGCCGGGGTGGTGACGAGCCAGACGACCTCCCGGCCCGAACGAGCGTTAGTCCGGTGGACATGCCAGGATCACAGAACAGCGACTACGACGAGGTGGCCGAAATGACCGGACAAATCCCCCGTACGCCGCAGGAACTCGACCGCAACCTCGCCCTGGAACTCGTCCGGGTGACCGAGGCCGCAGCCCTGGCCGCCGGCCGCTGGGTCGGCCGGGGCGACAAGGAGGGCGGGGACGGAGCCGCCGTCGACGCGATGCGCAAGCTGATCAACTCGATCTCGATGCGCGGCGTCGTGGTGATCGGCGAAGGCGAGAAGGACAACGCCCCGATGCTGTTCAACGGGGAGAACGTGGGCGACGGGACCGGGGTCGAGGTCGACGTGGCCGTGGACCCGATCGACGGCACCACGCTGATGAGCAAGGGCATGCCCAATGCGCTGGCGGTGCTCGCCGTCGCCGAGCGCGGCGCCATGTTCGACCCGAGCGCGGTCTTCTACATGGAGAAGCTGGCCGTCGGGCCGGACTGCGCCGACGTGATCGACATCAACGCGGGCGTCACCGAGAACCTCCGCCGCATCGCCGCGGTCAAGAAGTCCAGCGTGTCCGACGTGACCGTGTGCATCCTCGACCGGCGACGGCACGGCGACCTGATCCGGGAGGTGCGCCAGGCCGGAGCCCGGATCCGGTTCATCTCCGACGGCGACATCGCCGGTGCGATCAGCGCGGCGCGCGAGGGCTCGGAGACCGACGTGCTGATGGGCATCGGCGGTACCCCGGAGGGGATCACCGCCGCGTGCGCGCTGAAGTGCATCGGCGGGGCGATGCAGGCGAAACTGTGGCCGCGCGACGACGCGGAACGGGAGAAGGCGCTGGCCGCCGGGCACGATCTGGATCGGGTACTGCGCACCGACGATCTGGTCACCGGCGACAACTGCTTCTTCGTCGCGACCGGAGTGACCTCCGGCGACCTGTTGCGCGGGGTCCGGTACCGGTCGGGCGGCGCGTACACGCAGTCCATCGTGATGCGCTCGAAGAGCGGCACGATCCGGATCATCGACTCGTACCACCGGCTGGAGAAGCTGGCCCTGTACTCGCTGGTGGACTTCGACGCCCAGGCGTACAGCGACCCGGTCTCCCCGCCGGCCCGGCTGAACGGGTGAGGGGCGGGGGCGCCCCCGCCGCCCCCGCCCCCGCCCACCGTCGACGGGTCGCCGGCCGGGGTCGGTACCCTCACCGTCGGCAGACAGGGACGGGGCGAACCGAGAGGCGCGCACGTGATCGTGGTGGCAGGCGAGAACGTTGTTGACCTGATCTCCCAGCCGGACGGCGACCTGCGGCCGGCGCTCGGCGGCGGCCCGGCGAACATCGCCGTCGCCGCGGCGCGGCTCGGGGCGCCCGTCGCCATGGCGGCGCGGCTGGGCTCCGACATCTTCGGTACCGCGTTCCGCCGCCGGCTGACCGATGCCGGGGTGGACGGACGGCACCTGCGGCAGTCCGGCGACCCGTCGACGCTTGCGCTGACGACCATCAACGCGGCCGGCGTCCCCCTGTTCGACTTCTGGCACAGCGGCGCGGCCGACTTCGGCTGGTCCGGGGCCGAGTTGCCGGCGATACACCCCGGCGACATCGTCCACGTCGGGTCGCTGGCCGCCTTCCTGCCGCCCGGCGCGGACGCCCTGGAACGGTGGGTTACCGCCAACCGTCCACTGTGTACGGTGACCTTCGATCCCAACCTGCGGCCGATCTCCCTCGCTCAGCCCGGCGCGCTGGACCGGCTGGAACGCCTCGTCGACATCGCGCACGTGGTGAAGGTCAGCCAGGATGACCTGGAGATGGCCTACCCCGACACGGATCCGGTCGACACCGCGCGCCGCTGGCGCGATGAGCACGGCGTCGGCCTGGTCCTGTTGACGCGCGGCGCGGGCGGCGTCACGGCGTTCCGCGCGGATGGCGAGGAGAGCGCGCCAGCGCCGGAGGTATCGGTGGCGGACACCATCGGGGCCGGGGACTCGCTGATGGCCGCCGTACTGGACTGCCTGCGTCGGGGCGGCGAGGTCGATCTGGACTTCGTCTGTGCGGTCGCTGCCCTGGCCTGTACCCGGCCGGGTGCGGATCCGCCCACCGCCGCCGAGGTCAGCGCGTTCCTGGCAGCATCCCCCGCAGCCCGCCGGTCACCGGCACCGGAGTGAGCCCGAACGCCACCAGATCACCTCTCGCATTGGAGAGCACCGCTCTCGCTAAGAAAGTTGATCTAAGTCGAGAGCACTGCTCTCGTTGTAGACTCCCGTCATGACCATCGCCGGGGGACCCCCCGCCCGAGGCCTGCGGGCCAGGGTCCGGGCCGAGATGATCGACGAGATCACGGCGACGGCACGGCGGCACCTGGCCAGCGAGGGCGCCAACCTCTCGCTGCGCGCGGTCGCCCGCGACCTGGGCATGGTCTCCTCGGCGGTGTACCGGTACTTTCCCAGCCGGGACGCCTTGCTCACCGCGCTGATCGTGGAGGCCTACGACGCGCTCGGTGAGGCCACCGAACGGGCCGAGGCCGCGGTGGCGCGCCGGGACCTGCGCGGACGCTGGCTGGCCAGTTGCCACGGGGTGCGGGACTGGGCACGGGCCCACCCGTCGGAGTACGCGCTGATCTACGGCAGCCCCGTCCCGGGCTACACCGCCCCGCCGGACACCGTCGGCCCGGCCAGCCGTACCCCGGCCGTGCTCGGCGCGATCCTGCGCGACGCGGTCGCGACCGGCGGCGTACCGGCCGCACGGGGCGAGCGGCTGCCAAAGGCGCTACGCGCCGACCTGAAGCGGATGGGCGGCGATCCACGGTTCTCCGGCATCCCCGAACCCGTGCTGGCGCGCGGCATGACCGGGTGGATCCACCTGTTCGGCACGGTCAGCTTCGAACTCTTCGGCCGGCTCGACCCGTTGATCGGCGACGGCGACCTGTTCTTCGACTACCAGATCCGCACGATGGCCACACAGATCGGCCTGTGAGGCGCCGCGGCGGGGTTCAGCCGTTGTCGGACGAGTGGCCCGGGAACAGGTGGGCGGCGGGATCGATGACGATCGCGGCATTGTTGACCGCCGTGGCCGCCTCGCCGAAGCCGGTCGCGATCAGCCGCACCTTGCCCGGATATTCGGTGATGTCGCCGGCGGCGAACACGCGCGACAGGTTGGTGGCCATCTTCGTGTCCACCACGATGTGCCGCCGGTCCAGCGTGAGGCCCCACTCGGCGAGCGGCCCCAGATCGGCGGTGAAACCCAACGCGGCCACCACCGTGTCGGCCGGCAGCCGGCGCGGATCCTCGCCGCGCACCACCACCTCGGCACCGCTGACCCGGTCATCGCCGTGGATCTGGGTGACCTCCGCGTTGACGATAATCTCCACGGGAAGAGCCTGGACCTTGCTGACCGTGCCGGCGTGCGCGCGGAACTTCTCCCGCCGGTGGACCATCGTCACCGACTTGGCGACCGGGTGCAGTGACAGCGCCCAGTCGAACGCGGAGTCGCCGCCTCCGACAATCACCACGTGATGCCCCGCCAGATCGTCCAGGTGCGGCACGAAGTACACGAGTCCGTCGCCGGCGAACGCGTCGGCGGCCGGCAGCGGACGGGCGGTGAAGCTGCCCAGCCCGCCGGTGATCAGCACCGCTCCACAGTGGAGGGTGCTGCCGTCGGACAGCGCGAGGACCGGCTTTTCGTCCTCATAGGACAGACCCTCGGCACGCAGACCCAGCAGGTACTGGGGATCGAACGGGGCCGCCTGCTCCACCAGGTTGGCGACCAGGTCGCGACCGCGGATCACCGGGAAGCCGGCGACATCGTAGATCTGCTTTTCCGGGTACATCGCGGTGACCTGGCCGCCCGCCTCGGGCAGCGCGTCGATCAGCGCGATGGACAGGCCACGGAATCCCGCATAATACGCGGCATAGAGCCCCGTCGGACCCGCACCGACAATCGCCACATCGACCTGGCGCACTCCGCGTCACCACCGTCCGTCCAGCCGCTGAGAGGGACCATACGGTCACCCGGCGGCTTGAGCAACAGGTTCCCAGGCTCAGGTACCTCTTGTGGGCGGCCCTGGTACGCCGGCCGTGTGATATGCGCCCATTCCCTGGCGGGCCGGCGAATGCGGTGGCATCATCCGGGCCTGCCGGCACGCCACAACGACCCGCCGGACCCGGGTCGGGTTCATCAGTCCACTGTGGGCAGATCGAGCGTGGGATTGGTCAGCGTCAGGGGCTCGACCGGCCGGAGTCGGGGCCGTCGCCGCCGGAACAGGATCGCCGCCAGGACTCCGCCGACGAGACCGAACAGGTGCGCCTGCCACGAGATCTGCTCGTTGCCCGGCGTGACCTCGCCGAAGATCTGGGTGCCGTACAGCAGGCCGATCAGCAGGCCGACCGCGATGCCCCACCAACTGCGTTCGACGATCCCGCGCACCAACAGGAACCCGATGTACCCCAGGATCACGCCGCTGGCGCCGACCACGATGGTGTTCGGCGAGCCGACGAACCACACACCGAGGCCGCTGACCAGCGCGATGAGCACGGTCACCCCGATGAATCGCCGGACCCCGATGGCCAGCGCGAAGGTGCCGGTCAGCAGCAGCGGTACCGCGTTGGCGTAGAAGTGGTTGAAGCTGGCGTGCAGGAACGGCGCGAAGACGATGCCGTCGAGCCCGTCGAGGTGATGCGGGCGGATCCCGCCGAGCCCGTTGAGCCGGTCACTATCGGCGTGATTGAGCACCTCGATCAGGAACAGCCCGACGACCACGCCGCACATGGCGACGAAGGCCTTTCCGAGCGCGGCATAGAAGGCGACCGTGCCGAAGCGGTTCGGATCCGCTTCGGGGTCGGGTACGGGCGGGTTCAGGCTCACGTACCACTCGTAGCAGACGGACGCCAGGATCGGCTACCGGCCGGCACCGGTCAGTACGAGTGGTGCGCCTGCCAGTAGGTCCAGGCCCCGCACGGCGTCTGGTACCGGCCCTTGATGTAACTGAGCCCCCAGTTGATCTGGGTGACCGGGTTGGTCAGGTAGTCCGCGCCGTAAACGGACATCTTGCTGGCCGGATACGCCTGTGGGATGCCATAGGCGCCAGACGGGTTCCTGGCCGTCGTCCTCCAGCCGCTCTCCTTGTTCCACATGTTGACCAGGCAGGGCATCTGGTCGAGCCCGAAGCCCGCGGTGAGCAGCAGCCCGCAGCCGATGCCCTGGTTGCCGGTGTACTGCGAGCACGACGCCGGCACCTTGTACGGCGGCGGTGTAGGTGTCGTGCGGACCTTCGACCGGCTGGCGCGGGCCGCGTCGTCGGCGGCCTTGGCACGACCGGCGGCCGCTTGAGCGGCGGCGTTCGCCTTGGCCTGGGCGTCCGCCTGTGCCGCGCGCTGCGGGGCGCCGAGCCGCCAGTCCTCGGCCTGGATGACCTTGAGGTCGTGCATCTCGTCCGCTTCCGCCATGGCGGCGTTGCCGGCCACCATGCTCTTGCGCTGGGTCTGTCGGTCGGCGCTCAGCAGGAACCCACCCGTCAGGCCGAGTACCAGCAGCCCTATGGCGAATGCCCGCATCCCGAACCGGCTCAACAGCCGACTCACGAATGCTCCCTTCGTCGAGGACAAGGCCCGGCGCCCTCACCGTCGTTCGCATCGACAGCGATGTCTGGCACCGTGAACGCCGTCGGGCCGGATCAGCGGATCGGGCATTGATGCACACGCGCATCAGCAGCCACAGGCGTTCGGGACCACCCTGAACCAGGGCGGGGCCCGCCGTCAGCCGAAGGGCGGGTAACTGTGATCTGTATCACGCCACAGACGTGACCAAAACCCCCTAAATCGGGATCTCTTCGAGGAGGTCAGTGACCACCTCTGCGATCGGCTACCGCTCCGAACGGGTGAGCGTCACGTGGGCGAACAGGGGATGGCCCTTGAGCGCCTCGATCACCGCGACCACACCATCGTGGCGACCGACCCGGAGGTTGTCCCGCTGCGCGACGTCGTGGGTCAGCACGACCCGCGACCCGGTACCGATCCGGGACAGCACGGTCAGCAGCACGCCCCGTTCCAGCGATTGCGCCTCGTCGACGATCACGAACGCGTCGTGCAGGCTACGACCCCGGATGTGAGTCAACGGCAGCACCTCGAGCATGCCGCGCGTGATGACCTCGTCGAGCACGTTGTCGTGCACCAGAGCGCCGAGCGTGTCGAACACCGCCTGCGCCCAGGGCGACATCTTCTCCGCCTCGGATCCGGGCAGGTATCCCAGATCCTGGCCACCCACGGCGTACAGCGGCCGGAAGACCACGACCTTCTTGTGCTTGCGCCGCTCCATCACCTGGTCCAGGCCGGCGCACAGGGCCAACGCGGACTTGCCGGTCCCGGCCCGGCCACCCAGCGACACGATCCCGATCGACTCGTCGAGCAGCAGATCCAGCGCGACACGCTGCTCCGCCGACCGGCCGTGCAGCCCGAACGCCTCACGGTCGCCGCGGACCAGCCGCACCGTCTTGTCGGGCAGAACCCGCCCCAGGGCCGAACCGCTGCCCGAATGCAACACCAGCCCGGTGTGCGCCGGAAGGCCGGCAGCCTGGTCGAGGTCGAGGCCCTCCCCGGCGTACAGCGCGCTGACCTGGGACTCGCTCAACTCGAGCTCGGCCATGCCGGTCCAGGTCGGGTCGCTGGCCTGACCGTGGCGGTACTCGTCGGCCGCCAGCCCCACCGACGCGGCTTTGACCCGCAGCGGCATGTCCTTGCTGACCAGCGTGACGTCCTTGCCCTCGGCGGCCAGCGCCAGTGCCACGGACAGGATCCGGGTGTCGTTGGCGTCGTTGCGGAAGCCGGGCGGCAGCACGCCGGGATCGGCGTGGTTCAGCTCGACCCGCAGGGTGCCGCCGGCCTCGTTCACCGGTATCGGCTCGTCGAGCCGCCCGTACTGGATCCGCAGGTCATCGAGCAACCGCAGAGACTGCCGGGCGAAATAGCCGAGTTCCGGGTGGTGCCGCTTGCCCTCCAGCTCGGAGATCACCACCAGGGGAAGGGTCACTTCGTGCTCGTCGAAGCGCAGGAACGCGGCGGGATCGGCAAGCAGGACCGAGGTGTCCAGGACGTAGGTGCGAGGCGCGGCCTTGCGGGAGTTACGGCGAGTGGTCACAGGCTGCTCCGGCGAGCGGCACCCCCGCTCAACGACTGCGCGCACGTCCGGTGCCCGGTGGCACGAGATCGGGTGCGGACCTCGTGGCTTTGGGTAGAGCGGTCCGGGCCTGCCGGTTGGCCCGGGAAGCCCCCGATGCCATGCCTAGAAGCTAACGGGCCGCTGCCAACTCTGCCAGTAGCGCAGCCGTCCCGGTGAGCAGTGTTACCGCCGTACCCGGGTGAAAGGGGCGCCCGGCGGGTGTTCCCGTCCCCGCCGGGCGCCCCGGCATCTGTATCGCGGCAGCCGGGCCGGGTCCGGCTACGGCTCGCGGTAAACCGGTGCCGGTCCGGTCCGCGTGCCGGTCCACGACCGCCGCCGATGCCTCGGATCGGCGGCGTAGATGCTCACGCGTCGGGGTGCTGGGCATGCCGCCCCGCACCCGACGCGCTGGTGTAAGTCGTGCCAGGCCGGACGATCGAGAACGTGTCGGTCCGACCCTTGTTGGTGAGTGCCGCGCTGACCGCGGTCTGTGCCTCCCGGCGACGCCGGTTCCAGCAGGCCCGGTCGCCGTCGAAATACCCCTGCCGGTATCCGAAGCGGTACCCGAACCGGTAGCCGACGCGGGCGTGCAGCCGGCCCGCGGCGTACGTCGACGACCCGAGCAGCAGGATCAGGAACAGCGCAGCCCCCGGGCTCATGCGTCCGCCTCGCTTCGCTCGCCGGCCGCACGAGGCACAATCGCGCCACCACTCCGATTCGCTCGCTGGCGCTCGCTCATGGCTTCACCTCAGGCTCGTCGTTGAGCAGCATGCGCAGATCACCGGTGTCCACGTCCTCGATCAGCTCGATAGCGACCCGGCAGCCGCTCTGGACAATCTCGGCGACCGAGGATCTGCGCACCACGCCCTCCGCCTCGTACACCCGGATCGTCAGGTCCGGGCAGCCGAGATGGATGCGCCACGCGTCCCACTCGCTGCGCTCCCCCACGCTGATCGACAGGTACCGGCATCCCCGGGCCAGGTAGAGCCGCCATGGTGCGACGAGGCCCGCCGCCACGCCGTCGGCGACGAGGCTGAAGGCCTCCGTACGACTTGCGATTTCCGTCATCCGCACACCCCGGTTACCTCCCAGCCCCCGGTTCCCGCGTGATTCCGCCACTGCCGCGGCGACGCGCGAACCGGCTTTCTTTGTCGGCCCGATCTGCAGCACTTCTTTCCCTTGACGCGTCGAGGTGACTACTCTGGTCGCCGACTGTCCCGGGTACGTGACACACGTTATGTCGTAACGCGCACGTGACAGCATCGTCCGTTCGGCTGATTCCGTTCAACCGTTCGTACCAGGTACGCTGAATGAGTGCAACCCCTCTATACAGGCAAAGTAGACGTGCCCGGCGATCGCCCCGGTTTGTCTCGCACACGTGACGAACCGCAGCAAGGATTCGGGCGTCCGAGCGCCGGCACGTACCTTGGCCGCGTGCGTGACACCCCCAGCCGACACCAGGCGTTCGCCGCTTTCGTCCGCAAGGCCCTCGCCGACGCGCGCAGCACGCGGGCCTGGAACGGTTCCGAGGTGGCGCGGCGCACCGGGATCTCGCGGCAGACCATCAACCGCTGGGTGCGCGGCGACTGGAGCAACGATCCCGAGCCCGCCCGCGTGGTCGCGTTCTGCGAGGGTCTGGGCATCAGCCCGACCACCGCCTTCGGCATCCTCGGCTGGGACCGGTCCGCCCCGGCCAGGCCGGCGCCCGCGCCGCCGCCAATGGATCCCGACGTGGAAGCGCTGCTTCGCCGGTTGGTGGACCCGGCCGTGTCAGAGTCCGAAAAGTACCATATTCGGGAGACGATCAGATACCTCGCCTATCGCCCGTCCGTCCCGGATGATCGGGAAAAGCGGCAGCGACGCGCCGGCTGAGATCTGCAAATGGCGAAAGAACTCCTAGGAATCGCAATCTTCCGTCACCCCTGAGTGGCCACGCGGTTTACCTTCCGTCACGGGTGTCGAAATCGACGTCATCCGAGGTGGGGGGACGTGCGGGCGCGGTTTCGCTCCCGTACCGAAGGAGACGCAGTGATGGGCTTCAAATGGGCCGGGGTCCTGATCGCGGTCGTCACGGCCGCGCTGGACGCGCTGGCGAACCTGCTGTTGGCCACGCTCACCACACACTCGGTCCCCGAGGTGGTGAACCTGTTCGCCGTGGCGTGCGCGACCGTCGCCACGGTCCTGGCGATCGTCCTCCACGCGTACACCCGGGTCGAAGCCAAGATCGATCTCGTCATCGAGCTGGTGGTCGGCCGGTTCGACGAGATGGAGGCCCGGATCGGCGACCGGAACAGCGGCTTCGTCGAGGGGTACATGATCAGTCACGGCCCGGAGGCCTCGGTCGTGCCGCTGGCCCCGAGGGGCGTCCGGCGGGCGGCGGCCAGCCAGGACGACTGATCCGCGCCGCTCCCGCCGACCCGGGGCGGTCAGGCGCCGAAGCGGCGCTGGCGGTTGGCGTACGAACGCAGCGCCCGCAGGAAGTCGATGTGCCGGAAGTCCGGCCAGTTCATGTCGCAGAAGTAGAACTCCGAGTGGGCCGACTGCCAGAGCAGGAACCCGGACAGCCGCTGCTCGCCACTGGTACGGATGACCAGGTCCGGATCGGGCTGACCCTTCGTGTAGAGGTGCTCCGCGATGTGCTCGACGTCCAGGACCTCGGCCAACTCCTCGATCGTGCCGCCGGCCTTCGCGTGCTCGTGCAGCAGCGAGCGGACCGCGTCGGTGATCTCCCGCCGGCCGCCATACCCCACGGCGGCGTTGACCGCGACCCCGCCCGTCCGGTCGGCGGTGCACTCCTCGGCCGCCTTCAGCGCGGTCGCCGTGGCCGACGGCAGGAGGTCGAGCGCGCCGACCATGCGCAGCCGCCACGGGTTGCCCTCCGCGGCCAGTTCGGTGACGAGATCCTCGATGATCTTCAGCAGCGGGTCGAGTTCGGCGGCCGGGCGTTGCAGGTTGTCCGTTGCCAGCAGGTACAGGGTGACGTGCTTGATGCCGACTTCGTCACACCATCGCAGCACGTCGCGCACCCGACGGGCACCGACGCGATGACCGTCGTTGGGATCGACATAGCCCATTTCCTTCGCCCACCGGCGGTTGCCGTCACACATCACGCCGACGTGCTCCGGCCGGGGCTTGCCAATCAGCGATGCGGCGAGCCGCCGCGCGTATACCGAGTAGACCAGGTCTCGCAGGCTCACTATCGCAGCCTAGCCACACGGCAGCGGGAGGCGGAGTGGCCGCCGCAACAGGTGAGCAACGAATAGCCGTACGGAGTACCGGGGCCGGCCGGTGTGGACCGGCCCCACGAACGCATCACAGCCGCGTGGACGGTGCTCGCCTCCGCCACACCCCGGCTCCGGCTGCGCTCCGTCACTCGATGCCCAGTCGGGCCTTCAACGCGTCCAGTTCGGCCCACATGACCCCGGGCAACTTGTCGCCGAACTTCTCGAACCACTCGGTCACTTGCGGAATCTCGGACCGCCACTCCCGCGGATCGACGGCCAGCGCCTGCGCCACGTCGCCCGGCGGCACATCGAGCCCGGAAACGTCCAACGCGCCAGGAGCGGGCACGAACCCGACCGGAGTCTCGACCGCCTCGCCGGTGCCGTCTAGCCGTTCCACGACCCACTTGAGCACCCGGGAGTTCTCGCCGAAGCCCGGCCACAGGAACCGGCCGTCGTCGCCGCGACGGAACCAGTTCACGTGGAAGATCTTCGGCAGCTTGTCGGCGCCGGCGCCGCCGCCCTTGCCCATTTCGATCCAGTGCCGGAGGTAGTCGCCCGCGTGGTACCCGATGAACGGCAGCATGGCCATCGGATCCCGGCGGACCACACCGACCCTGCCGGCCGCCGCCGCGGTGGTCTCCGAGGAGATCGTGGCGCCCAGGTAGACCCCGTGCACCCAGTCCCTGGCCTGGGTCACCAGCGGGATCGTCGTCTTGCGCCGGCCGCCGAACAGGATGGCGTCGATCGGTACGCCCTGGGGGTCCTCGTACTCGTTCGCGAGGATCGGGCACTGGCTGATCGGCGTGCAGAACCGCGAGTTCGGGTGGCTCGACGGCTGGTCGGAATCCGGGGTCCAGTCGTTACCGTGCCAGTCGGTCAGGTGCGCCGGCGGCTCCCCCATGCCCTCCCACCAGACGTCGCCGTCGTCCGTGAGCGCCACGTTGGTGAAGATCGAGTTGCCGACCGCGAGGGTGCGCATCGCGTTGGGGTTCGTCTTCCAGTCGGTACCCGGGGCGACGCCGAACAGCCCGTACTCCGGGTTGACCGCGTAGAGCCGCCCATCCGGACCGAACCGCATCCACGCGATGTCGTCGCCGAGCGTCTCGACCTTCCAGCCGGGGATCGTCGGCTCCAGCATTGCCAGGTTGGTCTTCCCGCACGCCGACGGGAACGCCGCCGCGATGTAGCGGACGCTGCCCTCGGGCGAGGTCAGCTTGAGGATCAGCATGTGCTCGGCGAGCCAGCCCTCGTCCCTGGCGATCGCGCTGGCGATCCGCAACGAGTAGCACTTCTTGCCCAGCAACGAGTTCCCACCGTACCCCGAGCCATAGGACCAGATTTCCCGGGTCTCGGGGAAATGCGAGATGAATTTGGTGTCATTGCAGGGCCAGGCCACATCGGATTCGCCCGGCCCCAGCGGAACGCCGACCGAGTGCAGGCACGCGACGAAGTCGGCGTCGTCGCCCATCTTGTCGAGCGCCGCAATGCCCATCCGGGTCATGATTCGCATCGACGCGACCACGTAGGCGGAGTCCGTGATCTCCACGCCGTACATCGGATTCTTCGCCGTCAACGGCCCCATGCAGAACGGGATGACGTACATGGTGCGGCCTGTCATGCAGCCGCGGTACAGCTCGGTCATGGTGCGCTTCATCTCGGCCGGCGCCATCCAGTTGTTGGTCGGCCCGGCGTCGGCCTCGTCGACCGAGCAGATGAACGTGCGCTCCTCGACCCGGGCCACATCGGACGGGTCGGTGCGTGCCCAGAACGAGTTCGGTTTGATGCGTGGGTTCAGTGGCACGAGCGTGCCGGCGTCGACGAGTTCCCCGGTCAACCGTTGCCACTCCTGGGGCGATCCGTCGCACCACACCACCGCGTCGGGCGTGGTGAGTTCGGCGATCTCGCGTACCCACGCGAGGAGTCGCGGATGGGATGTCGGGGCGTTATCCAACCCCGCGGTAACGGCCGGCGCGCTCATGGGCATCTCCTCAATCATCGATGGGTCTCGAAGGGTGCCAAACGACCATTTAGATTGGCGGGAATCTGCTCAGCGTAAGCCCGTTCCACTGGTTAAGCATCGCGAGAGCTTGTGAAGAAATGCACAAGCGAGCAAGATTCTTCGGTCGGATGCGCACTCTGGCGCGATTTTCGCTGGTACTAAGCGCTTATGCGCATCGGCCTTTTCGCATCGGCGAGGAAGCGCCTTCCCGGCCGGTGTCGAGCAACTGACTAATTGGCCAACCATTGACGGTTACTCAGAGCGATGAACGATGGGGCCGTACCGGCGGGAAACAAACCGGCAAATGTCGCGAAGTCGGCTCTGTACCGGTCGCGGACGGTCCGGGGCAGGTAGGCTCTGCTGCGTGTCGGTACCGGCGACGACGTCGACCACGGATCCGGCGGACCCGAGCCATCCGGGTGCGCTATGGGAGCGCGCCGGTCGCCTGTTGCGCGAGGTCGGCAAGTTCGGAGTCGTCGGCGGCCTCTCGTTCCTCCTCGACACCGTCGTGCTCAACGTGCTGCTGTCGTCGCTCGGCCCCTTCTGGGCCAAGGTGTGCTCGACCGCCATATCGGCCTCGCTCGCCTTCATCGGCAACAGGTTCTGGACCTGGCGGCACCGGCCACGTTCGGCGGTGCACCGGGAATATGCGCTGTACTTCGCGTTCAACGTGGTCGGGCTGCTCATCGGGCTGGCGTGCCTGTGGGTCAGTCATCACGTGCTGGGCCAGGTCTGGCCCGACGTGTTCACTACCCGGCTGGCGGACAATGTCTCCGCCCAGATCGTCGGGACCGCATTCGGCACACTTTTCCGGTTCTGGGCCTACCGTCGCTTCGTCTTCCCGGCCGTGGCCAGCACCGGAGCGACGGCGAGCCACGGCTAGCCCCAAGGTCCTCTGAAGTAGGGTTGCGCGGTGCCACTTGTCCGTCCGCTGCCCGAGCGCATCCACCGGCTCGCCCGCGAGGTCACGACGTACGGCGTCGTCGCCATCATCAACACGGCGATCGACTTTGCTCTATTTAATGGCCTCATCTCGCTCGGCGCGCTGAAGGCGAACACCGTGTCGACGATCGTGGCGACGACGACGTCGTTCCTGATGAACCGGCACTGGGTCTACCGGGACAGGCCGAAGAAGGCCATGCACCGCGAGTACACGCTGTTCTTCGGGGTCAACCTGGTCGGCCTGGTCATCCAGGAAGTGGTACTGGGCCTGGCGAGCCTCGGCGTCCATGACATGTCGGACAATCGGCTGCAACTGAACCTGTACAAGTGCCTGGGCGTCGCAGTGGCGATGATATTCCGATTCTGGGCTTACCGAACACTCGTCTTCAAACCGCGCATACCCCTGGGCTCCGACCCGGAGCCGGCCG
>DASXOA010000379.1:0-2613 GCA_036494675.1 Rugosimonospora sp.
TCCGGCGATCCGGCCAGCTTCGCCCCTCAGGTCCGCCGGTACGCCGGCCCGGCCGGCATCGACCCGCAACTGCTGATGGCGATCCTCTACAACGAGTCGTACAAGCCGCACGACCCGAAGCTCGAACGCGCCTGGCAGAAGATCGATCCGAATGCCGCGTTCGGCATCGCCAACATGCACCGGGCCGCCTTCGACGACACCAAGCGCGGCCGGGACTTCGCCGGCCGGGACTGGCAGGAGTTGCCCGACGATCCCGGCCTCGCCATCGAGGCCGCGGCCTGGTACCTGCACGATCTGGCCGGTCAGCTGCCGCACAGTTGGCCGGCCGGGTACACGAAGGACGAACTGCTCGCGCTGGGCTACAACGCCGGGGCGGGCAGCATGAAGGCGTTCGCCCGAGGCGCCACGCCGGGCGCGGTGGCACAGTCCTATCTGGACCGGCTGCACGCCAACTGGGACACTGCGGCGCGGGCGCTGCGGTAGGCCGCCGGTCGGCGAGGCCGGCCCGGTGCGCTCACTCGCGACCTGTTAAACCGAGCCGCTTTCCGGAAAAGCGTCCGGCCACCGGATCGGCGCACTAGCGTGGATTTTGGGGAGCGCATGTGCCTGTGCGGGTGGCGACGCCACCCGGGCCGGAAGGTGCGGTCGATGGAGACGACCGGGACCTCAACTCGACGGAAAATCGGCACGCGGTGAGGTTTCGGGCGACGGTCGCGTAAACCACCAGGCCGGGATCATCCAGTCCGCGAACCGCATCGGGGGCACGATCGCGACGCCGGGTTCGCCGGCACGCGAAATCCCGCGAGGCCCCGCAACGGTCGACGGAGGAGGAACGGCAGTGCCACAGGAGTACCAGAAGGATCCCGACGCCGTGTCCCGGTTGTCGCGGGAGCAGTACCGGGTGACGCAGCAGGCCGGTACGGAGCCGGCATTCACCAACGAGTACTGGGACAACAAGGAACCGGGCATCTACGTCGACGTCGTGTCGGGTGAGCCGCTGTTCGCCTCAGTCAACAAGTTCGACAGCGGCACCGGCTGGCCGAGCTTCACCGTCCCGATCGAACCGAAGAACGTGGTGGAGATCAGGGACTCGACACTGGGCATGGTCCGCACCGAGGTGCGCTCGGCGCACGGGGACAGCCACCTCGGTCACGTGTTCGACGACGGTCCGGTGGAGGCGGGCGGGCTGCGGTACTGCATGAACTCCGCCGCACTGCGCTTCGTCCCACTGGGCGACCTCGACCGTGAGGGCTATGGTGAGTACCGCAAACTGTTCGACCAGGCGAGGGAGAGCGGCGATGGCTGACACGACCGAGAAGGCGATCCTCGCCGGCGGCTGTTTCTGGGGGATGCAGGACCTCATCCGCAAGCGTCCCGGCGTCATCAGCACCCGGGTCGGATACACCGGTGGGGACGTCCCCAACGCGACCTACCGCAACCACGGCTCGCACGCCGAGTCCATCGAGATCACTTTCGATCCTGAGAAGCTGTCCTACCGCGACCTTCTCGAATTCTTCTTCCAGGTGCACGACCCGACGACGAAGAACCGGCAGGGCAACGACATCGGGGCCAGTTACCGGTCCGCCATCTTCTACACGGACGACGAGCAGCGGCGGGTCGCGGAGGACACCATCGCCGACGTCGACGCCTCCGGTCTGTGGCCGGGCAAGGTGGTCACCGAGGTGACCCCCGCCGGACCCTTCTGGGAGGCCGAGCCCGAACACCAGGACTACCTGGAGCGGTATCCCGAGGGCTACACCTGCCACTACATCCGGCCGGACTGGAAGCTGCCCCGCCGCAACGCGAACGCGGGCAAGGGCCGGGCCTAGCGCTCGGGCTCGGCCGCCTGGCTCCACCACACCCGCCAGCCGAGGTTGCGGGTCATGTCGACGGTGTGCGGCGTCACCGGCCTTCCAGGCTGTCTGACGGGCCGACCGTCAGCGGTTCCTGCCATCACCCCGGTTCCGGGCCAGGTTCCCGGCCCCCGGGCCGAGTTCCCGGCCCCCGGGCCGAGTTCCCGGCCGCCGCGGCGCAGCAGCAGCCAGGCGGCGGCCAGCAGCGCGGCGAAACACGCCGGGCCGAGCGTCTTCGCCAGGTCATGCTGCCAGACCCCGATTGCCGCGTCGAGGAGTTGGACGAGCCCGTTGAGGGCGAGCATCTGTGCCGCACCGCCCCACCTGCGCGCGACCACGCACCACACCAGGGCGGCCAGCAGGGCGAAGCTGCGCGTGGCCGTGTACCTGTTGTAGACATGGGCCGCGTGGCTGGTGCTGCCCGCTCGACGCGGAGATTCTCGGCGCGCTGAGCGCGGCGGAGGCGCAGTCGCTGCTCGCCACCCTGGCGAAGCTCGCCGGAAGCGCCGGGGTCGTGCCGGGCGGCAGCCCGGCATAGCCGCACTGCCGAGCGGTAGCCCGGCCTACCCGCACTGCCGAGCAGCAGCCCGGCGTAGCCGCGGCTCGTCCGGCGCGGCATCCCGTCAGGGAAGCGTCAGGATTCGGGCCGGACGCGTGGTTTTTCCGTCAGTGGGGTTGGCGAACGGCGGCCGGCGTCGCACGATCGGCCTGAAGGGAAGAGGTGTGATGGCAGTCTTCGATCCACACATCCACATGACGT
>DASXOA010000380.1:0-11553 GCA_036494675.1 Rugosimonospora sp.
GTTCGCCCCGCTCTGGATGGCCGCCCCGGACGACGGGGCGAGGCTGCGCGTGATCATCGACCAGGTGGCCAGCCTGACCGACCCGGCCGCGATCTCCTGGCACCGGCGCCTGGTCGGCGGCTGAGCGCGTCCCTCGTCCCCGGTCGCCACGGGGTGAACCGGATGCCGGAGCCGCCGCGTAGGGATAGGTTGACGTCGGTGGTTCTCTCGTTGGAGGTAGCGGCGTGGATGAGCGGGTTTTCGTCATTGTCGGGGCATCGTTGACCGGTGCGAAGGCGGCCGAGGCTCTGCGCGACGCCGGCTTCGCGGGGAAGATCGTGCTGATCGGTGAGGAGATCGAGCGGCCGTACGAGCGGCCGCCACTGTCCAAGGGGTACCTGCAGGGCAAGGATCCGCGCGACGGGGCATACGTGCACGCCGAGGACTGGTACGCGGAGCACGACGTGACACTGCGCCTCGGGGTCCGGGTCACCGCCCTCGACCCGGTGGCCCACACGCTGACCCTGGACGGTGTCGAGTCGGTCGGGTACGACAAGTTGCTGCTGGCCACCGGGTCGCGGGTACGCCAACTGACCGTCCCCGGCGTGGAGTTGAACGGGGTGCGGTACCTGCGCACCATGCCGGAGTCCGACGTGCTGCGCGACCGGCTGCGGCAGGGCGGCAACGTGGTCGTGATCGGGGCCGGCTGGATCGGCCTGGAGACCGCCGCCGCGGCCCGCGAGTACGGCGCCTCGGTGACCGTGGTCGAGATGGACACCCTGCCGCTGCGGCGGGCACTCGGCGACGAACTGGCGACGGTCTTCGCCGATCTGCACAGGGCGCACGGGGTCACGCTGCGCGTCGGCACCGGCGTACGGGAGTTCCGCGGCTCGGCCGGCACGCTCACCGGCGTGGTGCTCGACGACGGTACCGAGTTGCCGGCCGACCTGGCCGTCGTCGGCGTGGGAATCGTGCCGTCGGTCGAGTTGGCGGAGACCTCGGGCCTGACGGTCGACAACGGGATCGTGACGGATGCCGCGCTGCGCACGTCGGATCCGGACGTGTACGCGGCCGGCGACGTGGCCAGCACGCACAACGCGCTGCTGGGCCGGCCGGTCAGGGTGGAGCACTGGGCGAATGCCCGCAACGGCGGCGAAGCCGCGGGCCGGTCCATGGCCGGCGAAGAGGTGACCTACGACCGGGTCCCGTACTTCTTCACCGACCAGTACGACCTGGGCATGGAGTACGTGGGCTATGTCGAGCCGGGTGGCTACGACCGGATCGTGTACCGGGGCAGTCCGTCCATTGTGGACGGTAAGACGCCGGAGTTCATCGCGTTCTGGGTCAAGGACGGGCGGGTACTGGCCGGGATGAACGTCAACGTCTGGGACGTGACGGACGACATCCAGGCACTGGTCCGGGCCGGGTACTCCGGTACGGCGGTGGACCTGGACAAGCTGGCCGACCCGCAGGTGCCGCTGGCGGAACTCGTCGGCTAATCAGTCCAGGCGAGCCGTTAGGTCACAGGGCCAGAAGTCCCCGGAGCCCGCTGTCGACCCGGGCCATCAGGTCGGCGGGGACGCGCCCGTGGTGGTGGCCGAACGCGGCCGGGTCGGCGAAGCGTATCCGGGAGAGATCGATGGTGCCGCCGCCGGCAAGGTTGGCCGGCAGCGGCAGCAGGATGCCGGGCACATCGCCGTCGGCGCGGTCGTGGATGAGCACGATCACCGGGTACCGCTCCGAGTGGAGGGTGCTGCTGACCACCAGTACCCGGATCCGGCGGCTGCCCTGCGTGTAGTCGACGACGTCGCCGCGGGTTACCAAGTCGCGTCGAATTCGGCGAGAGTGGCGGCGTCCTCACCGGTGAGCGAGGCGTGCCAGTCCGCGGCCGCGGCGATGTTCCGGCGATCGAGGTATTCCCGGATCGCCACGGAGACGATCGCCGAACGGTTCCCCCCGTTCACCGCGGAGGCCAGGTCACGACCGAGATCGTCGTCGACGGTGATGGACAGGGTCACGGTCATGCCGAGGATGTTATCGGGAATGTTGTCGTTGATGTTGCCGCCACGCCGCCCCCGGGAGGCGCCCGGTGGTGGGCCGGCGGACAGGTCGGTGGCGGCCGTCGATGGGCTGGCGGCGGGTCCGGCGGCGGGCCGTCGATGGGCTGGTGGCGGTCCGGCGGCGGGTCAGGCGGCGCAGGGGAACGGGGTCACGTCGGGCTCCGCCCAGCCGTGGCGTGCCGCCTCGGCCGCGAGCGTGCTGGACCGGTAGTGCCTGCTGAGCAGGCGCTTGTCCAGCAGGACCGGATGGTGCTGCGCGAAGGCGTCGAACCGGGTGCAGGCCGGGTCGGCCGCGACGTGGTGGGCGACCAACTCCACCCAGGCCCGTGACACCGTGTGGTGGTATTTCTGCGGAGCCCGCTCGTACACGGTGATCTGGCGGATCCAGGCGCAGACCCGCTCGACGGCTTCCGGCATGCCGTAGCGGCGCACCGCCAGAAACGCGAGGTTGATGTGCTGGCGGTGCCGGAACGCCCCGTCCGGGCCCACGATGCCGGGCAGGATCGCGGCCAGGTCCGGGTCGGTGGCTCCGTGCGCGGGCGTGCCGTCGCCGGCACGGTGCACAGGCGTGGCGCCGGGGATTCCGTGCGGGGGTGTGCCGCTCGCGGCTGCGGGTGACGGCGTGCCGTCGCGGTGATGGGGCATCAGGGGACCTCCTGGAGTGCGCCGATGACGGCGTGATAGCCGGCGAGCTGGTCCGCCGACAGGCCGGCGAGGGCTTCGTGTTCGATGCGGATGACGGCGTCGTGGACGCGCGCGGCGACCGCCCGGCCCGGCTCGGTCAGGCTCAGCCGGAACGACCGGCGATCGGCCGGGTCCAGTTCGCGGGTGAGGTAGCCGCGCCGCTCCAGCCGGTCGAGCACCCCGGTCAGCGTGGTCGCCCGGGTGCCCGTGTCGGCGCTGAGTTCCCGCACGTTGCGTGCTCTGCCGTCGGCGAGGTTCGCCAGCGTGTTGATCTCCGACGCGGTCAGGTCGAGGCCGGCGAGCGCGCCGGCCAGTGCGTGCAGGGTGCGGTGGGTGGCCCGATGGAGTGGCAGCAGTACCGAAGTTCCACCGGTCTCGGATATCACGGAAATGAACTATACGGCACCGAGGTACTCCGTCGCCAGGCGCTTCGGCGCACGGGCGAGCCAGGCCTCGACGATCAACTCCTCCAGTTCGGGTACCGGGATCCGGTCCAGGCGCACGAGCACCGCCGGGTACCCGGTGAAGTGCGGCGTGGTGAAGTACACCGCCTCGTCATCGGCGATCAACGCCTCCTTGGCCCCAAGGTCGGGCACCCGCGCCGCCAGGACCGGCCCGGTCGGGGCGGCCGTGCCCAGCGCGTCGAGGTCCCCGCGCCGCAGCGGCCTCTCCCACACGAATCCCTTGTCCTTGACCCGCCACTGGGCGGACCCCTCGCGCGATGACTGTTCGGTCGTCTCGGGTAGCGCCAGTGCGATCCGGCGCACGTCGTCCCAGGTGGCCATGCCCATCACTGTAGGGCGGAGCGCCGACGGCCAGGGGACGAGCGGGATTTTGTCCGGTAGCGCGGCAGCCGCCGTGGCGGGTGGCCACGGCGGCTGCCGGCGGATGTGCCGATCACTTCACGGCACTACTTCACGCTGAACGTCGCCTGCAGTCGCGGATCGCGGGAGGAGGAGCCGACGGAGACCGTGCGGCTGCCCGTTCCGAGCATCCACTTCCCGGCCGTGCTCGACCAGGACGACAGTTGCCGCGCGTCGACGTGCAGGGTGAGGTCCTGCGACGCGCCGGCCGCGAGAGTCACCCGGTCAAAGCCGATCAGCTTGCGGACCGCCTGCGAGACGCCCGTGGGCAGATCCGGCGATGCTCCAATGTAGACCTGCGGGCTGTCCGAGCCCCTGCGGGAACCCGCGTTCTTCACGGTGAAGCTCACGTCGATCCCGCCGCCGGTCCTGTTGGCGCTGACCTTCAGCTTGGAGTAGCTGAAGTTGGTGTAGGACAGGCCGTACCCGAACGGGTACAGCGGCGTGACACCCTTCTCGTCGTACCAGCGGTAGCCCTCGTAGATCCCGTTGACCGCCATGCCGGTGATCGTGCGGTAGCTGGTCGTCGCACCGGCAAGGTACTTGCTCGGCCCGACGGTGCCCGGGTACATCCGGCAGTTGCCGGTCGCCGAGGTGTCCGTGCAGTTCGGGTCGTACATCGGCTGCTGGTCGGCGCTGGCCGGGAAGGTGATCGGCAGCTTGCCACCCGGGTTCGCCTTGCCGAACAGCACGTTGGCGGTCGCCTTGCCGCCCTCCTGGCCCGGGTACCACATCTCCAGGATGCCCTTCACCGACGCGGCCCACGGCATGAGTACGGCGTCACCGGTGTTGAGCACCACGACCGTGTTCGGGTTGGCCGCGGCGACGGCACTGATCAGGCTGTTCTGGTAGCCCGGCAGAGCCAGCCCGGCCGCCTGGTCGGAACCGCCCCGGTCGGAGCCCTCCTGGCCGTCGTCGTAGGCGAACAGGACGACCTTCTTGGCGCTCCGGGCGGCGGTGACGGCGTTGTTGATCGCGGTGGTCTGGTTGTCCGGCGGCACCCAGCGCAGTTGGACCTGCGAGGGCTGGGCACCGGCGGTCACCCGCAGGTCCAGGTGGATCTGCTGGCCCGGGGTGAGCGCGACCGAGTAACTGGCCTGCTGCAGCGCCGGGTTCGCCGGGTCGTGCGAGCGGGCGGCCTCGGTGAGCCCCGCGTACGAGGAGGACGGGGCGGCCGGGTACGCCGCCACGTTCACCCGGCGCTGCGCCGTGGTCAGGCCGTCGATGAACAGCTGCGAGCCGGCCTGGTTCTGCACGGACACCTTGAGCTGCCAGCCGGTACCGCCCGGGTTGCTCGGCGCGGTGAGCAGGCCGGACCAGCGCCACGCCGTACCGGCCGGCAGGGCGGAGGCTCCGGTGTCGTTCACGGTCGGGTCGAGTTGGTCCGGGGCGGCGTCGCTGCCGGTGTAGAGCACCGGCTGCGCTCCGGAGGTGACAGCGGACGTGGTGATCTGCTGGCGCAGCAGGCCAGGCTGGCCGGCGAAGGCCGAGTCGGCCGGGGTCAGCGTCCAGTTCGGGTACGCCTGTGCCGGGTCCGGGGCACTGAGCGCCGAGGACGGGATGACGGAGCCGTCGAGGTCGTACCCGGGCTGGTAGGACAGCGCCGAGCCGGAGCCGGCCAGGGCCTGGATCGAGGAGTACGGGCTGGCCGAGCCGTCGTACGGGGTGACGTGCGCGCTACCGCCGCCGCCGTAGTACGACGCGATGGAGGTCGGGCCCATCACCACGACCCCGCCCGACTTCGCCTTCAGGTCGGCGTTGGTCAGCGGCAGGACCTGGTCGTCGTTCTTCAGCAGCGTCGCGCTGTCCTCGGCGATGGACTGGGCACTGGCCGCCGCGGAGTCCTTGAGGTTCGCCAGGTCGGGGCGGGCCGGCACCCACGGGGTGGGGGTACCGGTGAAGTGCGACCCGAACTGGGTGCCCTCCAGCAGGTCGGCCTCGTTCATGGTGGACAGGATGTGGAAGACCGCGGTGTCCAGCGACTGCTTCCACGCCGCGCCGGAGATCGCCGGGTACGCCGGGTAGTCGGCGCTGGCCGCCACGGCCGGGGTACCGTTCGCGACCGCCGCGGCCAGGGCTGAGTCGGTGAAGTTCGCGGCGCTGGGCTGCTCGATGTCGGTACCGTTGACCAGGTCGGTCATCTTGTGTACCGCGCCCCAGTCGGACTGTACGAAGCCGGTGAACGCGAGTTGCTGGCGCAGGATCGTGATGAGGGTGTTGTCGTTGCCGCATCCGGTCAGGTCGTTGATCCGGTTGTACGAGCACATGACCGAGCCCGCACCGGCCTGGATGCCGGCCTCGAACGCGATGAGTTCGGTCTCGTGCAGCGTCTGGTCGTCGATCGTGACGCTGGTCGAGTTGCGGCCGTTCTCGAAGTCGTTCTCGATGTAGTGCTTCAGCTCGGTGACCAGGCCCTGGCTCTGCGCGCCGGTGACCTCGCCGGCGGCCATCTGCCCGGCCAGGTACGGGTCCTCGCCGAGGGTCTCGAAGTTGCGCCCGCCGGTCGGGTAGTTGACCTCATTGATCATCGGGCCGAGCCAGACGTCCTCGCCGGTCGCGCGGCCGGCGGCACCGACCGTCTGGCCGAACGTGGTCGCGGCCGCCGGGTCGAACGTCGCGGCCAGGCCGACCGGTGCCGGCATCGCCGTCTCGACGTGGCTGAGCCGGATGCCGGCGGGGCCGTCGGTCATCCGCAGCGGCGGGATGCCCAGGCGGGCCACGCCGGGGATCCAGCCGGCCTGGCCGACGCAGCCCAGGGGCAGAGTGGTCGCGCAGGTGGTGTCGGATGAGCCGTGCACCATGCCGGACTCCTCGGCCACGGTCATCTGGGAGACCAGCGTCTGGAGTTCGGGGTCGGTGAGCGTGCCCGACCCCACGCCGATTTCGCCTGCGACGTGGCGGCGGCCGAGCTGATCGCCGGGATCATCGCCGACACGATGAGCAGGCAGACGGCGGCGACTCCGCTGCGGCGCAGCCGTCGCTGGCGGCGGGGCGGTGGTGGTGAGGCGGGTACGGGGATTGCCTGAGTGGAAGACACGGACGGTTCTCCCTCTGGTCGATGCGGAGCCGGGGGCTCCGTGGTGTGGACGGCGCCAGAGTCGGGGGCCGCACGCCATCCGAGCCGGGGGTGGCAGGCGGTCAAGCGGGTCCGACACTGGCAGGGGTGGGCCGTCCCGGGTGCGGGCACACCCGGTGACCAACGGTCGACCGGCGGCGGATCAGGCGAGGTGCCCGGTGATACCGGGCTGGAACGTCGCACCGCTGGCGCTTCGCCGACCTGGCCGGAGGTGCGACGAAGCTTTGTTGTGTGCCAGAACATATTGCGACTAGTTGACCTGGCGCAAGTATTCGAGGTTGTTAGATTTGTTTATGGCTGGTCACAGTTCCGCAACGTGGCCGTTATCGGCCAGATCGGCGACGGTCCGGGGTCTGCTCTTGACCCGCGACTCGGCCGCGTCATAGCGTCGATCACGGGCCCGGGGCGCACGCCGCGGGCTTGAAATCGGCACTCGGGTCGGCCGGACCAGAGGGCCATCCAGTTGCTCGTTCCCCGGCGGGGCACGTCGAGATTCGGGCACTGGCTGGCCGCGGGTTCGTGGCCGGCCCGGCGGAACTCGGGCGAGTGCCGGACCGGTGCGTACCCGCGGCCAGGCTCACCCCGACGGCCGAACTCACCCCGACGGCCAGGCTTATCCCGACGGCCAGGCTCATCCCGCCTCAGCGCGGTTTTCCCCGCGGCCCGCGCCGTGGTCCGTGCCCGGCAGCCCGTTCCAGGTGCCCATGGTGGCGGTCGAGCCGGCGCGGTACGCCTCGTCGAATCCGTCGTCGCCGAGAGCGGCTCGGGCCGCCGCCACCACCCTGGGAACGTCCACATTGGACAGATCGCGGCAGCCGCGCGCGGCGGCGCTCGCGGCCACCAGGGTAGCGGCGGTGGCCGGATCACCGCCGAGCAGCGCGAGGTCCGCGCCGGCCACGAGGACCACTCCGGTCACGGGTGCGTCGACGGCGACGGTCGCGGCGGCGACCGCGTCGGCATAGTGGGCGCGGGCGGTGTCCAGGTCGCCCTCGGCGATGGCGACCTGGGTCAGCCCGGCGGCGGCCACCGCACGGAGCTGGGGAGCCACGGCGCGGTGCCCGCCCAGCCGCATCGCGTCGGTCAGCTGCGTCCGGGCAACCGCCAGGTCCCCTTCGAGCCGGGCCAGGTCGCCGGCGATGTACGCGACCATTCCCCGAGGTTCGGGCACGCCGAGGCGCACGGCCCGCTGCTGGGCCTCGGCCAGCATCCGGTGCGCGGCGTCGCGATCACCGAGCAACCACAACGCGCGAGCCAGCTGGGTCTGGAACTGGATCTCCTCCTCTGACGCGCGCAGCTCGCCGACCACCGCCAGCGCCCGCTGGTAGTAGGCCACGGCCCGGGCGTACTCGCCCCGCCACAGCATGAGCGCGCCCAGCGACGCGGTGGCGAACGACACGCCCCACCGCTCACCCAGCGCGTCGTACCTGGCCAGCGCGGCCCGGAAGTCGGCCTCGGCTTCGGCGTGCGAGTACCCGAAGTTCAGCTTGAGGTGGCCGCGGATCATCCGGGCGGTCGCGGCCAGCCAGGGAAACGGGTCGTCCACGATCGTGTCCAGGCCGTGCACCGATGTGGGTATGGCCGCCATGGAGGCGTCGAACATCTCCCGCAGCGGTCCGACCAGCCTGATCAGTGGTTGCCGTGGATCGGGTACTCGCTCGGCCAGCCGTGCCGCCGCCTGGAACCAGGTGTGCGCCGCGTCCACGCTGTACCGGCTGTCCACGGCGAGCAGGGCGCCCATCAGGTACGCGGCCACCAGGGCCTCGTCGACCCGCTCCGGTACCGCCCCGGTCTCCTGGCCGTCCAGGCCGGGCAGCGACAGCACCGCGCTGGCGAGCTCGGCGCCCTCGACCTTGTGCCCGCGCAGCCACCAGTACAGGCCGAGGGCCGCGACGAGGTGCACCGCGGTGTGCGCGTCACCGGCGGCGACGGCGGCCCGGACGGCGGCGTGCAGGTTGTCGTGGTCCGCGCCGAGCCGGGCGAGCCAGTCCAACTGCTCGGCGCTCAGCAGGTGATCCTCGGCGGTCTCGGCCAGCTCCAGGAAGTAGGCGGCGTGGGCCCGCCGCAGCGCGTCCAGCTCACCGGCCTCGACCAGCCGCTCGTGCCCGTACGTCTTGATGATCTCCAACATCTGGTACCGCGGTGCTTCGGTGTCGTCCCTCATCACCAGCAGCGACTTGTCCACCAGCGCGGCGAGCAGGTCGAGCACCCGGTCCGCGTCGACCAGATCGTCCGCACAGGCCCGTTCGGCGGCCTCCAGGGTGGCGCCGCCGGCGAACACCGACAGCCGCCGCCACAGCGCCCGCTCCGCGTCGTCCAGCAGGTCCCAGCTCCACCCGACCACGGCCGCGAGCGTCTGGTGGCGCGCCAGCGCGGTGCGGTTGCCGCCGGTCAGCAGGCGGAACCGGTCGTCGAGGCGGGACGCGACCTGCTGCACGGTCATCGCGTTCAACCGGGCCGCGGCCAGTTCGATCGCCAGCGGCATCCCGTCCAGTGCCCGGCAGATGCGGGCGACCGCGAGCGCGTTGCCGGCGGTCACCTCGAAGCCGGGTCGCACCGCCCGGGCCCGCTCGGTGAGCAGCCGCACCGAGGCGTAGCCGGTGATCAGCGCCGGGTCCGCGGCCTCGGGCGGCAGGGCCAGCGGCTGCACCGGGCAGAGCATCTCACCGCCGATGCTCAGCGGCTCCCGGCTGGTTGCCATCAGCGTCACCCGGGGGCAGCTGCTCAGGACGCGATCGGCCAGCGCCGCCGCCGCCTCGATCAGGTGCTCGCAGTTGTCCAGGACGAGCAGGGCCTGCTTGTCCGCCAGCGCGGCGACCAGCCGGTCGGCCGCGTCGTCCGACTCCTCCGGCGTGGCCATGATGCGCGACCGGGTGCCGCGCAGAGCCGTCTGGCGCAGCCCGAGCGCGTCGAGCATGGCCGGAGCGACGTCGGCGGGGTCGGTGACCGGCGCCAGCTCGACCAGCCACACGCCGTCGGGCATCGCGTCGAGTTGGGCCCGCGCGGCGGCGGTAGCCAGCCGGGTCTTGCCGGCGCCGCCGGCACCGGTCAGCGTGGTCATCCGGTGGCCGCTGAGCAGCTTGCCGACCTGGGCCAGGTCTTCGTCCCGCCCGATCAGGCCGGTCCGTTCGGCGCGCAGGTTGGTCCTGGCCGGTTCGCCGCCTCCGGCCGCTCCCGGCCGGCCCGCTCCGCTGGTCGCGCGCGGGTCGGGCCCGGCGTCTGGTCCGGCACCGCTCGGTCCGGCACGGTCCGGTCGGGCGCCGGTCGGTCCGGCACCGCTCGGTCCGGCACCGGTCGGTCCGGCACCGGTCGGTCTGGGACGGTCCGGGCCGGCACCGGCCGGTCCGGCATGGTCTGGTCCACCACCGGTCGGGCCGGCGGCGGCCTCTCGCGCGGCCGGTTCGGCACGCAGCATCGCCACGTGCAGCGACGCCAGCTCGGCCGACGGCTGCACGCCCAGTTGGTCGACGATGCGGCGGCGGGTCCGCTCGTAGACCTCCAGCGCCTCGGCGCGCCGGCCGGCGGCGTCCAGCGCCCGGATGAACAGGGCGACCAGGGGCTCCCGGAGGGGATGCGCCGCGACCAGCCCTTCGAGCTCCGCCACCAGCGAGGCCTCCGCCCCCGGCCGCAGGTCGGCGTAGGCGCGGTCCTGGATCGCGGTCAGCCTGAGCTCGTCGAGGCGCACGATCGTCCCTCGGGCGAAGTCCGCCCGGGCCACGTCGGCCAGCGCGGGCCCCCGCCACAGCGCCAGCGCCTCACGCAGGGTGCCGGCGGCCCGGGCCGGATCGTCGCGCAGCGCGGCGCGGCCGGCCGAGGCGAGCCGCTCGAACCGGACGGTGTCGACCCGCTCCGGGTCGAGGTCGAGCTGGTACCCGGCCGACCGCGGCACCACGACGATCCCCGGTACGGCCCGCCGCAGGCGGGACACCAGTGCCTGTAGCGCGTTGCCGGCACCGGCCGGCAGCCGCTCGCCCCACAGCGCGTCCACCAGCCGGTCGGTGCTGACCGTCGCGGACGGATCCAGCGCGAGCAGGATCAGCAACGCGCGCAGGCGGGCACCGGCCACCGGCACCAGAACACCGGTGCCGGCGCGGACCTCCAACGGACCGAGCATCCCGACCTGCATGCCCCGATTCTGCCCGCTGGGGCCCCGGGGATTGGTGCCGCGGCTCCCGGGGGCGGCGGTGCCAGACTGGTCGCCTGATCCCGAGACGGCTGGGGGACCCCGGATGGTGCGATTCGTCGACACGGTTGACGGCGTGCGGTTGGCCTACGAGGTCGCGGGTACCGGGGAGCCGCCCATGCTGTTCATCCACGGCTGGTGCTGCGACCGCTCGTACTTTGCGCCGCAGCTACGCCACTTCGCGGCGCACCACGCGGTCGCGGCGCTGGACCTGCGCGGGCACGGCGACAGCGGCCGGCCCGAGCCGGAACCCGGCAACTACGACGTCGAGGCGCTCGCCGGCGACGTGCTCGCGGTCGCCCGGGCCGCCGGGCTGGACCGCCCCGTCGTCGTCGGGCACAGCCTGGGCGGCCTGGCGGCGCTGGTGTGCGCGGGCCGGCCCGGTGCGGTACGCGCGGCCGTCCTGGTGGAGCCGGCGCCGATGCTGCCGGGGCGGGCCAGGGACCACCTCCAGCGTTCCGTGCTCGACGTCGCCCGCGACCACGACGGCTCCTGGCGACGTGACTTCTTCGCCCGGCTGTTCATGCCGACGGATACGGTCCGGCGGGCGCAGACGATGGCGGCGGTGGACGCGTTGCCGGCGCCGGTGGCCTCGTCGCTGCTGCACGGATTCGCGCACTTCGACGGGGCGGGGGCGCTCGACCGGGTCGGGGTGCCGTTGCTGGTCATCACGGCCGGGTCGGGCGAGACCGGAGTCCGGGAGCATCCCGC
>DASXOA010000381.1:0-3404 GCA_036494675.1 Rugosimonospora sp.
CGACCAGCCGAGTTCGGCGTAGGCGGTGACACGCGGGAAGGCGAGGTAGTCGAGGTCTGCAACCGTGTCGGCGGTCTCGGTCCAGACCGGGGCCTCGATGCCGAGGATCGCGGAGGCGGGCACGCCCGAGACGTCCGTGGCCGGATCCCAGCCGTAGGCGGTCTGCATGTCGATGTAGTCGGCCCAGGCCAGGCCGATGACCGTGGAAGTGTTGTACTTCTGGTCCATGTAAGCGTTCTTCGACGGCGCCATGATGAGCTTCGTGCCGTTGCTCGCGGCGGCGGCGACGGTGGTCGCGCTGGTGGCGCCCCAGTACTCTGCGACGGTCGAGGCTGCGACGGTGGAGCCCAGGATCGAGTCCCAGCCGATCGCGATCTTGCCGTGCTGATCGACGTCCTGCTGCGCCCAGGTCATGAAGGCGGCGTAGTCGCTCGCACTCACGCCTTGCGCCTCATCGCCGCCGATCGAGATGTACGGACCCGGAGTGAGCGCGGCGAGCTGGCCGATGACGTCGTCGATGAAGGTCTTGGCGACCGGCGCGGTGGTGCAGATCGAGTTGCCGAGGGTGCCGGTGCTGGTGTCGACGGGTGGCGCGCTTCCGCTGCAGCCGAGTTCGCCGTAGGAGGCGAGGGCGGCGGTGAAGTGCCCGGGGACGTCGATCTCGGGCACGATCGTGATGTAGCGGGTGGCGGCGTAGGCGACGAGCTGCTGGTACTGCGCCTGCGTGTAGTACCCGCCGGCGCCGCCGCCGGCCTCGGTGGCCGCACCGGTGGTGGTGAGGTCGGGCCAGCCGTTGATCGCGATGCGCCAGCCTTGGTCGTCGCTCAGGTGCAGATGCAGGTAGTTGATCTTGTAGAGGGCGAGCTGGTTGATGTACTGCTCGACCTGGGCGACAGTGAAGAAGTGCCGTGAGACGTCCAGCATCGCGCCGCGGTAGGCCAGCCGCGGATAGTCAAGGACGTGCCCGCCCGGCACCGTCCACGGACCCGGCTGCACCGTGGCGGCCTCGATCTGCGCCGGCAGCAGCTGTCGCAGCGTCTGGATGCCGGCGAACAGGCCGGCGGCCTGTTCGGCGCGGATGACGATGCCGGAACCGGTGACGTCCAGCGTGTAGCCCTGCGTACCCACGCTGGTAGGAGCGCCGGAGAGCAATAGCGCGACACCGCCGGCCGGCGTCGTCGAGGTCTGCTGAACCGGCAGCGTATAGCCGGTGGAGGGATCGAGGATCCCGGCGAGGTAGCTCCCGACCTGCCCGGCAGCACTCGAACTCGCGTCCGTGTAGATCACGGTGCTCGCAGTGATCTGATAGGAGGTTGCGGTGTTCGGCTGGACGGTCACCGGCTTGGGTACGAGCTCGTTCATGGCGTTCGTGCTCGTGCTCGCGGCTGCGCTCGAGGCCGTTCCCGCGCTGCTGCTCGCGGGCGGGTCGGCCGCCGACGCCGACGTCGCACACACGAGGACGCCGCCGGTCACCAGCGCGGCGAGGAGCGGCATGGTGGGTAGGAGCCTGATACGTCGCATGCTGACCTGGCCTTCGTCACGGAGTCGCCGACGCGAGCCATGTGGTCCGTTCCGGTCTAGACCCATCCTCCGCACATAGTGGTTTCGGTTGAATGCGCTGGTGTAGGCCGTGTCGGTGGGTGGGGCGGTGGTGTTGTCGGGGTATGTTGATGACTCCGCCTCCTGTCCGCCGTGTCGCTGTCCGGCGTGAGCGTGCCCCGCTGCGGATGCGCGCGGTGGTCACGCAGGTGGTGACCAAGCGTCTGGGCGCTCTGCCCGTGGTCGCGGAGTTTCTGCATCGACTGCGGGTGGCCGAGACCGTCGACGGGCTCTGCCCGGCACGCGATCTCGCGCTGGCCACCCACGGCGAGGTGATCGAGGCGCTGGTGGCCAACCGGCTCACCAGCCCCCGGCCCCTGGTGCGGGTTGAGGACTGGGCGCGTACGTGGGCGGTGAAGGAGGTCATGGAATTGGACCCCGACCTGCTCAACGACGACCGATGTGGCCGTGCTCTGGACGCGATCGCCCCGCACCTGCAGGAGGTCACCGGGACGGTCGCCGCCCGCGCGATCTGCGCGTTCGGCATCGACACGGCCACCTTGCATTGGGATATGACCTCGATGTCCCTGACCGGCGCGTACGACCCCGAGGAACAGGACCTTGATTATCCACAGGTCGCCTACGGGCACCCGAAGGACCGGCGGGTGGATCTCAAGCAGATCCAGGCCGGCCTCGGGGTGGCCGCCGATGGCGCCGTCCCGCTGCTGGCCACCGCGATCTCCGGCGGCACCGGCGAGATCACGCAGGTGGTCGGTGCGATACAGCGGTTCCAGCGCGCGGCCGGGGTCAAGCGCTTCTTGATGATCGGTGACAGCAAACTGGTCTCCTACGACAACCTCATGGCCCTTGCGGGCGCAGAGGTCGAGTTCATCGCGCCGCTTGCCGCCTCGGCGAGCGACCCGGCGCTGTTCGCCGCCCTCGATCCTGCAAGCGCCGAGCGTGTCGAGTACGTTCCGCTGCGCGTGGCCGAGCGCCCGACGATGGACAAGCCGGACTACCGGGTGCTGGAAGACACCCACACCTTCACGGGCAGGCGCAAGAGCGATCCGCCGATCACGGTGCGCCGGATCCTGGTCTACAGCGCCGGCAACGCCGCCGCCCGCGCCAAGGCCCGCGACAAGCGCCTGGCCAAGGCGCGAGCAGACCTGGAGAACCTTGCCCGGCTGGCCGGCAGCCGCTACTACCCGACCCGCGAGAAGATCGCCGCGAAGATCGGAGTGATCGCGAAAGCGCGGCGCGTCACCGACGTCCTGCACACCGAGATCGCCGACGGGCCCGACGGCAAACCCGCCCTCGCCTGGCACTTCGACCAGGACGTGCTGGAAACCGGGGCCAAAGCAGACGGCTGGTACGCGCTGGTCACCAACCAGGACCCCGCCACGGCCGATGCCGCCGCCGTCTTCCTGGCCTACAAGGGCCAGCCCCAGGTCGAACGCCGCTACCACGAGCTCAAGGGCCCACTCGCGGTGGCGCCGGTGTTCCTGCACGGCAACAAACGCATCGCCGCGCTGCTGCACGTGCTCATGCTCGCGCTGCTGGTCTACAGCCTGATCGAACGCCAGGTACGCCGCGCGCTGGAACAAGACGGCAGCCCGGACGGGAAGATGACCGGGCTCTACCCCGATAACCGGCGCGAACGCCCTACCGCCCGCATGATCTTCTACCACCTCGGCGAGCTCGACCTGGCCACCGGACCCGGCAGCGACCCGCCCCAGCTCGTCCACCTGACCCGGGGCGTGCAGGTTCATCTCCTCGACCTCCTCGGGATCGACCTGTCCTGACCAGCATCGGAACCGACAGACCGTCACTCAATCCAGCGACGTGCGAAGGATGGGTCTAGGCGC
>DASXOA010000382.1:0-16015 GCA_036494675.1 Rugosimonospora sp.
AGCCCCACCAACACCCTATTCTGATCACGACAATGAACGGAAGGAGCAGTGTGACGATGCATCCAAGGCCGCCGCCAGGTCGGCGTCAAGCACCCACAGACGTTTGGCGTCGGTGCGACTCGACGTCGTGTGGATCGCCACGATCGCGTCGTGGCAGCCACGACCCGGCCGAAAGCCGTAAGACTTCGACTCGAACCGGGCCTCCCACTCGGGTTCCAGCGCGTTGACCGTCAGAGCCTGTAACGCCCGATCAGTGATCACCGGAATTCCGAGTCCGCGGCGGCGCCCGTTGCTCTTGGGCACATACACGCGCTTGACCGGTCGGGGTGACCACGGCTGCGCGTGGTGCTGCATCCAGTCGGCCAGTTCAGCCTTCTGCGATGCGGTCACCACGAGTTGCCGATCCACCCCGGCGGTCTTGCGCCCAGCGTTGAGCTCCGTCACCCGCCGCACCGCCACCAGGGCGTTGCTGCGGGAACGCAGCATCAACTTCTGCAAACTTCGGACCTGCTTCAGGTCCCCATCCCGCGACGCCGCGAAGATCCGCTGCCGCAGCCGCCGTACGTTGTCCTCCTGGGTGCGCCAATCAATGGTGTCCCAGCCGGGGACCTCGCCCTCCGGTCCGTTCACTCCGAGAGCCGCCATCGCCACCGCGAAAGCCATCGCTGTCATCGTGTCTAACTTGCCCTTCGGTTCCGACGCCGTGACCAGCACAAACCTTGCAGGCTCACCCGACCCGCGTCGGCGCCCTTTCAGGCCAGGGCACCAGGCCCCTATCCGGCCGGTTATGCGGTGACCGCTGGCGGAGGAGCCAGCGTCATCATCACCGGGCTTCCCGTCGTCTTTCGACCGCCGGCATTGGCTTCTCGGGTCATCCTGCGCCCGCTGCGGCATCGAACATCCTCACGGATGCCCTACCAGGCGTCAGATCCCGCCCGGACCTCATCGGGGTTGTCACGTTCCGCATGAGACAGATACGACCGGGTTGGATGCCCTCTGAACCCCGGGGACGGTGGTGCGCTCCCCGCCCGGCCAAATACCATCCGGGCGGCACCCGCCGCCTTACAACGGCTGAAACAGCGAGACTCCGAACCAGCAATTGTGCTCGTCAGGCCTGTCGCCGAAGAACTCCGGAACGCGCTCGACTCGGCCACCGACTTCGAGACACTTCCTAACCCACGCCGTACCGGGCGACTGCGGGTTACCCGACGGTGGAGGTGATGGTCGCGGTCGCCCTGGTCGCGGTCGTCTGTACCGTTCTCGGTCTGGTCATCAGCGCGTTGGTGAAGACCGTCGAGCAGACCACGCCGGTACTGGTCATGGTGGTCATGGCGCAGCTGATTCTCTGCGGTGGCCTCTTCGAGGCGAACGGGCAGCGGATCCTGGAGCAGGTGTCCTGGATCGCCCAGACCCGGTGGGGGGTTGCCGTCGTCGCGTCCACTGTGGACAGCACTCACCTGGCGCCGGTACAGGATGCACTCTGGGTGCACAGGCTGTTCGCGTGGTGGCGGTCCATCATCGTCCTCATCGGACAGGGCGTGCTCCTGGCGGCGGCGGCCCGGGTGGCGCTGGTAGGGCACGAACCGGGCCGGTCGTAGGCCCTGTCCCGGCGTGGGCTCGGGGACTCGTTGGCTGCCCGTCCGGGCGGGAGGTTCGCCCGGCGCCGGAGTTCGGTGAGTCCCTTCGCGCCCCGGCTCCGGGCGGCCCGCGTCGGTCGGGGCCCCGGCTACCGCCCGGCGGCCGAGGGTGCCGTTCGCCCATCCCCGCACAGCACGCCGACGCAGTCGTCGACCGCCTGGCTGATCCGGTCCGCGCACCGGTAGAACGCCGACAGCCGCAGCGGCGGGTCGGCGATGTCCTCGGCCCGCGCCGCCACGTAGCCGACCTGGCCGCGCAGCGTCGCCGCCAGGTCCACCAGCCGTCTCGCCCGTCCGACGAGGTCGTGGACCGGTGTCGGCCGGTGCCGTTCCGGCGGCGGATCCGGTGACGGCGCCGCGGCGTGTGCGGCGTGCGGCCCGTTCGCGGCGTGCGCCGCGATGCGGGCGAATTCCCGGATCGTGAAGGTGCGGCGCGCGGCGGCGGGCAGCAACTCGACCACATGGTCGCGCTGGCGTGCCGTGGCGGCGAGCACCAGGTCGCTGCGCTCCAGCAGCGGCGCGGTGAGCACCCGGGTGGCGAAGCCGCAGGCGTCGAGGTCGAAGCGGGCGAGTGCGGCCAGCGCGTAGGGGTGCGCCGCCTGGTCCGGGGTGGCGCGCAGCCCAGCGCTGCCGACCTCGAAGGCCGATCTGTGCGCCGTCAACCGCTGCGCGATCGCGCGGCTGGTTAGTCGCTCCGCCATGACCGACCGGCACACGTTCGCCGAACAGACATAGAGGATCCGGAACGGATCACCGGGGGAGCACGGCGCCGGGCCCACAGGCCAGCGCTCCAGAGCCGTGCCGCACGCCGGCGCGTCCACGCGGTGCGGCGGGAACACCGGCGGCGCCGACCGCCAGAATTTCCTGCTGGTCGACTTCACGGCGTCGTTGCGGGCAGGAGATCGGCGGGGTTCACCGTGACGTAGCCGCCTATGGCGTCGGTGCGCATCGCCTGCCACAGTTGCGCGTCGCGGGTCTTGTCGAGGTAGACGACGCTCTGGTCGCCTTCCATGCCCTCTCCGCTCACCGGTGCGGTCAGGAACCAGATGCTGTTGCCGTCGAGTTTCATCGCGTCGACCGCCAGCTGGCGCAGGTCGCCGTCGGTGTACCCGGTGTCGACGGTGATGGACTGGGTGAACGCGTCGAGCAGGTGGTAGGCCTCGACCGGGTCGGCGGCGGGGTCGGCGGCGGATGCCTTGACGAACACCGCGCGCAGGAAGCTCTGCTGGCGCCGGACCCGGTCCAGGTCACCGTCGGGCAGGCCGTGACGCTGGCGGACGTAGGCGAGCGCGAGCCTGCCGTCGAGATGGTCGGTACCGCGCTGGAAGCGGTTCCCGGCCAGGTCGGTGGTGTCCTGCGACACCTGGATATCCACGCCGCCCAGCGCGTCCACGACGGACCGGAAGCCCGCGAAGTCGATGACCATGAAGTGGTCGATCCGCACGCCGGTCAACTGCTCCACGGTGCGGATCAGCAGTGGGGGGCCGCCCCGGGCGTACGCGGCGTTGATTTTCATGGTTCCCTGGCCGGGGATGTCCACCCAGGAGTCGCGCGGTATCGACACCACCGCCGCCGAGCGCCGGACCGAGTCGAACCGGACCAGCATGATGGTATCGCTGCGGTCGCCGCTCTGGCTGGCCTGCGGGTCGGTGGCGGCCTGACCGGTGGTCTGGTCGTCGGAGCGCACGTCGAGGCCGACCGCGAGGATGGTCTGGCCGCCGTCGTCCGACGGTGCCGGGGCCGGTCGCTGGCTGGGATCGATGCCCTGGAAGGCGCCGTCGATCCGGCGTACGTTGCCGGACAGGTGGCCGGTGATGAGGTACCCGGCGGCGACGCCGGTGATGGTGCCGGCCACCGCCAGGACCAGGACCATCATCAACAGGCGGCGCGTTCGTCGGCGCCGGCCGGACGGGGGAGGGGTGGCGGTCCGGGCGGTGTTGAGCTCGGACCACCTTCGGAAGAACCCGTCACGTTCGTCGTTGCTCATCGATGTGCTGCTTCCAGTGCCGGTGTCAGATCCTGCCCGTGCCCGGGGTAGCGCTTGCCGGGCGTACCCGGCTGGGCGTCGTAGTACTGCTGCTTGCGACGCGATGGGGCCTGGTTGAGGACCACGCCGAGGATCGGGGCTCCGGTGGTCCGCAGGGTCGCCGCCGCCTGGCGCAGATGGTCGCGGCGGGTCCTGCCGTAACGGGCCACGACGAGGACGCCGTCACACCCCGATACCGTGACGGCGGCGTCGGCGACCGGGAGCACCGGCGCCACGTCGACGATGACGTCGTCGTAGCGCTCGCGCAGCTCGACGAGCAGTTCCCGCATCCGCGTGGAGCCGAGCATCTCCGTCGGGTTGGGCGGAATCGGTCCGCTGGTCAGCACGGTGAACAGGCGGTCGCCCCAGGTCTGTGTGGCCTGTGCCAACGGTGTGCGGCCGACGAGGACACTGGTGAGCCCGACCCCCGTGGTCAGCCCCAGATAGTCGCCGACCCGCGGGCGACGCAGATCCGCGTCGACGAGGACGACCGAACGTCCGGCCCGGGCCAGGGTAAGGGCGAGATTGCACGCGGTCGTGCTCTTGCCCTCCTCTGCGCCCGGGCTGGTGACCGCGAACACGGTGTGCCGGTTCTCCACGTCAATGAAGCGCAGGCTGGCGCTGATCTTTCGCAGCGCGTCGATCCGGCCGCGGTGGGCGCGGTCGTTCAGTGCCATCGGGCTGCGCCCTGCCGCCGGATCGGCCGGCACAGATCCCAGCGCCGGCGCATCGACGATCTGTTGCGCCTGCTCCAGGGACTTCACCGACAGGTCGAGGGACTGGCGGGCGGCGGCCAGCACGAACCCGGCGAGGAGCCCGGCCAGGGCGCCCAGCCCGATGCTGCGTGCCGGCTTCGGCTCCGTCGGGCTCGACGGCAGTGACGCGTCGGTGACGACGCTGACCACCACCGCCGGGGTGTTCCCGTCGGTGGGCGCCTCCAGCGAGGGCAGCACGGTGACGAACCGGTTGGCGACGGCGTTGGCGGTGCGCTGCGCGCCGGCCGGGGTGCTGTCCACGGCCGTGACGGTCAGCAGCGAGGTGTCCGGTACCACCGCGGCGCTGACCCGCGCGGCGAGTTGCCCGGTGGACGGCCGGTCGGGCAGGGAGTCGGCCGCCGCGCTGAGCACCCGCTTGCTGACGATCAGGTGGGCGTAGGTGCTCGCCTGCTGCTGGGACAGCAGGCTGCCCTGGTACGCGGAGGCGGCATTTCCCGCGTCCGCGTGCGAGGAGACGTACAGCGTCGTCTGGGCCTGGTACTGCGGAGTCTGCCGGATCACCAGTACGGCCGCGGTCGCGGTGGCGAGCAGCACCAGCAGCAGGATGGACTTCCATCGGTCGCGACCGAGTCGCAGAACGGTCCGAAGGTTCACGGTTGGCTCTTGGAGGCGACGTGGGCGCGCGGCAGCGGCCGGCGGCCGGTGACCGTCGACGTGGCGACCGCGGGGTATCCGGGCACCGCCAGCAGCGCGGCGACCAGGACCGCCGCGGCCAGCGCGGTCGCCACCAGGGTGGTCGGGCCCGGTAGCAGCCCGTCGTAGACCAGCGCCGCCGACAGGCCGGACACCGCGGCGACGAGCAGGAGGACGGCCACCAGCGCGTTGCCGGTCAGCCCGAGCCGGCGCAGGCGGTGCGCCACGTGGTCGGTGCCACCCTGCCACAGCGGCCGGCCGTGCAGCCGGCGGGAGACCACCACCAGCGCGGTGTCCACCGCGGCGAGGAACACGAGCAGCAGCAGCGTCGCCGCGTGGGAATACGCGCCCGCGCGCGCCGGACGGGCCCGGGCCGCGGCGGCCGCGATGAGCAGTCCGATGAACAGGGAACCCGTGTCGCCCATGAAGATCCGGGCCGGTGGCGTGTTGTGCGGCAGGAATCCGGTACACGCCAAGGACAGGCAGATCAGCAGGAGACCGAGGGCGGGCTGGCCGCCGGCGTAGGTGACTGCGGCGAGCGGCAGCGCGGTCACGGCGGCCACCGTGGCCAGCGCGCCGTCGGCGTTGTCCAGCAGATTGAAGGAGTTGGTCACGACCACGATCCAGCAGATGGTCAGCCCGGCGTCCAGCCAGCGCGGTTCAACCAGCTCCAGCCGTCCACCCGTGGCGGTCACGAGCACCGCCAGGATCGTCTCGACGGCGAGCCGGGTCCTGGCGCTGAGGCTGCGCAGATCGTCCCAGAGCCCGAGCGCGGCGGCCGCAGCCGCGGCCGCCGCCGTCACCCAGAAGCCGGGGCCGGTGTGGCGGGCGACCAGGACGGTCGGTACCAGGGTGCCCGCGACGATGGCCACCCCGCCGAGGTACGGGGTGGGGCGGTGGTGCGCCTTGTGCGCGGCGGGCCGGTCGGTCGCGCCGCCGCGCAGGGCCAGGCGGCGGGCGGGCTCCACCAGCGCGACGGTCAACGCCAGCGCGGCCAGCGCCGCGCCGATCTGCGCCACGATCGATCCGGGCAGGTTCACGCGGCGACCATCCTGGGTTGAGCGGCCTCGTCGAGGCGCGCCTGGGCGATCGTGTCGCGCAGGATGTCGTCCAGTGTCCGTGCGGGCGTCCAGCCGATCAGCTGCCGGAGCTTGGTGACGTCCGGTACGCGGCGCTGCATGTCCTCGAAGCCCGCGCCGTAGGCCGCCTCGAACGGGATCAGCCGCACCGGGGAGGCGGACAGCGTCCGCTCCCTGATCTCCTCGGCGAGGTCTCGGATGCTGATCTCCTCGGTGCTGCCGACATTCACCGTCTCGCCGATGGCGGCCTCCGTGCCCAGCAGCGCGAGGAGTGCCTGCACCACGTCGTCTACATGGCCGAAACACCGGGTCTGCGACCCGTCGCCGTACACGGTCATCGGCTCGCCACGCAGTGCCTGGCGGATCAGCCGGGGGACCACCATGCCGTAGGCGGGGCTCTGCCGTGGCCCGACGACGTTGAACAGCCGGGCGATGATGGTCGGCAGCGACCGCTCCCGGTGGTACGCGTTGGCCAGCATCTCGTCGACCGCCTTGGCCGTGCTGTAGGCCCAGCGCACCACGGCCGGGCTGCCGAGGATGCGGTCCGCGTCCTCGGCCAGCGGGCCGGAGGAGTTCTTGCCGTAGATCTCCGAGGTGCTGGCCACCATGATCTTTCGCCGGTACCGGTGTGCGGCCTCGATGACGATCTCCGAACCGCGGATGTTGGTCGTCAGCGCCTTGAGCGGCTGCTCGACGATCAGCTTGACGCCCACTGCGGCAGCCAGATGCACGACCGTCTCGCAGCGGTGCATCAGCTCGTCGACGATCAACTCGTCGAGGACCGAGCCCTGGACGAAGTGGAAGTGCGGATGCATCGCGGCCGCGGCCAGGTTGCTGCGCCGGCCCGTCGACAGATTGTCCAGGACGACCACCCGCTCCCCGCGGGCCAGTAGCGCATCCACCAGATGCGACCCAATGAAGCCGGCCCCGCCGGTGACAAGAACCGCGCCGCGGCCGGCGACCGGCGATGGCCCGCGGTCAAGGCTGTCGGTCATAACACCCCTCTCACGCGGAATCACCGTATAGCATCTATTTATCCTTAAACCCTGCTTTCGGGTAAGACGGTCGCCTTATGGACTAAATGGCTATGAAGAGCGTCAAGTGATTCGAGATGTCCGAACCTGGGCGGGCCGCGTCCATACCGCCCGGCCCGCCCTGGCCATCCGGGCGGCCGGCGTGCGGGCCGGCTGGCCAGTCGCGATCCCGCTGGCCGGGCCGATCGTGGCCTACCTGGTGCTGCGGCAGCCGGCGCTGGGCTGGCCGGTGCTTCTCGCCCTGGTCGCCGTGCCGGTGGCGTTGACCCGACCGGACGGGATCGCCGTGGCCGTCCTGCCGATGAGCGTGATCAGCCCCCTGTCCCGGAACGGAACTCAGCTGCTGGTGGCCATGGTGGCGGTGTACGCGGTCGGCGCGGTGGTGGTGCGCTGGGCCGCCGTACCCGTTGCCGCGCCCGCGCCGCTGGGCTGGCCGCACGCCGGGGTGGTGGGCCTGCTCGCCGTACTGCTGGCCAGCTCGACCGAGCGTGGGTACGCCCCGCCCGGCCAGGCGCTGGCGTCCGACTTCATCGGGATGGTGGCCGGTCTCGTGCTGCTGGCGCTGGTCATCGCGGCGCCGCCGGCGCCCGGTACGGCGGCCCGGGTCCTGGTGCTCACCGGTGGGCTGGCCGCGGGCTACGCGCTGCTGTCCGGCTCGTACGACGAGGGCCGGCTGACCGGATTGGGGCTGGGCACCAACTACCTGGGGGCGCTGCTGGCGCTCCCGCTCGCCGCCGGCGTGGGGCTGGCCCGCGCCCGCGGGATCGCCTGGCTGGTACCCGCGGCCCCGTGTCTGGTCGTCGTCGTCCAGACCCACTCGCGGGGCGCGCTGGTGGCCGCGGCGGCCGGCGTCGCGGTCGCCGTGATCAGCGGCCGACGGCGGTGGGTCCAGGCGTTCGGCACCGTCGCCGCGCTCGCGGCCGGGGCCGTCTGCTACCTCGTGGCGAACCCGTTGCGAGACATCGCCTTCGGCACGCGTGCCGCGTCGGAACTGAGCGCCAACAGCGCCGTCCGGGCCGAGGCCGCCCGGGTCGCGTTCGATGTCGCGCTGGCACACCCGGTACGCGGCATCGGGTACGGCATGTTCCCGTTCTACGCCATGACCGACCCGAGGCTAGGCATCTACATCAACACCCACGACGACTACCTGCGGCTGGCCGCCGAGGCCGGTGTCGCGGCCCTCCTGCTCTTCCTTGCCGTGCTGGTGGCGGGGCTGACCGCGCCGGGTGCGGCGCTCGTCCCGTTGCGTGCCGCGGTCGTGGCCGGCGCGGTGGCCCTTCTGTTCGCCAACACCCTGTCCGACCTTGGTGTCGAGGCCACCTTCTGGGTCTGCCTCGGTTGCCTGCTGGCACACCGGCGCGGTACGCGGACCCGGCCGCCCAGCTCTACAAAGGAGAAAATCGATGCTTGACAGCACCACGGAGATACGTGCCGGGCAGCGGTTCGGCTTCGGCGCGAACTGGACTTCTTTCATCCGGCTGCTCGATGAAGACCGGATCGCCACGGCGGTCGGCTCGCTGACCCAGGCGCTGGGGTGCGCGAGGCTGACCGGCAGGTCGTTTCTTGACATCGGGTGCGGCAGCGGGCTGTTCTCGCTGGCCGCCCACCGGCTGGGCGCTAGGGTGCGGTCGTTCGACTTCGACCCCGACTCGGTGGCCGCCACCGCGGCGGTACGCCAGGCCTACGCCCCGGACAGCGACTGGACCGTTGAGCCGGGCTCCATCCTCGATCCGGTCTACACCTCCGGGCTCGGCCGCTTCGACGTCGTGTACTCCTGGGGGGTACTGCACCACACCGGCGACATGTGGAAGGCGGTGGCCGCGGCGACCGACCTGGTCGCTCCCGGCGGTCAGCTGTTCATCTCCATCTACAACGACCAGGGCCGCGCCAGCCGGAACTGGCTGCGGGTCAAGCGGCGTTACAACCGGTCAGGCCGGGTCGGTCGGCTGCTGCTGGTCGGGTTGAGCCTTCTGTACCTTAGCCGGGGCGTACCGGTGCGCACGGCGGTACGGCTGCTGCGCGGCCGCGTCCGGCCGACCCCCCAGCCGCCCCGGACCCGTGGCATGTCGCGCCGGCACGATCTCGTCGATTGGGTCGGCGGGTACCCGTTCGAGGTGGCCCGCCCCGAGAAGATCTTCGCGTACATCCGCGACCGCGGCTTCGCGCTGCGTTACCTCACCACCTGCGGCGGGGGCCTGGGCTGCAACGAGTACGTGTTCGACCGGATCGGCGGTGGACGGCCGGATCGGACGGGCTGACCGGCACAGCCGCCGCCGGAGCGCGGCCAGCTCCGGCCCCGCGGGCAGCAGCCGGCGCAGGGGGGTATCGGTGGCCCGGCAGAACCGGGCCACCTGTACCGCGGTGATCAGCCCGTAGCTGAGCGACGAGGCAAGCGAACAGCCGACGATCCCCCACAACGGGATCAGCACCAGGTTGGCCGCGACGTTCACCACGAGCGCCCCCACCGACAGGGCGGACATGGCCAGCGGCCGGCTCAGCCGCAGCAGGTAGGCGCTGACCTGCCGGCCCGCACCGAGCGCGAACAGGCCGGGGGCCAGGGCGAACAAAGCCGGTACGCTGCCGGCGAAGTCCCGCCCGTACGCCACCGGTACCAGCAGCGGCGCGACTGCGCACAGTCCGGCGACCGAGCCGCCGGCGAGCGCCACGGACATCCGGGTGCGCCGGATGGTGGCCCGCGCGGCCTGGTTCAGGTCGGCGACGGCCTGGCCGGACAGCGACGCCCGGGCCAGCGCGTCGGTCGGGATGCGGGCCAGCTCGGCCAGGGTCACCGCGAGCGTGTAGAGCCCGACGACGGCGGCCGGCGCCATGGCACCGAGGACGAGCACGTCGACCCGGTAGGTCAGGTACAGCGCGGCGGAGCCGCCGTGGTACCGCAGGCCCAGCGACAGCGCGCGGCGGCACACCGCCGGGTCGAAGCGGCCCAACCGGGGCCGCGCGGCGCCGACCATCAGCAGCAGCGGCGCGGCGGAGCTGGCCGCCCAGATCCAGACCACCCAGGCCACGGTGAGCCGGCCAGCGGCGGCGAGGGCCAGCAGCGCACCACACTGCAGCACGCTGCCCAGCAGGGTGGCCCAGTCCACCCAGGCCACCCTCGCCCCGAGCGCCAGGACGTTGCTCAGGTACAGCACGGTCGTCGCCGCCGGCACCGACAGCAGCGCCACGATCAGCAGGCCGGGGTGCGCGGCGGTGGCCGCCCCGGCCACCCCGGACAGCGCCAGCGCCAGGCCGCAGGCGGCGGCGAGCGTACCCAGCACCGGCCCCATCACCACGCTGTTGACCGCGACCGCGCCGTGGCGAGACGGCCAGAGGGTCACGTGTGCCTGGTCCAGCGACAGGTGGCCGATGGCCATGGTGGCGGAGGCGAACGCGACCACGATCGCGTAGGTTCCCCGGCCCTGCGGGTGCAGGGCGCGGGCGATCACGATGCCGGTGGCGCCGCCGAGCACGACCAGCGAGAGCCGGATGGCCAGGCTCCGCGCCGCCTGCCGCAGCGGTGAGGTCGCCTTCGGCGGCGGTGAGGTCGCCTGCCGCGGCGGTGCGGTCGCCCGGCCCAGCGGCGAGGTCAGCCGCGCGGCGGGTCGGGTGGCGGGGATTCCGGCTGCCGGTTCGGTGACGCGGGTCCCGGCCGCCGGTCGGGGCCCATCGGTCACTGCCGCCGGGCCAGCAGGTGGTCGTCGACGGGGGCGACCCGCCGCGATCCGTCCAGGAACCGGCGGTGCCACAGCTCGAACTGCACCAGCGTCCAGATCCGGTGCCCCTCGTCCAGGCCACGGTCGTGGCGGCGCAGCATGCCGGCGACCGTGTCGGGCCGGAAGATCCCCCGCGACCGTGCGGTGGCATCGGTCAGCACGTCCCAGGCCAGATCGCGCAGCTCGCCGCGCAGCCAGCGGGCGAGTGGCACCCCAAAGCCCATCTTCGGCCGGTAGATGACCTCTCGCGGCAGCCATGGCTCAAGGGCCCGCTTGAGCAGGTACTTGGTGGTGTGTCCGCGCACCTTCAGGCCGGTCGGCAGGTGCCCCGCCCACTCCATCAGCAGGTGGTCCAGGAACGGCGACCGGGCCTCCAGCGAGTTGGCCATCGTTGAGATGTCCACCTTGGGCAGCAGGTCGCCGGGAAGGTAGGTGTTGACGTCGGTATCGATCAGGCGACCCACCGGGTCGGCCGCGCGGGACCGCCGGTACGCCTGGGCCAGCAGCTCCAGGCTGTCCACCCCAGCCAGGGCGGCGCGCACGTCGTCGGTGTAGAGCCGGCGCTTCTGGTCGGGCGAGAATATCGACATCATCGCCGCGTACCGTGCCGGTGCCGGCTGGCCCAGCAGCTGTACCACGCGTCCCAGCCGGCGCAGTCCGGTCTTGGCCGGCGCGCGGGCGGTCAGCGCCGCGCCGGCCCGGTCGAACAGCCCGCGCGGGTGAAGGGTCGGTACCCGGCGGGAGGCGCGCATCAGCGCGTACCGCGGGTACCCGCCGAAGCACTCGTCCCCGCCGTCGCCGGTGAGCACGACCGTCACCTGCTGGCGGCTCAGCCGCGCCACGTAGTAGCTCGGGATCGCGGACGGATCGGCGAACGGCTCGTCGAAGTGCCAGGCGAGTTCGGGCAGCAGGTCGAGCGCCGACGGGTTGACCACCAGCTCGTGGTGGTCGGTACCGTAGCGCCGCGCCACCGCCCGCGCGTATGCCCGTTCGTCGTAGCGTTCGTCGTCGAACCCGATGCTGAACGTCTTGACCGGCGTCGCCGACTGCTGTGCCATCGCGGCCACGACGGCCGAGGAGTCCACGCCGCCGGACAGGAATCCGCCCAGCGGGCGCTCGCTGACCATCCGTACCCGCACCGCGTCCAGCAGCAGCGCACGCAGCCGCGCCGCGGCCTCACCCTCGTCCGCCACCGGCCGCGGCGTGCAGTCCAGCCGCCAGTAGGGCCGGGTCCGGGTCACCCCGTCCTGCCAGGTCAGCAGGTGACCGGGCGGCAGCTTGCACACGTCCTGGTAGATCGACCACGGCGGCGGCACGTACTGGTAAGTCAGGTAGTGGTGCAGCGCCACGAGATCGACCCGCCGGTGCATGCGGGGATCTTCCAGCAGCGACTTGGCCTCCGAGGCGAAGGCGATGCCGTCACCGTCCGGCCGCCAGTACAGCGGCTTCTTGCCGACCCGGTCGCGGGCCAGCAGCAGGCGCTGGCGGCGGCCATCCCAGATGGCGAACGCGAACATGCCTCGCAGCTGGTGCACCAGCTCCTCGCCGTGCTCCTCATACAGGTGGACCAGGCATTCGGAGTCGCCGTCGGTGCGCAGCCGGTGCCCCCGGCGCAGCAACCCGGCCCGCAGCTCGGCGAAGTTGTAGATCTCACCGTTGAACACGGCGACCACCGTGCCGTCTTCGTTGCGTACCGGCTGCTGGCCGCCGGCCACGTCGATGATGGCCAACCGGCGCATGCCCAGCGCGGCCCGGTCGTCGATGTGCAGCCCGTCGCCGTCCGGTCCCCGATGGACGATGACCTCGCACATCCGGCGAACCAGCGCGGCGTCCGGCGATCCGGTGCCGACGGTGCCGGCGATGCCGCACATCACCGCTCCCGCAGGGCCTGGTACAGCGCCAGGTGGTGGCGCACCATGACGTCGGCCTGCAGATGGGCGAGGCTCCAGTCCCGGGCGGCCCCGGCCATCCGCCGGGCCCGTTGCGGATCGACCAGCGGGACCGCCAACGCGTCCGCCAGCGCGACCGGGTCACCGGGCGGGACGAGCAGACCGCGGCCATCGGCCAGGAGCTCCGGCGTGCCGCCGACCGCCGTGGCGACCACCGGCCGGACCGACGCCATCGCCTCCATCACCGCGTTGCTCATCCCCTCGGTCAGCGAGGGCAGCACGACCACGTCGGCGCGGGCCAGCAGCCGGCCGATGTCCGTGCGCGCGCCGAGCAGCCGCACGTCGATGCCCAGCCGATCCGCCTGCTCCCGCAGCGCGGCCCGCTGCGGGCCCTCCCCGGCGAGCACGAGCGTGCAGGGCAGTCCGCGGTCGCGCAGCAGCGCGGCGGCGTCGAGCAGGTGGGCGTGGCCCTTGAAGTCGCTCAGGTTCGCCACGCAGAGCACCACGGGATGGGTGGCGTCTAGCTCCGCGGGCTCGGCCGACGCGAAGGCGGACGGCGGCAGGCCGTTGTAGATCACGGTGAGCTTGCCGTCCGGTACCCGCTCGCCCCGGCGTACGCAGTCGGCCACCGCGTCCGCGTTGGCCACCAGCAGGTCGGTCATCCGGGTCGCAACCCGCTCGATCGCGAGCAGCACCCGGCGCCCGCGCTTGAAGTCGTCCAGGCTGCGCCGGCCGGCGATGAACACCGGCACCCGCGCCAGCCTCGCGGCCGGGGCACCCATGACGTAGCTGTGGAACAGGAACGCGTGCACCACGTCCGGCCGCGACTGTCGCAGGTACCGGGTCAGCCGGCCCTGCGCGCCGAGAAGCTCGGTCAGCGCGCGCCATCCACGGGGCCGTCGCATGCCGAGGTGGACCACCGGCACGCCGGCGGCCCGCAGGGTGGCCTCCCGGGGCCCCTCGCCGGTGAGCACCAGGACGATCACGTCCACGCCCCGCTGGTGCAGCCCGGTGGCGAGCAGAACGAGCTGGTTCTCGGCGCCGCCGAGCCCCAGCTGACCAATGATCAGACAGACCCGCAGTCCGCGCGCCGGGGGCGCGTCTACCGGGTCGGTGACGGATGTCAACTCCTGCACAGGGGCGAGGATAGTACGGTCAAACCAGAAATAACCCGTCAACTGTTGAGAAACGATAATATAAACCGCTAACTCCCTCAGTTCTAATAAAGGCTTGACGAATGCGAACACTTCGGATCATGCGGATCATCGCGCGAATGAACGTCGGCGGGCCTGCGCTGCAGGTCAGCGGGCTGATGCGCGGGCTGGATCCAGAGCTGTTCGAGCAGCGCCTGTACGCCGGCGACCCGGAGCCCGGCGAGGGCGACTACCGGCGGCTGCGCGCCGCCGACCTACCGATCCATCCGGTACCGGCGCTGGGCCGCTCGGTCCGGCCCACCGACGACGCGCGGGCGCTGGCCGCCCTGATCCGCGCCATGCGGGACTTCCGGCCGCACGTCGTGCACACGCACACCGCCAAGGCCGGCGCCCTCGGTCGCCTCGCCGCGGCGGCCTGCGGAGTACCGGCACGGGTGCATACCTTCCACGGGCACCTGCTGCACGGCTACTTCTCGCCGGCCCGCACCGCCGTGCTCGTCCGCGCCGAGCGTCGGCTGGCCAGGATGACCGACACGCTGGTCGCCGTCGGCACCCGGGTACGCGACGACCTGCTCGCCGCCCGCATCGGCCGCCCCGACCAGTTCGAGGTGGTACCGCCTGGGGTCAGCCTCGCCGCGCCGCCCGACCGGGATACCGCCCGCCGGATGCTCGGCCTGAGCGGTACCGGACCGGTGGTGGCGTTCGTCGGGCGGATCACCGGCATCAAGCGCCCCGACCGGATGCTGGCCGTCGCCCGCGAACTGCGCGCCGACCTCCCCGACCTGCGGTTTGTCGTCTGCGGCGAGGGCGACCGGCTGGCCGCGGTCAGGAGCGCGGCTACGGCCGAGGGGCTGCCCGTGACCTTCCTGCGCTTCCGTCCCGACGTGGAGACGGTGTACGCGGCGGCCGACCTGGTCCTGCTGACCTCCGACAACGAGGGCATGCCGGTGTGCCTCATCGAGGCCGGGCTCGCCGGGCGGCCGGCGGTCGCCACCGACGTCGGCGCGGTCGCGGAGGTGATCGAGCACGGCCGCACCGGCCTGCTCTGCGACGGCGAGGTGCCCTCACTGTGCGAGCACGTGCGGCGCCTGCTGCGCGACGAGACCCTGCGCCACCGGATGGGGCGGGCCGCCCGGGAGCTGACCGGTGAGCGGTTCGGCGGCGAGCGGCTGGTGGCCGACACGACCGACCTGTACCGGCGACTGGCCATCCGGCGGGGGTGGTGGCCGGCCGAGACCGGAGAACTTGTTGAGGGGAGACGGGGCCGATGAGAGTTCTGGTCACCGGGGGAGCCGGCTTCATCGGGGCGAACACCTGCCTGGCGCTGACCGCGCATCCCGCGGTCGAGCGGGTCGTCGCGCTGGACAACCTGAGCACCGGCGACGCGGCCAACCTCGACGGCATGCCCGTCCAGCTGGTTGCCGGCAGCATCCTGGATGCCGACCTGCTCGCCGATCTGGTCCGCGATGTGGACGCGGTGGTGCACCTGGCCGCCCGCCCGTCGGTGCCGCGCTCGCTGGCCGATCCGGTGGCCAGCCACGAGGCGAACGCGACCGGCACGCTGCGCGTGCTGGAGGCCTGCCGCCGCGCCGGCACCTACGTCGTGGCCGCGTCGTCGTCCTCGGTGTACGGCTCCGTCGAGCAGCTGCCCAAGCACGAGGATCTGGCGACCCGACCGGTGAGCCCGTACGCCGCGAGCAAGCTGGCCGCCGAGGCGTACCTGCTGGCCTACCGCTCGGCGTTCGGCGTACCGACGCTGAGCCTGCGATTCTTCAACGTGTTCGGGCCGATGCAGTCGGCCGGGCACGCCTACGCCGCGGTGATCCCCGCCTTCGTCGACGCTGCGCTGCGCGGGCATCCGCTGCGGGTGTACGGCGACGGTACCCAGAGCCGTGACTTCACCTACGTCGGGACCGTCACTCAGGTGCTGGTCGACGCGGTCGTCCGCCGGGTCACCAACGAGACGCCGGTGAACCTGGCCTACGGCAACCGGGTCTCGCTGCTGACCCTGATCGCCCGGCTGCGGGAGCTGATCGGCCGGCCGATCGAGGTCGAGCACCTCCCGCCGCGGGTGGGC
>DASXOA010000383.1:0-10226 GCA_036494675.1 Rugosimonospora sp.
CCCTGGTGTCGGTGCCCGCGCAGGGATTCGTCGCGGTGTCGATCGACCGGGTGCCGGCATGAGGATCGTCGACATCCGCGCGACCACGGTCACCGTGCCGTTGGAGGCACCGCTGCGCCACTCCAACGGTGCGCACTGGGGCCGGTTCGTGCGCACCATCGTCGAGGTCGAGGCCGACAACGGGCTCGTCGGGCTCGGTGAGCTGGGCGGCGGCGGGGAGAGCGCCGAGGCGGCCGTGCTGGGTTTGGGGGACTACCTGCTCGGCCACGACCCGTTCGCCCTGGAGGCGCTGCGCTTCGCCATCGCCAATCCGACCGCGAGCCTCTACAACAACCGGACCCAGTTGCTGGCCGCGGTGGAGTTCGCCTGCCTGGACCTCATCGGCCAGTACCTGAACGTGCCGGTGTACGACCTGCTCGGCGGGAAGCTGCGCGACCGGGTGCCATTCGCCTCGTACCTCTTCTTCCGGATGGCCGGCCCGGACGGCGCGGGGGAGGTGCGCACACCCGAGCAGCTGGCCGCGCACGCGCAGGATCTCAAGCGGGCCCACGGCTTCACCGTCCACAAGCTCAAGGGCGGGGTGTTCGCACCGGAGTACGAGCTGGAGTGCTACCGCGCGCTGGCCGAGGCGGTACCGGGCGACCGGCTGCGCTACGACCCGAACGCGGCCCTGTCGGTGGCTGCGGCGTGGCGGTTCGGTCGGGCGGTCGCCGACCTGCCCAACGAGTACCTGGAGGATCCGACCTGGGGGCTCAACGGGATGCGGCAACTGCGCGGCCTGGGCATCCCGCTGGCCACCAACACGGTGGTGGTGAACTTCGAACAGCTGGCCACGAACGTGCGCGATCCGGCCGTGGATGTGGTGCTGCTGGACACCACGTTCTGGGGAGGCATCCGGCCGTGCGTGAAGGCGGCCGGGGTGTGCGAGACGTTCCAGGTCGGCGTGGCGGTTCACTCCTCCGGCGAGCTGGGCATCCAGCTGGCGACCATGCTGCACCTGGGTGCGGTGCTGCCGAACCTCTCGTATGCCGCCGACGCGCACTACCATCACCTGCGCGACGACGTCATCGCAGGCGGCAAGCTGCCCTACGTCGACGGCTCGATCGCTGTACCGACCGGAGCCGGGCTGGGGGTGCGGCTGGACCCGGTGCGGGTGGCCGAGTACGCCGAGTTGTACCGGGAACTGCGCGGCTATCCGTACGACCGCGACCCGTCCCGGCCGGGGTGGTACCCGCTGATCCCCAACGACCGGTGGGCGGATCCGGCGGTGCCGGCATGATGGTGGCACGGCGCAACTGGGGCGCCCGGCTGCACGAGGTCACCTGGGACGGCGCCCCCGCGGTGGTGCTGGAGAACGAGCGGCTGCGGGTGACCGTGTGCCTGGCCGGCGGCCACGTGATGGAGTTCAACGACAAGCGGCGGGACCTGGACCTGGTCTGGCTCAACCCGAACGGCCGTGCGCCCCTCGACGCGGGTACCGGTTTCTTCGACACGTACCCGGGCGGCTGGCAGGAGGTGCTGCCCAACGGCGGCGCGCCGGCCCGGTACCGGGGCGCGGGGCTGGACCAGCACGCCGAACTCGTCGGGCTGCGCTGGGACTGCGCCGCGGTCGCCGACGAGGAGTCCGAGGTGGCCGTGCGCCTGTCGGCGCGGTGTGTGCGCACGCCGTTGCTGCTGCGCAAGGTGCTGCGGCTGCGGCGCGGTGAGCCGCGGCTGACCGTCGAGGAGGAACTGGTGAACGAGGCGCCGGTGGCGGTCCACGCGATGTGGGGTCAGCACCTGGCGTACGGTGCGCCGTTCCTCCGCCCCGGGTACCGTATCCGGCTGCCCGACGGCGTGCGCGTCCTGCCGCACCCGGAGCCGATCAACCCGCCGCGCCGTACCGTGGCGGCGGGCGGCCCGTACCCGTGGCCGCTGGTACCGGCGCCCGGCGGCGGCCGGACCGACCTGTCCGTCGTGCCGGCCCCCGGCGCGCCGAGCGACATCGTGTACCTCACCGGGTTCTCCGACGGCTGGTACGAGCTGATCGATCCGGACTCGGGCACCGGCGTCCGGGTGGAGTGGGACGCCGCCGTGCTGCCGTACCTGTGGCTGTGGCACGAACTGGGGGCCACCGTGGACCACCCGTGGTGGGGACGGGCGTACGTGGTCGGCGTGGAGCCGTTCTCGAGCTACCCGACCGATGGCCTTCCCGCCGCCGTGGGCAACGGTTCGGCGCTGCCGCTGCACGAGGGCCAGGCACGGACCCTGGCGTGGTCGATCGGAGTGATCGGGGATGGCTGAGTTCACCGGCAAGGTCGCGCTGGTCACCGGCGGATCGATGGGCATCGGTGCAGCGGTGGTGGCCCACCTGGCCGGTGCCGGTGCCGCCGTGGCGTTCTGCGGCCACGAACCGTCCACGGTGGACAGCACGGAGCGGCGGATGCGCGAGGGCGGCCACCGGGTGTGGGGGACCGTCGCCGACGTCACCGATCCCCGGGCCGTGTCGGGCTTCGTGTCCGGAGCCGTCGAGCGCTTCGGCGGGCTGGACATCGTGGTCACCAGCGCCGGTGTCCAGCGGTACGGCACCGTGGAGGAGACCAGCGACGAACTCTGGGCCGAGGTGCTCGGGGTCAATCTGCGAGGCGTGTTCCTCACCTGCCGGGCGGCCATCCCGCACCTGCGCGCCCGGGGCGGCGGCGCCATCGTCACGGTCTCTTCCGTGCAGGCGTTCGTCTCCCAGGAGCGGGTGGCCGCCTACGCGGTCAGCAAGGCCGGCATCAACGCGCTGGCCCGATCCATGGCGCTGGATCACGCGGCGGACCGGATCCGGGTCAACGCGGTCTGCCCGGGCTCGGTGGACACGCCGATGCTGCGCTGGGCCGCTGACCTGTACCGCGGCGAGTCCACGGTGGACGAGACGGTACGCGAGTGGGGCCGCAGCCATCCGCTCGGTCGGGTCGCCCGGCCGGCCGAGGTGGCCGAGGTGGTCGCGTTCCTGGCCAGCGACCGCGCCTCATTCGTCACCGGAGCCGAGTACCGGGTCGACGGCGGCCTGCTGGCCGTCAACCCGGCCGCTCTCCCGGACCACGGCGCGCCGCCATCGGCGTCGCGCGGCTAGATCCCTCCCATCGCGGCGCGCCCTGTCCCCGGACACCGCGCCGTCCGACCATTGTGAAAGGCGGTCAGCATGTCTCCGATCACCCGCCGTCATCTGCTGCGCGGCGCCGCCGGCGCGGCCGGTGCCGGCACACTCAGCCTGCTCGGCGCGCGACCCACGTTCGCGGCGTCCAATGCTGCGGCGCCCGGCCCCGGCTCGCTGCGGGTCCGGTCCGCGACCCCGGACACCGGGCTGACCGGCGCTCTCGACGCGTACGGCAACGGCGGCACGGGCTGGACCGGCGCGGACAGCACCTACTCCGCGAGGCTGCCCGGAGGGCGCGAGGTGTTCATCTTCTCCGACACCTTCCTCGGCCCGGTCAACCCGGACGGGAGCCGCCCGCTCACCACGCCGTTCATCAACAACTCGTACGTGGTGCGGACCGGCAACCGGTTCGACACGCTGCACGGCGGAACGGCCACCGCGCCCGAGAGTCTGTTCGCCCCCGCCGATCCGACCCACTGGTACTGGATGGGCGCAAGCGTCGTCGTCGGCGACGTGCTGCACCAGATCCTCATCGAGTTCGGCCGTACCGGCACCGGCGCCTTCGACTTCGCCTGGATGGGCACCGCGCTGGCCAGTACGCCGATCGGTAGACTCGGCCGGCCGGGCGCCATCCGGCCGCTGCCCGCGAGCGCCGGGATCACCTGGGCTGCCTGGCTGCAACCGGTCGGCAACTATCTCTACATCTACGGGGTCGAGGACCTCGGCAACACGAAGTACCTGCACGTGGCCCGGGCGCCCGGGCGGGACCCGCTGGCGACCTGGCAGTACTGGACCGGGTCCGGATGGTCCACAGCGGAGGGCGACTCGGCCCGGGTCATGGACGGCGTGGCCAACGAGCACAGCGTCATCCCGTGGCGGGGCAGGTACCTGCTCGTCACCCAGGACACCACCGAACTGCTCAGCGCCAAGGTCGTGGCCTACCTCGCCGACGCACCGACCGGCCCCTTCTCCGGCAAGACGTTGGTCTACACGACGCCGGAAACCGGTGCGTCCGGCAGCTACGGCAACGCGAACGTCTACACCTACAATCCCCACGTACACCCCGAGTACAGCGCCGCCGACCGGCTTGTGATCTCCTATAACGTCAACAGTTTCACCAACGACGACCTGTACCGTGACGTGTCCATCTACCGGCCCCGCTTTGTCGACGTCAGCCTGGCGCTCGCCGCCGCGGACACCCGGTGACCGTGGAGGGGAACATGCTCTTTCAGGCCAATCAGCGCGTCGTGTTCATCGGCGACAGCATCACCGACTGTGGGCGCAGGGATCTGTACGCACCGTTCGGCAACGGGTACATGAGCCTGGTCCGGGCCTTCGTCACGGCCCGCCAACCCGACATGCGCCTCACCTGGTTCAACCACGGCATCAGCGGCGACACGGTGCGAAACCTGTCGGCCCGCTGGGAGCAGGACGCCGTCGAGGCGCGGCCGGACTGGCTGTGCGTGATGATCGGCATCAACGACGTCTGGCGTGCCTTCAGCGACCAGCCGGACGAGGCCGTGCCGATCGACGAGTACGAGGGCACGTTGCGCGCACTGCTGACCCGGGCGGTGGAGGCCACCGGTTGCCGGCTGATCCTCGCGGACCCGTACATCATCGAGCCCGACCGCGACGAGCCGCAGCGCGCCGAGAGCGACCGGTACGCCAAGGTGGTCGCCTCGCTCGCGACGGACTTCGACGCGGTGCACGTGGCCACCCAGGAGGCCTTCGACCGGGTGCTGTCCTCGTCGGACCCGAGCGACTGGGCGGACGACCGCATCCACCCGAACCTGCCCGGCCACGCGGTCCTCGCCGACGCCTTCCTGAACGCGATCGAGACCGCGCCGTCACCCGCCTGAGTCGGCGGTCGCGAGCGACCGGGCCGGCGGTGCGACATCGTCCACCCCGGCCCGGTTGCCCCAGTGCCGGGCCAGCGCGGCGCAGACCATCAGTTGGATCTGGTGGAACAGCATCAGCGGCAGCACCACCAGCCCGACGGTGTGGCCGCTGAACAGCACCGCGGCCATCGGCAGCCCGCTGGCCAGACTCTTCTTCGAGCCGCAGAACACCGCCGCGGTGCGGTCCGCGCGGGAGAACCGCAGCGCCCGGCTCACCAGCATCAGGATGCCGAGGACGCAGCCCAGCAGCACGAGGTCGACCGCCGCCACCGCCACCAGCCGGCCCGGGGCGACCTCGTGCCAGATGCCGGCCACCACGCCGGCACTGAACGCCGTGTAGACCACCAGCAGGATCGAGCCCCGGTCGACCAGCGCGACCGGCCGCTTGTGCCGGCCCAACCAGCCGGCGATCCAGGGCCGGGCAAGCTGGCCGAGGGCGAACGGCGCGAGCAGTTGCAGCGCGATGGTCACGGCCGACCCGCCGGACAGCCGGACCTGGCCGTCGCCGTGCAGCAGCGCGGCCACCAGCAGCGGCGTGATGACCACCCCGGCCAGGTTGGAGAACGACGCGCCGCAGACCGCCGCGGCCACGTTCCCCCGGGCGATCGAGGTGAACGCGATCGACGACTGTACGGTCGACGGCACCGCGCACAGGAACAGGACGCCCTGGTACAGCGACGGGGTCAGCAGCCAGGGTTCGAGGAGCCGGGCGGCGAGGCCGAGCAGCGGGAAGACGGCGAACGTGGCGAGCAGGATCGTGGTGTGCAGCCGCCAGTGCCGGGCGCCGGCCCAGGCTGCCTGCGGGGAGAGCCGGGCCCCGTACAGGAAGAACAGCAGCCCCACCGCGACCGTGGTGAGCACGTCGAAGACCCGTACGCCGCCGCCGCGCGCCGGCAGTACCGTGGCCAGCAGCACGGTCGCGAGCAGCACCAGGATGAACCCGTCGACCGGTACCTTGTTGCGCCACGCCACCCAGCCATTCTGGCAGAGGTGGCGGCCGGTCGCCGATGACGGCGACGAGCCCGGGTGGATCCCAGCGCGCGGTGTGGCCATTGTCACGGGGATCGACGGGACCGCGGCCCGGGTCAGCCGCCCTCGGCCCGGCACCAGGAGCGGGCGGCGTCCGTGTTCAGCAGCATGGCCCACAGCCCGGGCAGGGCCAGCCCGGCGAGTACCCACGGGTCGTGCCGCAGCCCGGCGAGGTAGAGCGCGGTGGCGACGCCGACCAGGCTGAGTACGAGGATGGTGAGCCGGGCCCACTGCCGTCCGCGCTGGAGCTTGCGGGCGACCAGCAGCCAGCACAGCCCGAGTACGGCCAGCGCCACGGCGATGATCGGGCCGCCGGTGTGCAGGTTGTCGCGGATTGTGCCGGGGACCCGGTCGAGGGCCGCGTAGCGGGGGGTGCCGCGGGCGATCGTTTCGACCGTGGCGGCCGCCGCGAGGGTGAGCAGGCCGCCGAGGTACTGGAACAGGGCGACCGTCTGCACCGACGGGGGCGCCCGGTGACGGCGGTACCGGGCCGGCATGCGCGGCCGGCCATACGACACGGGACGGCTCATACCCTGAAGAATGCCCCGCGCGCACAAGTCCGGGAAGCGACGCGCCCGCGCGACGGGCTTGGGTCGCGCGACGGGCTCGGGTCGCGCGACCGGGTTCAGGTCAGCAGCGCGCGGGCGAAATGGTCGTTGGCGTCGCGCACCCCGGGCAGTACGAGGAAGTACCCGCCGCCGACCGGCTGGATGTAGTCCACCAGCGGCTCGTCGGCCAGCCGCTTCTGCACCGTCTCGAACTGCTTGGCCAGGTCGCGCTGGTAGCAGACGAACATCAGCCCGCAGTCGACGTTCCCGACCGAGTCGATGCCCTGGTTGTAGTTGTACGGGCGGCGCAGGATCCGGCTGCCCTGGGTGTCCTGCGCACGCGGGTTGGCCCGGCGGATGTGGCTCGTGAGCGGGATGGCCGTACCGACCGGGTCGGCCGCGAAGTTGGGCGTGTCGAACTCGTTGTTGCCGTCCAGCGGCGCCCCCGAGTCGCGCCTGCGGCCGAAAATGTTCTCCTGCTCGCTGATCGATACCCGGTCCCAGAATTCCACGAGCATCCGGATCTTCCGTACCACCTGGTAGCTTCCGCCGGCCGCCCAGCCGGACTCGTTGCCGGCCGGCAGCCAGACCAACTGGTCCATCAGCGTCGTGTCGTCGCCGTGCAGGTTGGACGTGCCGTCCTTGAAGCCCATCAGGTTGCGCGGGGTCCCCGACGGCCGTGGCGGCGACGCGAACCCGTCAAGCTGCCAGCGGATCTGCATCGCCCCGCGCGTGTGGCGGGCGATGTCGCGCAGCGCGTGCAGCACCGTGTCGGCGTTGTCGGCGCACAGTTGCAGGCTCAGGTCTCCGTGGCACTGGGCGGGGTCGAGGTGGTCGTTGGGGAAGGTCCGCATCGACGTGAGGCCGGCGGGCTTGCGTGACGCCAGGCCGTACCGGTCGTCGAACAGCGAGGCGCCCACACCGACGGTGACGGTGAGCCGGTCGGCCGGTACCTGCGGGCCGAGGATCCCGGAGTCGGTGGGCGGCGCCGAGATTCCCGGGTCGGGCGGCGTCCCACCGGTGGTGAGGAACCTCGCCCGGTCGGTCAGGGTACGCATCAGATCGGTCAACTCGCCGCGGTCGGCGGCCAGCACGTCGAACGAGATCGCGGTGGCGTTGCGCTGGCGCGGGGTGGCCACCCCTGCCTGGTGCGTGCCGTGGAAGGGCACCTGAGTGTCGAGCGACGCGGCGGCGGCCGGCGCGCCGCCGTCCAGGGCCGCGGCGATGCCGGCACCCGCGGCGGCGCCGGTCGCCACGCCGGCCACTCCGGCGCTCAGCGCGCCGCGCAGGAACGAGCGGCGATTGGTGGTGCGATCGTTTTCAGACGACGTCATGACGTCCTCCGCACGTCGCCGATGGCGGCGATCGGAGCCAGCGTCTCCAGCAACTGGCCGATGTCGCCGTCGAGTCGCTCCCGCTGGGCCTGGTCGAGGGCGCTGATCGGCGTCCAGGTGCCGTCCGGGCGGCGGGCCGCGTCGACGGCGGTACGGGTCCGGGACATCCAGGTGGCCACCTGGTTCCAGCCGGCGTACCGGGTCTTCATCACCGGCGCCACGGCGTCGAGCACCATCTGGGTACCGTCCAGGTTGGCGTCGATCGTGGCCATTCCGGTGCCACTGCCCTGGTCGGCTTCGCCGGTCAGTTCGAACTGCAACGCGTTCTCCATGATTTCGTGTGCCCGCAGCGGCAGATCGTTCGGGTCGACCTGCTGGTCGGGGAAGGCCTTGCGCAATCCGGCGACGTCCGTGGCGAGTTGGTCGGCGACGGTGGCCACCGACGAGAGCGCCTCGCCGTGCCACAGCCCGTACTCGATGCGGCGCAGCCCGGTGAAGTCCGGATCGTGGACTCCGCCGGGAAGCCCGTCGGGCATCCCGTCAATCTTGTCGGCGAAGTCGTCGAAGGTGCCGTACGCGGCGCCCAGCCGCTCGTAGTCGAGGTGCGCGGTCAGCCACGCCGAGCGGGCGGTGGCCGGGTCGCCGCCGCGCAGGGCCTGCCGCAGCTTGTCCACGTCGGTGGCGAGCAGCGTCAGACCGGCGGTCACCCGGCTGCGGTACTGGGTGACCGCCCCGGTCAGGGTCTCGTCGTCGACCGGCTGCACGGCCGGGGTGCCGTGGGCGGGCCCGTCCGTGACCGTGACGGTGGGGCCTGTGACCCCGTCGGTGTCCTCGCCGTAGCACCGGAACGCGTAGGTGCCGCGAGCCAGGGTCAGGTGCATCGACCGGCTCGTGTTGGGGGCCAGCGACTCCACCTCCGCGTAGATGCCGCCGTTGGACGGCGCGATCAGGTCGATCTCGTCGGTCACCGTGCCGGAGTTCTTGATGTGGAAGGTCCGTGCGCCGCCGTGCGCGCTCCAGGTGGGGCCGCACTCGCCGCGGGTCACCGCGATCGAGACGTCCGTGCTGGCCGGGGACGATCCCCCCGTACAGCTGACAAGGCCGGCAGATGCCACGGCGAGCAGCGCCCAGCCGACAGCGCGGCGGGGGGTGGAGACGGCCACGGGTAACCCTTCGAGCAACGAGCACAACGTCTGGCAGCGTATGTCGCCGTGCCACGCGGTCCGCCACTCCCGGGGCCACCGTGGGCAACGTTCACCCATCCTTCAACGGCCGTTAGCTGACACGTCCCGGCTCAGTGCCAGATGGCGTCGGCGACCGTCGCGCCGCAGAACGCGGCGCCCAGCCCGGCGACGATGCTCGCCACCACGTTCGCCACCGCGTAGAAGCGTGCCCGCTGCTCGGCCAGCCGTACCGTCTCATAGCCGAACGTCGAATAGGTGGTCAATGCGCCGCAGAATCCCGTGCCGGCGAGCGTCATCACCCGTGGCGAGACCCCGTGCGCCTGGCCGGCGGCGAACAGCAGCCCGAGCACGAACGAACCGGCGACGTTGACCGCGAAGGTACCCCACGGAAACACCGAGTCGTGCCGGGACTGGACGGTGCGGTCGGTGAGGTACCGCAGCGGCGCCCCGACCATCGCGCCCAGCACCACGAGCAGCGCGCTCATCGACGTCCCCCGGTCCTCGCCCCGACCGCCAGGCGGGCCAGCCGGGTACCCAGGTACACGGCGGCCAGCGCGGCCAGGATCGTGGCCAGCAGGTACGCCAGTGCCGTACCGGCGGCTCCGCCCCGGGCCAGCCGCTGGATGTCCACGATGTACGTGGAGAACGTGGTGAACCCGCCCAGCACGCCGACCCCGAGAAACGGCCGGACCAGCGGCCGATTGACCCACAGTGCGCCGATCAGCACCATGAGTACCCCGATGAGCAGGCAGCCCGAGACGTTGATGGCGAACGTCGCCCACGGGAATCCGGTAGCCGGGGCCGGGAACGCGTAGCCGATCCCGTAGCGCGCCAGGGAGCCGACCGCGCCGCCCAGCGAGATCATGCCGAGTACGGCCCATGGGGCGCGCCCGAGTTCGGCGCGCTGCCCCGGTACCCGCAGATCGACGTCCGGATCCGTCGGTCGCTGTTCCGCCTTGACCTCCGCCATGCCGTCCTCCCACCAGCTCATCACGTCTGGTAGGGACCGTTGGCGTTTTGTCGCGGTTTCCCGGCCGGTGACCGGAGCGGCGGGCCCCACCGCCGTGAGCATGTTACCTGACCCGATCATCGAGCGGCTGGGGAGCCGG
>DASXOA010000384.1:0-12282 GCA_036494675.1 Rugosimonospora sp.
AGGTATCTTCTCCACCGAACGGGTGTCCTTCCGCAACAGATGACTTGAGCCCTCGACAAGCCCAATCATCCCTGCTGGCAAGGCATCCGTTCACCTATGCCACGCGGTGTTGTATTCCTATCCACGGATCCGGGTCTGACGCCGCCGCAGGCGCTCATGGACGCCATCCGTGCCGGACTGGTCGGCGGGGTGATCTTCTTCGGCGAGAACATCAACCGCAATGACCGCAGCCAGATTCAGGCGGTGACCAGTGAGTTGGCGCAGGCGCAGGCGGACAGCGGGATCGGATACCCACTGCTGCTGATGACCGATCAGGAGGGTGGCATCGTGCAGCGGCTTCCCGGCGCCCCGGGAATCTCCGAGAAGCAGATCGGCGCGTCGGCGGACCCGGTTGGCGCGGCGCGGTCGGCGGGCACGGGCGCAGCGCAGAACCTGCTCGACGCCGGGATGAACTGCAACCTCGCGCCGGTACTCGACGTGTACCGGCAAGCCGGCAACTTCGACGACCAGTTCGGACGCTCGTACAGCATGGATCCGGTTGTCTGCGGTGAGTGCGGTGCCGCGTCCATTGCCGTACAGCAGAAGCTCGGTGTGGTCACCGCCGCCAAGCACTTCCCCGGGCTCGGTGCCGCAACCGGCGCCCAGAACACCGACCTCGGACCCGCGACGCTCGACGTGTCGTTGTCGGACCTGCGTCGCATCGACGAGTCGCCCTTCACCCGCGCTATCCACGCCAACGTGGACATGATCATGACGTCGTGGGCGACCTACCCGGCGCTCGACCCGAGCCTGCCGTCCGGGCTGTCACCAAGAATCGTGCACGGCGAGCTGCGCGGGCGACTCAGGTTCCGCGGGGTGACGATCACCGACGCGATTGAGGCCGGCGCGCTGCAGGACTTCGGCGACACCGGTGAGCGCGCGGTGGCGGCCGCGGCGGCCGGCATGGACATTGTGCTGTGCTCCGCACGTGACCTCGGCCAGGGCCAGGACGCGGTCGACGCGCTCCAGGCGGCGGTCGCCAACGGGCAGCTCGACCGGGGCGAGGGCATCCACGCGCTGCGGCGCGTCCTCGCACTGCGCGGCAAGCGTGGCTGAGGCGCCCACCGGGTCGGCTCCTCACGTACAGCTTTTCGTCTCGCCTGCCGAGCCCGTACCATCCGGTTTCTTACAGAGCCTCGGCGATGGCCGCGAGGAAGCGGATCGGGCGCAGGATCTCGTTGTACGGCACCGCCGGCCGTCCACTGTGGATGGCTCTGTTGCATTCCGCGCCAGCGCCCCGGCCGCGCAGAGGCGGTCGGGGCGCTTCGTAGGCCGGATACACGCCTGACTCTACCGCCGCCTCTCCGCGGGCTGGCAGTTGCCGGATCCGGCTTTCCCGATCACGACCTTCCCCGTGGGGTCGGTGGAGCAGGCGTTGTCCGGCTGCATTACCGCGTGCCGGGCGATCACCGCGCCCTGCCGGTCGTAGGCGACCACCATCGAGGCAGCAGCGGTCACGGTGTCTTCGTCTTCTCAGGCGGCGGCGCGTTCGTCGACGGGCCGGCGGCGCAGGCTCGCGCGTTGGATCGCCGGCGGGTTGTAGGCCATGTCCAGGGCGCCGACGTCGGTGCCGGGCGGAACAATCTCGTCGATGCGGTCGAGGATCTCGTCGGAGAGGCTAACGTCGGCGCTGGCGAGCAGGTCGTCCAGTTGTTCCATGGTGCGCGGTCCGATGATCGCGGACGTGACCCCGGGGTGGGCGATCGCGAACGCCAGGGCAAGATGCGTCATCTTCACTCCCGTCTTCTCCGACAGGGCGACGACCTCCTCGACGGCGTCGAGACGAGTCTCGTCAGTGATGTGCTTGAACATGCGCGCGCGTCGCAGGTCGGTCTCCTGGCCCTTACGGATGCGACCGGTCAGCATGCCACCCGCGAGGGGACTCCAGACGAGTGTTCCCATTCCGTACCGCTGGGCGACGGGCAGGACCTCGCGTTCAATGCCGCGGTTGAGGATCGAGTAGGTCGGCTGCTCGGTGCGGAACCGTTCCAGACCGCGCCGTTCGGCTACCCACTGTGCCTCGACCATGTCTGAGGCAGGCATGGTGGACGAGCCGATCGCCCGCACCTTGCCGCTGCGGACGAGGTCCGTCAGGGCCGAGAGCGTCTCTTCGATGTCGACGGTCGGGTCCGGTCGGTGGATCTGGTACAGGTCGATGTAGTCGGTCTGCAGCCGGCGCAGGGAGTTCTCGATCTCCGCGATGATCCAGCGCCGGGAGTTGCCGCGCTGGTTCGGGTCATCGCCCATGGGGTTGAAGACCTTGGTGGCGAGCACGATGTTGTCGCGGCGGCCTTTGAGTGCCTTGCCGACGATCTCCTCGGACTCGCCGCGGGAGTACATGTCGGCGGTGTCGATGAAGTTGATGCCGGCGTCCAGGGCCTTGTGGATGATACGGATCGAGTCGTCGTGGTCCGGGTTGCCGATGGTTCCGAACATCATGGCGCCCAGGCAGTAGGGGCTGACCTGGACGCCGGTGCGGCCGAGCGTGCGATAGAGCATGGTTCTCCTCTGGTGGCGTAACATGAGCTAAGCGGAACGGCTTATCACTTAACCAGAATACGGAACACCTTCTCACTTAGCAAACGGGGGGATTTGAGTGAGCGCGGCCACACCTGAACGGGCACGTCGCGTACGCGCAGACGCACAACGCAACATCGACGCGCTGATCGACGCCGCGCGGGAGGTTTTCACCGTATCGGGCGTGGATGCTCCGGTACGCGAGATCACCGGCAAGGCCGGAGTTGGGCTCGCGACCTTCTACCGCCACTTCCCGGAGCGCTCCGACCTGGTCACCGCCGTCTTCCGGCATGAAGTCGACGCCTGCGCCGACACCGCGGCCACCCTGGCCGCCGCGCAGCCACCGCTCGAGGCTCTCGTGCGGTGGCTGCGCCGGTTCACCGAATTCGTCGGAACCAAACGTGGACTGGCCGCGGCCCTGCACTCCGGCAACCCCGCCTTCGAACCGCTGCCCGCCTACTTCCAGCAGCGATTCGAGCCCGCCCTCGGATCGCTGCTAGCCGCCGCAGCCGCCGCCGGGGAGATCCGCGGCGACGTCAAACCCCTGGAACTGCTGCACGCCGTGTCTCGTCTGTGCTCGCCGGCCGACGTCGACCACACGGGCGATGAGCGCATGGTCACCCTGCTTATTGACGGCCTTCGCTACGGAGCTACGTCGAAGCCTCAGTCGGCCGCGCACTAAGCTCACTCACCCTCGCGCCCAGGCCACCAGGGACCACAGGCACGCACCTCCGCCAGCTGGGACCTTCCGGCCATCCTCACCGTGTGGGCTAGCGTCTGAGGAGTCGCATGTCTGCATCCTCATGGTGGGCGCCGGCCGGCGGGGGAAGCTGGTCGAGCCGGTGAAGGTGCTCGGGGGTCAGCTCGACTCGGTCGGCGGCCAGGTTTTCTTCGAGGCGGGACACGCGTTTGGTACCAGGTATCGGAACGATGTCGTCGCCCTTGGCCAGCAGCCAGGCGAGAGCTGTCTGAGCCGGGGTGGTGCCGGCCTCGGCGGCGACGGCTTCGACCTCATCGGCGAGGCGCAGGTTGTGTTGAAGGTTGTCGCCGGTGAACCGTGGGTTGTTCGATCGCCAGTCGGTGGGGTCGAACTGCTCGGTGGAACGGATCTGTCCGGTGAGGAAGCCGTGGCCGAGGGGCGAGTAGGCGACGAAGCCGATGCCGAGTTCGCGGGTGACGGCAAGGATGCCGTCCTCGGGGTCTCGGGTCCAGAGGGAGTATTCGGACTGGATTGCCGCGATCGGGTGGACGGTGTGGGCGCGGCGGATGGTGGCGGGGCCGGCCTCGGACAGGCCGATGTGGCGGACCTTGCCTTCGGTGACAAGGCCGGCCAGCGCGCCGACGGTCTCCTCGATCGGCGTGCCGGGGTCGACGCGGTGCTGGAAGTAGAGGTCGAGATGGTCGGTGCCCAGGCGATCGAGGGACCCTTCCAGAGCGGCGCGGATGTTGGCCGCGCTGCTGTCGAGGACCCGGGTACCGCCGCGTGGGTGGGAGAGCCGGCCGAACTTGGTGGCGAGCACGACCTCGTCGCGGTGGCCTTTGATCGCTCGGCCGACGAGTCGCTCGTTGCTGAAAGGGCCGTAGGTCTCGGCGGTGTCGATGAGTGTGACGCCGAGGTCGATGGCGCGGCGGATGGTGCGGACGGATTCGGCGTCGTCAGTGCCGGCGCCGGTGTAGGCGGCGGACATGCCCATCGCGCCGAGGCCGATCCGGGAGACGTCGAGTGTTCCGAGTCTGATGTGCCGCACAGGTCACGATCCTTCGGGGAAGCTGGTGCCGAGGCTGGTGTGCCGCCAGGTGTCGACGTCGGCGGTGAGTTCTTCGACCGAGCGGTGGAACCAGGCGAGCGCGTCCGGGCCGAGCACCAGAAGCCGGGGAGGGGTGGGGCTGCGCACCGCGGTGATGATGGCCTCGGCCGCCCGCGCCGGGTCGCCTGGTTGCGAGTCATGCTCGGTGAGGTCTTTCTCGCGGCGAACGCCGACGGTGCCGGAGTAGGCGTCGATCGCCTGCCGGGCCTGGGCGAGAGAGCGCTTGTAGTTGGTGCGGAATGCGCCGGGCTCGACGGTCATCACGGCGATGCCCAGCGGCTTGAGTTCCTTGCCGAGTGAGGTGGTCAACGCCTCCAGCGCCGCCTTTGTCGCGACGTAGTGGCCGGCTCCGATCGGGCAGCTCCGAACGCCGCCGGAGGAGATGGTGACGATCGTGCCGGTGCGCCGTTCCCTCATCGACGGAAGGACCTCTCGGATCAGAGCGACCGGGCCGAGGAAGTTGGTCGCGAACAGTTCTCGAACCTGGTCGTCGCTCGCTTCCTCGACGGCGGCCCGGTAACCGTGGCCGGCGTTGTTGACGAGGACGTCGATTCCACCGAAACGGTCGACAGCGGAATCGACGGCCTTTCGGCGCTGGGCGTCGTCGGTGACATCCAGGGCGAGCGCGAGCGAGGTCTCGGGATAGGAGGCGGCGAGGTCGTCGATCGCGGTCGGGTTGCGTGCTGTCAGCACGACCGTCTCGCCGCGGTCGAGGGCGATGGTGGCGAGCGCGCGACCGAGGCCGGTCGAGCAGCCGGTGATGAACCAGGTAGCCATGGGGGCCAGCCTGCCCGCGTTTGTGCCGTTGAAGAAGGACGGGTCGTTCCTAGCAATGGCACTGCCAGGCAAGCGGGCCCGGCAGGTGCCAGACTGGTGTCGTGGCAGCGGTTGGTGGCCTGGGCGATTTCCTGCGGGCCCGGCGCGGCGGGATCAAACCCATCGACGTCGGCCTCCCCGCCGGTACCGGGCTGCGCCGCACACCCGGTCTGAGGCGCGAAGAACTCGCCGCGCTGGCCGGGGTCAGCATCGACTACTACATCCGGCTGGAACAGGGGCGGGAAAGCAATCCCAGCCCGGCCGTTCTCGATTCGCTGGCCAATGCGCTGATGCTCGACGAGGAAGAGCGCACGCACCTGCACGCCCTCGCCCGGCGTACCGCCCGGCACTCCAGCCCCGGTCCCGAGCCGGTACGGTCCGGCATTCACCAACTTCTGCAGACCGTTCGGCCCTGCCCCGCCTACGTGCTCAACCAGGTCAGCGACGTGCTCGCGGCCAACCCCGAAGGGCTGGCCTTGTTTCACGGCTTGGCCGGCTGGCCTGCACCGCGGCGCAACACCGCGCGCTACACCTTCCTGCACCCCGCCGCGCGTGAGCTGTTCGCAGACTGGGAACACTCGGCCGCCACCACCGTCGCCAACCTGCACGCCGTCGCCGCCGCCCACCCCGCCGCGGCCGGCCTGGCGGACCTCATCGAGGAACTCACCGAGCACAGCCCCGAGTTCGCCAAGCTCTGGCAGCGCTACGACATCCGGCGGCGGCGCGGCGAGCCCAAGACGTTCCGGCATCCGCGGGTGGGAACCCTCACTCTCACCTACGAAGTTCTCCAGATCAGCGAAAGCCAGCGCATGTCGATCTACCAAGCCGCTCCCGGCAGTCCGGAGCACGACGCGCTCCACCTGCTCGCCATGCTCGACGAGTTCCCGACCGGCCCGGCAACACCCAGAAACTGAACCCGGTCGTACCCGCCGATCTGCGCTCAGGCGCCGGCGATTGTAGTCATGGCAAGACGTTGACAAAGGCTGCTGAGTCATGTCGACCGGATGATGGATGACGGTTCGCACCGTTCAAGGCCATAAGATCCCGCTCTAGTGTGGCCGGTTGCCCTCGATCAGACCGCGTCGGGACGTCAGCGTCGCCTATCAGCCTGGCGGAGCATCGCGTCCTGTTCGGGGTCGGGCAGGAGCTCCCGGACCTCTTGTGCGCAGCGGCAGGCGACGGCCGTCTTGGCAGCCCATTTCAGCGCGTCCTCGCGTGAGGGCACGTCGACGACACAGAACCCGCCGATGACCTCCTTGGTCTCGGGGTACGGGCCGTCGGTGACGATTCCGTCGGTGGCCACAACGCTCGCCATCTGGCTCGCCAGTCCGCCGCCGAAAACCCACACGCCCGCATTCACGGCCTCCTGGAGCACCTCGTGCGCGGCCCTGGCCACATCGGGAAAGTCCTCGTTGGGGATATGGGCCATCGCGCCGTCATCGAACGAGATCAGGTATCGCGTCATCTCATGACTCCCTCGTCCCGGCGGCCTCCTTCGGCCACCTCTCACCTCTGCTACGAACGCGTCGCTCAGGATCCGACACTCTGCCAGCAGAAATCTTAGAGACCTCCGCCGTTCGGCCCCGCGGGCGTCATGCGACCCGTGTTCGCGGAGGCCATCGGCGCTGCCACCGGCTATGAACAGTCCAACCGCACTCATCTGGCCAGGCTGCGGTCGTGCCACCAGTAAATAACCGTCAGAGCCACCCCGGCGATCGTCGATGATGCTTGCGCATCAGGGCAGGGCCGACCTGAGCCGGCTCAGGTGAGGGTCGACGCCGGGGTGGATGGCTGGGTATGCGGTTCGAGGTCGCCGATGGGGTGATCCGGAAGGTCCCGGTCGGTGTGGTCGGCGTGGAACAACGCTTCGGCGAGTAGTGCGCGCACGTGGGTGTCGGCGGCGGAGTAGTGCACGAAGGTGCCTTCCCGCCGGCTGCGGACCAGTCCGGCCAGGCGCAGCTTGGCCAGGTGCTGGCTGACAGCCGTCGGCGCGGCGCCGACGAGCTCGGCGAGGCAGGCCACAGACGACTCGCCCTGCAGCAGTGCCCACAGAATCTTGATCCGGGTCGCGTCGGCGAGCATCCGGAATCCCTCGACGGCCAGGTGGACCTGCTCGTCGTTCGGCATCTGGAAGTCCGGCAGCGAAGTGTGCACCAGCCCAGCCTAGCCGATACCACCGTATCTATCTGCTCATCTGCCTGGCTATCTTCGCAACTGCGTAGGTAAGATGGTTGATCGTGACCATGACAACGACCCCTGCGGCTGCCGTAACCACCACGCAGCCGGCAGCGCCGAGGCCATGGCACCTCGCCGCACGCATGTGGGCGCTGCCCGAGATCCGCTGGGCCACCCTCGCTACGGCACTGTTCGCCACCGGCGGCCTGGCGCAACTGGCCGAGGCCCCGTCGCCGGTGTGGTGGACGCTGTATCTGGCCTGCTACGTCACCGGCGGGTGGGAGCCCGCACTGGCCGGGCTGCGGGCGTTACGGGCACGCACGTTGGACGTGGACCTGCTGATGATCGTGGCCGCGATCGGCGCCGCCTCCATCGGGCAGGTCTTCGACGGCGCGCTGCTCATCGTCATCTTCGCCACCTCCGGTGCACTGGAAGCCTTCGCGACCGCCCGGACCGCCGACTCGGTGCGAGCCCTGCTCGACCTGGCCCCGGAGCAGGCGACCAGGATCGGTCCCGACGGCTCCGAAGCTGTCGTCGACACCGCCGACCTGCGCGTCGGCGACGTGATCCGGATCCGGCCCGGGGAACGCATCGGCGCCGACGCCGTCGTCATCGACGGTGCCAGCGACGTCGACCAGGCCACCATCACCGGCGAGTCGCTGCCGGTGTCCAAGACGGTCGGCGACGAGGTCTTCGCCGGCACCCTCAACGGCACCGGCGCCCTGCACGCGCGGGTGCACCGCGAGGCCGGCGAGTCGGTCATCGCCCGGATCGTCGCCATGGTCGAGCAGGCGTCGGCGACGAAGGCCCGCACGCAACTGTTCATCGAGAAGGTCGAGCAGCGGTACTCCATCGGTGTGGTCGCCGCGACCCTGGCACTGTTCGCCATACCGCTGCTGGTCGGCGCCGATCTGCAGGCCACGCTGCTGCGCGCGATGACCTTCATGATCGTCGCGTCGCCGTGCGCGGTCGTACTGGCCACCATGCCGCCGCTGCTGTCCGCGATCGCGCTCGCCGGCCGACACGGCGTGCTGGTCAAGTCGGCTGTGGTGATGGAACGGCTCGCCGACACCACCGTGGTCGCCTTCGACAAGACCGGCACCCTCACCACCGGCGCCGTGCACGTCGTCGACGTGCACACCGCCCCCGGCGTCGGTGTCGACGAGGACGACGTACTGCAGTTGGCCGCCGCCGTCGAAACCCGCAGCGAACATCCGCTCGGTGCCGCGATCGTGGCCGCCGCGCGGGACCGCGGGCTGGACATTCCGACGGCCGACGCCTTCCACGCCACGCCCGGCCGAGCCGTCGCCGGCACCGTCACACGCCGCTACGTCCAGGTCGGCAAGCCGGCACTGCTCGACGAGGTGCCTCCGACCCCGGCCGCGACAGGGGACATGGCGGACGTTCGGGCAGTCGTCGACGCCGCGCAGGACGCCGGTCGCACCGCGGTGGTCGTTCTCGTCGACCGCGCGCCCGCCGGTGTGCTCGTCCTCGCCGACGAGATCCGCCCGGCAGCGGCCCCCGCCGTGAAGGCGCTCACCGTCCTGATCGGAACCTCACCGCTCCTGCTCACCGGCGACAACCCTGGCGCCGCCGCCCGGCTCGCCGCCGAGGCAGGCATCACCGACGTGCACGCCGGGCTCCTGCCGGACGACAAGGTTGAACGGGTCCGCGCGCTGCAACACGACGGTCAGCGGGTACTCCTCGTCGGTGACGGTGTCAACGACGCCCCGGCCCTGGCCGCCGCCGACCTCGGCATCGCCATGGGACGCCACGGCTCCGACCTCGCCCTCAACAGCGCCGGCGCCGTCCTGGTCCGCGACGACCTCACCACTCTGCCCACGCTGATCGCGTTGTCCCGGCGGGCTCGCCGCGTCGTCACCGCGAACCTGGTCATCGCCGCCACATTCATCACCGTGTTGGTCGCCTGGGACCTACTCGGGCACCTACCCCTGCCACTCGGCGTCGCCGGACACGAGGGCTCCACCGTCATCGTCGGCCTCAACGGCCTGCGCCTGCTCACCGGCCGCGCCTGGCAACGGGCCAGCAATCCCGACCCCGCGTGAACCGCCGCCAGCCACCGCCCCCGGTTCGCATCTGGCGTTCATCGGGGGCCGAGTTCGGTCAGGCGTGCCTGGATCCGATCGGCGTCGGGCCGCATCGCGAGCCTCTGGAAGATCTCCAAGGCCTGGGTCAGATGCGTGGCGCCGTGCAGGTTATCCCCTTCGTGCAGGCGGCATTCGCCGATCCCCTCTAGGGCGAGGGCTTCGTCGTCCGGCTGCTGGACCTCGCGGGCCAGGCGCAGGGCGTCGCGGTACAGGGCTTCGGCCCGTGCCGGGTCGCCGGCGGCTGTGAAGACGGCGGCGTAGTGGTTCAGCGCCCACGCTTCGTTGCCGCGCGAGCCGGTCTCGCGGTAGAGCTCCAGGGCCGCCTCCAGGGCCAGCATCGCGCCCGGGTAGTCGCCGGTCGAGCGCCGCACGGTCCCCAGCACGGTCAGGACGTTGGCCCGGCCGAGCCGGTGGCCGAGGTCTCGGTGCAGCAGTTGCAGGGCCGCTTCCAGGTCCCGCGTCGCGCCCGGGTAGTCGCCGGTCAAGTGGCGTACGTCCCCCAGTTGGGTCAGGGCTCTGGCCTGCCCCAGCCGGTGGCCGAGGTCCTGGTACAGCTGAAGGGCCGCTTCCAGGTCTCGCGTGGCGCCCGGCAAGTCGCCGATCAACTGCCGCACGGCGGCCAGTTGGGTTAGGGCGTTGGCCCGGCCGTGGCGGTCGCTCAGGTCCTGGTAGAGCTGCAGGGCCGCTTCCAGGTCCCGCATGGCACGGGGGTAGTCGCCGGTGAGGTGCCACACGCTTCCCAGTTGGTTCAGCGCTCTGGCCTGTCCCGGCCGGTGGCCGAGGTCTTGGTAGAGCTGCAGCGCCGCTTCCAGGTCCCGGGTGGCACCGGGGTAGTCGCCGGTCATGTGCCGCACGGCGCCCAGTTGGGCCAGAGCGTCGGCCTGGCCGTGGCGGTCGCTCAGGTCCCGGTAAAGCTGAAGGGCCGCTTCCAGGTCCCGCATGGAACTCGGCAAGTCACCGGTCAGGTGTCGCACGGCGCCCAGCTGGGCCAGGGCGTTGGCCTGGCCGGGTCGGTCGTCGAGGCGTTCGGCGGCTGCCAGGGCCGTTGTGTGCACGGTCAGGGCCTGGGGGAACGGCCCGTCGGTGCGTAGCAGGGTCGCCAGTCCCGAGCTGAGCGCGACCACCCGCCCGTCCCAGTCCCGGCGGCCGGCGAGCTCGATGCAGGCCAGGAGGTTGGCGCGCTCGGCGCGCAGCCACGCCAAGGCCGTGTCCGGATCGGGCAGTGCCGGGGTGTGCGCGGGGGCGGGGTCGGTGGGCTCGGGTCTGGTGTGGCGGGTGATACGCGCGTCGGCTCGCCCGGCGGTGTGCCGGTAGTAGTCCAGCAGCCGTTGTCTGGCGGCATCGCGCTGGTCGGCGGGGTCATGCTCGGCCAGGCTGCGGGCGTGTCGGCGGATCAGGTCATGCATCCGGTACCGGCCCGGGGACGGTTCCGTCAGCAGGTTGTGGTCCACCAGGTCCTGTAGCAGCCGCTCGGCCCCGGTCGGACCGGTGTCCAGCAGAGCGGCGGCGGCGTAGGAGTCGATGTCGGGGGCGGGGACCACGCCCAGCAGGCGGAAGAGTCGCTGCCGGTCGGCGGCCAGGGTGCGCTGGGACAGGGCGAACACTGCCGTCAGGTCCCGGTCTCCGTCCGAGAAACCGTCAAGTTCACCTCCGGGCCGGTGCTCGCGTAGCCGGTCGGCCAGGCGTACCAGGTCCCAGGCTCTACTGGCGCGGATGAGGGCCGCAGCGATGCGTAGAGCGAAGGGAAGCCGCCCGCACAAGGTCGCGATCTCCTCCAGCAGCGGGTCGTTCGGCTCGGTACGCCCGGGCCCGGCCACCTCGCGAAAGAGCGCGACGGCGTCCGGCATCGGCAGCACGTCCAGGGGTAGGGCGTGCGCGTCGTCCAGGGCCTTGAGGCGTTTGCGGCTGGTGACCACCACCAGGCACCCGCCTTCCCCGGGCAGCAGGGGCCGTACCTGGGTCTCGCCGGCGGCGTTGTCCAGCAGGATCAGGGTGCGGGTGCCGGCCAGGCGCTCGCGGTAGAGGGCGCACAGCGCGTCGAGGTCTGCGGGGACCTGCTCGGGCGGAACGCCCAGGTCGCGCATGACACTGGCCAAAGCGTCGGCCGGATCACGCGGGTCCAGGCCCTGGGTGTAGCCGTGCAGGTCCAGGAACAGCTGCCCGTCCGGGAACCGGGCGGCCAGTCGGTGCCCAGCGTGGATCGCCAGGGCGGTCTTGCCGATCCCGGCCATCCCGTCGATCGCGGAGATCACCACCGTGCCCGGGTTGTCCCCGGCGGAGGCGCGGTCTGCGAGGGCGAGGAGTTCAGCGAGTTCATTCTCGCGGCCGGTGAACACCGAGGTCGTGGCCGGCAGTTGGCGAGGCGCGCCGCCCGCCGGTTGTCGTCCCGGGGCTGTGATCTGCGTCAGATCGTCGGCCTCAGCACCGCCGCCGGTGGTGGCCGGAGGAGCCTGGCCGGTGCTGGCCGCCGCACCCACTCCTGTCGGGACCGGCGGGTCCGGGTTGACCACCACGGTCGCACCCCGGCCAACGCGCATCACCGTGCCCGGCGCACCCGGCGTCCGGTCGGACTCCCGCTCCCGCCATAACCACAGCACCATCTCAACCATCACCGCGATCAGGGCCAGGATCCCCAACGCCGGCCAGGGATGCCTCCGAGCCACATCAAGCACGCCGGGCCAACGGGCCTGGCTGGCCGCTTCGTTGCCCGCCAGCCCAACAGCCAGCGCCAGCACCGCGACCAACACCGCCAGCGCCAGCCGCTCCGGACCACGATCCGTCACCGAGCGTCCCTTCCCGAGCGCTAAAGGCCACCCGTC
>DASXOA010000385.1:0-13739 GCA_036494675.1 Rugosimonospora sp.
TTCTCCGTCGCCTCGGCCCAGGTCGCCGTCATCGGCATGGCCATGTTCGGCGGCCTCTCGGTGATCCCGCTCTACCTGCAGATCGTCAAGGGCGCTTCGCCGACCAAGTCCGGTCTGCTGCTGCTGCCGCTGGTCGCCGGCATGATGATCTCCTCGCTCGCCGCCGGCCGGCTGATCGCCCGTACCGGCCGCTACAAGATCTTCCCCGTCGTCGGCTCGGTACTCATGGTCATCGGTATGGCCTTGATGACCCAGATCGGTGCCGACACGGCCCTGTGGCAGACCGACATCTACATGGTCCTCTTCGGTGTCGGACTCGGCCTGAACATGCAGAGCCTCGTGCTGGCGATGCAGAACTCGGTCGACGCCAAGGACATGGGTGTCGCCTCGGCCGCCTCGACGTTCTTCCGGTCCGTCGGCGGCACGCTCGGCACCGCGATCTTCCTGTCCATCCTGTTCTCCGTGGCCGGTACCAGGATCGGCCGGAACTACATCGACGCGGTGCACGACCCGGCCTACCGGGCCGCCGCCGCGGCCCACCCCGACCAGGTCGCCTCCCTGCATCAGCACCTCAGCAGCGGACTGGACGACACCTCGTTCCTGACCGGACTGGCCAGGCCTCTCAGCCATCCGTTCTTCGCTGGCTTCTCCGCCGCCGGCGACGTCGTCTTCGCCGTCGTTGCCCTTCTGCTCCTCATCGCGATCGTCCTGTCGGCCTGCCTCAAGGAGGTTCCGCTGCGGCTGGTCTCGGGCAACCAGGCCCGCGCCCAGGCGGACGCGGCCGCCACGCTCACCGAACGGGTCGAGGTTCCCGCCGACGGCCCCGCCCTGCACGGATAGGGCTCCCGCCCCGGCGAGACACGTCCGGCGACGAGACGTCCCACAGCGAACGGCCCGCTCCCCCTGACAGGGGGAGCGGGCCGTTCGCTGTGGTGGGATCGGTCAGTACTTGATCGTGACCGTCGCCGTACCGAGCACCGGCGGGAGCTTCGACACGTCGACCTTGAGGACCTCGCCGTCGTCCACCACGCCGCTGGCGTCCAGCGTCTTCTGGTGCACGAGGTACTTGCCCGTCGTCGTCGACTTCACCGGCGCGCACGCCGTCGTGTCGGTGAGCCCCGACGCCTCACACGCCGCCTCGTCCTGCCCGAGCAGGTGGTCCATGCCGAAGTCGCTGTCGTTGGCGAGGTACAGCGTCTTGCCGCCGTCCGCGGTCGCGACGCCCTCGATCTTGTCGTGGCTGAAGAACGCGCCCGACGGGTCGAGCTGGTTCAGCATGCTGCCGATCTCGAGGTACGGCGTCTTGCTCACCGGCGTGATGCCCGCCTGCGCCAGCAACTGCTCGGCCTTCGAGGTGACCGCGTCGCCGACGTACGCGTCGATCGACTTCGGGCCCGAGGAGGTCGCGATCGTGTAGCCGAGCGGGTTCACCCCGTTGCCCTTGATGTCGGTCGCGCCGGTCAGGTCGATCTCGTAGAGGTCCTTGAACGCTGCCTGTCCGGGCTCGCCCTGGTTGCCGTCACGCTCGTCGACCAGGAACTTCGTGTCGGACAGCGCGGTGATCTCGCTGACGGCACTGGCGGTCGTGGCCGGGTTGGTGAGCAGGTACAGGTACTCGTGGATCGCCTTCGTCTTGAGGTCGACCGTCACGATCCGCACCGGGGCGACGTTGGCCGGCTTGACGGTCTTGCCGTTCGCGCCCGTGCCGTAGTCGGGCACCGTGAGCGCCGACTGCATGATGCCGACGAGCGTCTTGCCGTCGGGCGTGACCGTGAGGCCCTCCATGCCCTTGTTCTTGGTGCGCAGCGTCAACTCGATCGGCAGCGGGTGCTTGGTGTCGACATTGTGGCCCTTGCCGAGGCCGTCACCGGTGTCGGCGCCCCATGGCGAGAGCCGCTCGATCTCCTTGCCGTTCTTGTCGAAGTGCGTGACGAAGGGGCCGTACTCGTCGGAGATCCAGAAGCTGCCGTCCGGCAGGGCGACCAGGCCCTCGGAGTCGTAGCCGTTGTCGGGGTTGAGCGTCACGGCCGGCTTGGAACCGGGCACGGTGTAGGGCTGAGTCGGGTCGATGTAGTTGCCGTAGAGGTCCTCGGCCTTCTCCGCGCTCGCGGCGGTCTTGGTCACCGGGTTCGGCAGGCCGTTGTACGCCGTGCCGTCGGGCGCCTTGAGGACGATCGACTTCTGCAGCACCGCCTTGCCGCCGACCAGCTGGAACAGGCCGATCTGCGGGTTGAAGGTCGGGTCGGTGAAGACCTTCTCGCCCAGCGGGCCGTCGTCGTCGGCGTTCGGGCCGCGGTCCGTGACACCGTAGAACCAGCCCGGCTTGCCCGGCACCGCCACGAAGGACGAGCCGTAGCCGCCGCCGGAGATCAGCGCGGTCGTGCCGTTCGGGCCCTCAAGCCCGCCGAGCGGCGGGATCTTGTCCGCGCCGGGTACGGCGTCCTTGTAGAGCGTGACCGCGTCGGTCGCCGTGTAGGTGAAGTGCACCGTGCCGTGGCTGCCCTTGACGGCCGGCGTGAAGCTGTACGAGCCGTCGGCGTTCACCGTCAGGCTGCCCGCGGCGGGGTTGTCGAGGCCGCTGTTGCGCACGACCGCGGTCGCGCCCGAGTCATTCGCCAGGAGGTTGCCCGCCACGGTACCGCCGCTGCGCGGGCTGGCCGCGCCGTGGTCGGCGTTCACCGCGAACGGGTGAGCCGTGGTGGCCCACCACCCGAACGGGTCGGCGGTGGCGGTGCCGACGGAGGCCAGGACGATGGCGGCCGCTGTGCCGCCGACAATGACTGCTGCCCGCTTGCGGGCGAGGAGTTTCAGGTGCATGCCTGCAACCAATCCGCGACAGGCGAACGGCAGGTGGCCGGAGGATGTCCTGTTCTGGTCGGGAGACGTAATCGAGACTCGTGTTCCGGCAGACCGGGCCGGCGGTGGCCGTTGGACCCGCGTTCACCAACGCGGCCGACCAGCGCGGGAGCCGTTCCGGTTCATTCACCGTAGACCGCCAGGAGGCGCCGTTCGAGTCGCCGCAGCCGCAGATCCTCGACGCCCCGGTACGCGTTGGACAGCACGGACGCGAGCCAGCCGGTGTGCTGGAAGTCGTGGGTGACCAGGGTGCCGCCGTCCTGTGGTCGCAGCGTCCAGGTGGCCTGTTCATGGAAGCCGGGCATGCCCCAGACGGCTTCGACGCGGTCGGGTTGGATCGCGGTGTACTCCCAGTGTCCGGGCAAACCGGGACGGACCGTCAGACGGTACCGGAGGCCGGGTACGGGTCGGGGCGGTCCGCTGATCGACAGGAACGCTTCGTTCCACTGCGGCAGTGCGAGCGGGTCCACCAGGATGGCGTGCACCTGGTCGGGCGGGGCGGGCAGCCGCATCGAGGCGGGTTGGCTGGTCATGAGGCCGTCCCTTTCCGGTGTTCCCGGCGGCGGGCGAGAGCCTGGCCGGCGGGGAAGGCGCTGGCGAATGCCCGCAGCAGCGTGATGGTCGGTTCGACGGGTTGGTCGGCGATGAGGGTTTCGATGGTGTGGTGCAGACGAGCCTCGACGGTGGCGACCCGGTCGGCGAGCCGGTCGCCGGCGGGGGTCAGGGTGAGAGTGACGTGGCGCCGGTCGGTCGGGTCGGGTTCCCGGTTGACCAGGCCCGTCCGCACGAGCCGGTCGACCAGCCGGCTGGGGTTGTCGCCGGTCTCGCAGACCAGCAACTCACCCAGCCCACTCATGGTCAGCGGCTGGTGGTCGGACAGCACCCGCAGGACTTCTGCCTGTGACGGCGTCAGGTCCAGCGGTCGCAGGTCGGCGGCGTAGAGGCGGTTGCCTTCGCGCTGGATCGCGAGGATCAGGTACCGCAGTTCCTCGGCCGGTGTCATCGCTGGGTGGCCGATGCGTCCCGGGTGGCCGATTCGTCCTGGGTGGCCGATGCGTTCTGGGTGGCGGCGAGCAGGTCGGCGGCGTGGGGGTCGTGTGCGGCGAGGACGACCAGGTCGGGGTGTCGCTGGCGCAGCGCGTTGACCATCCCGACGGTGTCGCGCATCTGCCGCCGGTTGCCGGCACCGGGGATGTTCCCCGCCGCGAGCAGGCGGGCGTCGTAGGTCAGATCGCCGACCATGAGCAACGGTGCCTGCCCGGGCCGGCGTACCAGCATCGACAGTGACCCGGGCGTGTGGCCGGGGGTGGGGAGCAGGACGATGCTGCCGTCGCCGAACAGGTCGTGTCCGGAGGTGAACGGGCCGAGATCGGAGTCGTTGATCGGCTCGGGCTCGATCTGCTTCCAGTTCAGTCCCGGCAGGACGATGTGCGAGCGCAGGAAGCCCCGTGGTTCGGGCGATGGGCGGAGCACTTCCTGCCACTCCGCCGGCGTGGTCACGACGGTGGTGTTCCTGCCGGCAAGCTCCGGAAGCCCGCCGATGTGGTCCTGGTGCAGATGGGACAGCACCGCCGTGTGGACATCGGCGACGTCGAGGCCGAGGGTCCGGAGTCGGGCGCTGAGTGTCTCGTGAGGCTCGATGGCGAACTTGGCCAGGCGGTCGTAGACGAACCCGTTGAGTCCCTTGGGGAAGTAGCCCGGGTCCGTGACGGAGGCCCGGTCCTGGCCCGTGTCGAACAGGACGAGTCCCTCACGGTGCTCGATGACGTAGGCGTTGATCGGCCGGGGCTCCGTCCACCGCTGCGAGGTGAACAGCCACAGGTACAGCGGCTTCCACGTCGGTCCCACGTGCTCGGGGTGGATCTTGACAGTGCCGGTACTGACCACTGTCACGCGACGGATGGGGTCTGAGCTCATGGCGGTTCCCTCCAATGACACGTCTATGTCGTGTCATTAGATTACACGACATCTATCGGCCCGAGCAAGGGGCCACGATCGATGTTCGTGGTCAGGGCGACCGCCTCGCTGGCGGTATCGTCGCGTCCCTCGGTCCGAACCCGCGTGAAGCCCTCGACGGACGGTAGCCCGGCACGGATGAGCTGAGCCGCCGCGCTTCGTTCAAGACCTGTACCCGGCGGGATGGACCGCGTTGTAGACGTTGATGGCGACGGCAACTTCCGCCCCACCTGCCGGAATCAGGGCGACGACGAGGGCGATCGCCATCGGGACAGCACGCAGCCGTCGCCCGTCACGGCTGGTAGCGACTATGACAACGGCCGCAACCGCCCAGGCGAGGAAGACAGCCGCGGCCGAGACGCGCAAAGCCCATAGCCACTGCTGAGTCTGTGCCTGTGAGGCACCGGTCCTTCCAGGGCACTCCTCGCATTCCTGGATCGGGCCGACGAGGAGGCTGAGGAGAGCGAGCAGCATCGTCACCAGCGTGGCAACCAGCGCCGGCAGGGCATAAAGCAACCGTCGAGCGGGCAGTGGCATCGACGAACCATAGCAACGTGCAGCAGCAACCGCGGGCGCCGCCAGCCAATGCCGGCGTCGCCCGGTTCGCGAGGACCGCCAGGACCGCCATCCGACCGCGACCCGCGACCGGTCACGCGGTCACGAATCGGCGTGCTCGGCCGGGGTGCCGGGTTCGGGGCCGGCGAGTTGGGCCTGCGCGTACCTGCGGAACGCGGCGACCAGGCGGCTGCGGTCGTCGGCACGGGTGGCCAGCACGACGTGAGCGGGATCGACGCCGTACAGCGGAATCGAGGTGAGGTCGGGACGCAGGGCCCTGATGTTGTAGCCGGCGGAGATGGCCACGGCCTGTCCGGCGGCGACGAGTTCGAGCTTGTCCTCAAGGGCGTCGATGACGGGACCGTCCGGTGCGGGGCGACCGTCGGGGCGTGGATCGATGCGCCAGTAGGCGCTCCACGCCGGGTCTGACTCGCGCAGCCGGGGCAGGGGCTCGTCGGCGATGTCGTCGAGGGTGACGTACTCCTTGCCGGCCAGCCGGTGGTCCAGTGGCACGATCACGACACGCGGCTCGTCGTAGAGGATCGTGACGTGCAGTTGGTCGGTGGGAAACGGCAGCCGGCTGACCACCGCGTCGACCCGGTGCTCCAGCAGCGCGGCGCGGACGTCGTTCCAGGCGACGTGCTGGGCGTGCACATCGGCGTCGGGATGCCGGTTGCGCATCTCGCGCACGAGGGGCGTGATGATCAGGCCAGCGGTGTAGCCGACGGTGATGCGGCTGGGCTGGGCGGCGGCCTTGGTGCACGCGATGGCCTGGGCCGCGGTACGCAGCAGCGCCTTGGCCTGCGGCAGGAACACCTCGCCGGCCTCGGTGAGGCGGCTGCCCCGCGGGGTGCGGTCGAGTAGCCGGGCGCCGAGTTGCTGTTCCAGGCGGTGGACCTGCCGGCTCAGCGACGGTTGGGTGAGGTGCAGGACCTCGGCGGCGCGGCCGAAATGCCGGTGTTCGGCGACGACCGTGAAGCAGTGCACCAGCCGCAGGTCGAGGTCCACCGGGGGCGGCGGCAGGTCGGACATGGTTCCCAGGGTAGTCCTCGTTCGCGTCCGGGCAATGGTCGGTTGACGGCTCCTAGCTGCGGTGATACGCAAACCGTATTACGCGATACGAAGGATTCATTGGACCCGGGGGTCGTCTGGCGGCAGGGTGGGAGTCGGGTTGCTCGCGGACATCGACGCCGGCCACTGCTTCGCCGCCTGACGGCATCAACCAGCGATGACACCAAGGAGGATCGCCATGGCAGCCAGCAGTGTCGTGGACGCGGCGCGCCGGGCGCTGGGGCCGGTCGGCGTGAGTATGCCGGTCACGTTCACCAGCACGGCGCCGGTCGACGAACAGCGGGCGGCGGTCCGCCGGCTGGAACGCGTCGGCTACCGCACCGCCTGGACCAATGAGGTCATCGGCAAGGACGCCCTCGCGCAGTTGGCCGTGCTGCTGGCCGCCACCGAGCGGATGGCGCTCGGCACCTGCGTGGCCAACATCTGGGCGCGGTCGCCACAGACCGCCCACAGCGCCGCGGCCTACCTCGCGGAGGCCTATCCCGACCGGTTCACGCTCGGCCTCGGGGTCGGCTTCCCACAGCAGGCGGAGAGCGTCGGCCGGGAGTTCGGCAGCCCGCTGGCCACCATGCGCGCCTACATCACCGGCATGGACAGCCAGACCTGGCCGCCCGCGCCGGACACCGCCTACCCGCGGATCCTCGGCGCGAACGGGCCGAAGATGCTCGCGCTGGCCGGCGAGATCGCCGACGGCGCGCTGCCCGCCGGACTGCCTCCGGAGCACACCGCGCGGGCCCGGCAGTTGCTCGGCCCGGACAAGCTGCTCGTGGTGGGCCAGTCCGTGGTGGTGGACGACGACCGCGACCGGGCCCGGGCGACCGCGCGCCAGGTGGTATCCACCTGGTCCGATCTCGCCTCCTTCCGGACGACGCTGGCCGAGCTCGGCTACCCGGCCGAGGAAATCGCCGAGCGCAACGACCGGGTGGTGGACGGGCTCGTCGCGCACGGGGGACCGGACACGGTCGCCGCGAAGGTGCGCGCACACCTGGCCGCCGGCGCGGATCACGTGACGCTGCTGCAACCGATCGGTACCGAGTTCGCGCCCGGCATCGACCGCTGGGCACAGATCGCCCCGGCGCTGGCCGACCTTGGCTGATCGGCGAATCCCACGCCGTGGGGTCGGGCGACCAGAGCCGCCCGACCCGGAGGACCTTCGCACCAGCTGTCGATGGTGGGCGCGTGGCTCGCAACGGACCTGTCCGACGGTGAGTCGAGCGCTCTCGTGTTCAATATGACCGGTGGACCGTCAACGACTCAGCAGCATCGCGCACTCGCACCACCCGATCGCGGCACCGGTTCTCGGCGTCAACCTCAACCGGCTGCTGCGCCGGGCGGATCGGCGACCGGCGGCACGGATCCTCGACCTCGGCTGCGGGGAGGCAGCCTGGGCACTGCAGGCCCTCGCTCACTACCCCGACGGGCACGCCGACGGTATCGACGTCAACCGGTACGCCCTGGAACGCGCCGCGGCGGCGGCCGCCGAACGCGGCCTTGCCGACCGGCTCACGCTGCACGAGCGCGATGCCCGCACGTACGTGCCGGACGGCGACTACGACCTGGTGCTGTGCGTCGGGGCGACACACGCGTTCGACGGTATCGCCGGGACGCTGCAGATGGCCGGCCGGCACGTGAACCCCGACGGCATCCTCCTGATCGGCGAGGGCTTCTGGCAGGTACCGCCGACGCCGGAGGCCCTGGCCGCGCTCGACGCGACACCGGCGGACTTCTCTGATCTCGCCGGCTTGGTGGACGTCGCCGAACAGTCCGGCTGGACCCCGGTGTACGCCCACGTCAGCGATGCCGCCGAATGGGACGACTACGAATGGTCGTGGATCGGCTCGCTCACCGAATGGGCCCTCGACAACCCCGGCCACCCCGACGCCAGCCAGGCGCTCACGGTTGCGCGGGAGCACCGGGAACAGTGGCTGCGCGGGTACCGCAACGTGTTGGGCTTCGCGACCCTGGTGCTGCGCCGCACCTGAGCGCCGGTGCCTCGTCGAAGGGCTGCTGGCTCAGGGCTGCTCGAAACCGCGCAGCATGGCTTGCAAACCCACCTCGAAATGGTCGTCCGGTGCGGTGTCGTCCGCGGCCTGCGCCAACAGGTTGTACTGCGGACTGCGCTTGTCGGGCTTCCTGCTGCGCCGCTGCGCTCCCAGTTGAAGGGCCGACACGCTGAGCGCGTGCCCGACAGCGAACTCCCGCAGGCATCGCAGGATGCGTAGCGCGGTCGCCGGCGGTAGGCCGGCGTTGTGCAGCGTGGCCACCGCGCGTACGCCCATCTCGATCGACGCCGGCGACCGCACCGGCCGGGTGGCGAACACCGAGACGGCGTACGGGTGCCGGAGCAGCACGTCGCGCAGCCGGCGGCAGTACTGCGCCGCCAGTTCCGGCCACGGCGCCTCCCACGGCAGCGAGTCGGCGTCCATCTCGGCGAACAGTGCCTCGGCGATGCCGTCGAACAGCGCCTCCTGATCCTCGAAGTGGCGATAGGCGGCCATCGGGTCGACGCCCAGGACGGCGCCCAGGCGGCGCATCGAGAACTTGCGTAACCCTTCGGCGTCGATCAGCGCGAGCGCGGCCGTAGCGAGGTACTCGCGGTTGAGTGCCGGCCGCGTCGGGGGCGGCGGCACGGGGGGAGTGCTCATCCGGCGAACCCTCCGAGGATCTTCTGCAGGGTCTCGGTGAACTCGCGCGGCTGTTCGATGTAGACGGTGTGTCCACCCGGGAACTCCTCGCACGGCACGCCGAGCCGCTCGCTGAGCACGTGCGCCGGCTGGTAGTACGGCTTGCCGACACTGTCTCGGCCGGTGGCCAGCCGCCAGGGGACAGCGACGTCGCGCAGCGCGGCCAGGTCGGGCTGGTAATCCAGGCCGATGAGCGGGAGTTCGCGCCGCAACAGCAGGTCGGCGTTGCCCAGTTGGCGCGTCATCGAACTCGGCTCGCCGCCGGTGATTCGGCACACGGCCGCACCGACCGGCAGGGCGACCCGGGAGGCGCCGGCGACCAGAGCCTGTCCCATGGAGGACCGGAACAGCCACGGCGGGTCATCCATGGTCATCGCGCCAAAGGCCGCGTACGCCCGCAAGGGACTCTTCTCCCGCGCGATCCGGCCGATCTCGGCAATGCCTCGCCACTCCGCGCTGTCGGGCGGCAGTATCGAGACCAGCGGTGGCTCGTGTGCCACCACGCCCAGGAGTCGATCCGCGTGGTGGGCCAACACGTCGAGCGCGATGATCGCGCCGCTGCTGCCGCCGAAGAGGTACGCCCCGTTCACCCCGTAGTGGTCGAGGATCGCGACGGCGTCTCCCGCCTGCGCGGCGACATCGATCGCGGTGTCAGGGTCGGTGAACCGGCTGCGCGAGTTGCCCCGCCGATCGTAGGTGAGCACCGTGTAGCGCTCCGCGAGCAACGGAACGACTTCCTCGTACATCCCGGCGTCACCGCCGCCGCCGGAAATGAGCAGCAGCGGCGGCCCGTCCCCGGTCCGCTCCGTGTAGAGCCGCGCCCCGGGAACCGTCACATACTCCGAGGTCATCTTCGCCGACCCTTCACCCACGTCTACGTCGTAGCCTTGGTCTACACCGTAACGAACATCTACGACGTAGACAAGGCATCCTTTGCGACCCGGAAGCGTAGGTGGGTCACGGTTCCCGTGAGGGGCTTTCCTTCTGGGATCAGCTCGGCCCGCTCCCCATCGAACAGTGGCGTTCCCCCGCCCAGGAGGAGCGGAACGAGGTGGATGCGTATCTCGTCGAGCAGGTCTGCCCTCAGCAACTGCCGGGCGACATCGGCGCCCAGTACCAGAACATCCTTGTGCCCCGCGGCCCGCTTGGCGCGCCGAACCGCAGCCCGCAGCCCGTCGAAGGCAAACGTCCCGCCGTTGTCGCCGATGAAGTCCTCCTTCGCCCGATGGGTGACCACGAAACTGGGGACACCGGGCCATGGCGTGCCACCCCACCGACCCAGGCCGAGATCGAACGTGTGCCGTCCGACGACCGCGGCTCCCACGGCCGCGTCCGCTTCTCGGCGCACGCCACCGTTGACGTCGCCGTCGGGCCCTTGCCCGGCCATCCACGCGTGGAGGCGTTCGCCGCCGTCCCCCATCGGCTCCGCCTCCCGCACGTTCGGGCCAGCCATAAACCCGTCCAGGGACACCGACACGTCCAGCACGACTCTGCTCATCGCGAACTCCTCCCGCCCTCGGCGCCGCCATCCGGCGCCGTCAAGGAATAGTCGGAGCCGGACCGGCCGTCTTGACATCAACTCGGACGCAGGCTCGTGACCCTGTTCGGAGAAGCGCTCTGCGGTCTCACCGGTGCCGCGTCGTGGTCACGCTCGTAGGTCGTGCTCGTCGACCGGTAAGTCGAGGGCTCGGACGAGCAGATCCGGGGCACGCATCCGCCATGCGTCGGTGACAAGCTCCCGCAGGCGTCCGACGTCCACCTGGGCCAGCCGCAGCATGACGAGCGGCAACCCGTCGTAGCCAGGCGTGGTGAAGAAAACCTCGGGCTCGCCGAGTAGCAGGGCCTGCTTCTCTGCTTCGTCGCCGACGTACAGCACCGCGATGTCGGTCCGGATGACGCGCGGCTTGCCCGGTCTGCGCTCGGGGTAGGACCACACGAACCCTTTGTCGGCGACCCGGAAGTCGAAGCCGTTGCTCTCGATCTCCACCACCTCGGGGAGAGCGAGTGCCAGCTGACGGACGTCGTCGGCGTCAGCCATCGAGGTCGATCCCGTGCGCCGCCTCCCACATGCACACAGGCTAACCGGGTCGCCGACGGCGATCGACGGACGGGTCGGGAACAGTTCGCCGGAGAGCGGAGAACCGACGGCAATGGATTCACAGGGGAACCGTCCGCCCTGGACCGGCGCCCCGGGATCCGATCCGGATAGCGATGAGTCAATGCTGTAAGGGGAAGTTGGCCATGCTGGGGTTAGATAGTCCGATTCCCTTGCGGCCTGAAGGGCGTTCCTCGCGCACGGGGCCAGAGATTGACGGTCGATGACAGAATGACGCCGTGGACGACTTGACCTTCAAACACACTGGCGGACAACGGCGAGGGTTGATGATAGGTGCGGGTGTTTCCTTCGGACTCGCCGCTGTCTTTGGCGTGGTCGCGGCGCTGACGGGTGGCCGCGCTGTAGTGGGTGTGATCGCCTTTGGCCTCGCGAGCCTTGTCTTTGTTGGATACTTTTTCCTGTCTGGTCGCGATTTCACGACTTGCGACAATAGTGGTATTAGGTGGCGCGCATTGGGCAAGTACCGCGCCTGGCCCTGGTCCGAGGTTGAGGGTGTTGAGGTCCAGACATACGCAGTACGTGGAATCCCGCGTTCGGTCGTTTTTGTCGCTCTTAAGAACGGAAATCGATTCGGCCTGACCGTGCCTATTCATGGCGGCGCCACAAAGGATCCGGCTTTTTCCGACAAGGCCAAGCGGATACAAGAGTGTTGGCGTCGTAACAGCGGAGCGGCGGCACAGTAGTTCGCGAGCGGTCAGGGGTGGGGGAGACGAATGCCCCGGGGCGGCGATCGGCCGCTCCCGGGGCATGGTCTGTTTTGGGATGGTTATGCCGCCCGTACCCGCCGTACCTCCGTGGTCGACTGCTGGGGGTGGGTGGTCTCCCGGCAGTGCTGGAGCGCATCGACCATGCATTGCCGCATGCCGGGTGACGTGGCGGTAGATGCCGCGTATGCCCGGGATGCGATGGTCGAGGCGTTTGGCGTGGGCGCTCTCCGGCTGCGCGCCGGCGAGGTGCGTCCGGCCCGCGGTCCGGCCCTCGAACCCGCTGTGGCGGTGCTAATCAGAGGGGTCGGACGTTTTCGGCCTGGGGGCCCTTCTGACCCTGGGTGATGTCGAACTCGACCTTCTGGCCCTCGTTGAGCTCGCGGTAGCCGCCACTGGCGATAGCGGAGTAGTGGACGAACACGTCGGCGCCGCCGCCGTCTTGTGCGATGAAACCGAATCCCTTGTCCGAATTGAACCACTTCACGGTGCCGGTTGCCATGCGATTACTCCCTGGTGATGTGGGCGGCCGTTGATCGGCCGCCAGGAAGGACAGTAGTCCCCCTCCCGGCCCCGTGCGGCGGTTGCCGGTACCCGGCAGGTCGGGGTTTGGTGCACGGGCGGGTCGGCCGTCAGTCATGCTTGACTCCGTGACGAGTCGGGCAGGCGCAATGGCTTATCTTGAGGGCGAGCTGATTACGCCGGATATGTCCGGATATGATCGGCTCCGCCTCGTCCCAACGCCGCTGGTTCCCGAGGTCCGCCTGCACTTGGCGGAGGATGCCATCGTGTGGTGGGCACGGATGGAAGCCGAGGTGGGCTCCGTGTTGACGGCTCCGTTCTGGGCCACCGCGTGGCCGGGCGGTCAGGCGTTGGCACGTTACCTGCTCGACCATCCGGGGACGGTCGCCGGCAGGCGGGTACTCGATGTGGCGTCGGGGTCGGGCCTGGTGGCGATCGCCGCGGGGCTGGCAGGTGCCGCGGCGGTGGCGGCGAACGACATCGACCCGTACGCCCTGGCCGCGATCACGCTGAACGCGAGGGCCAACGGCGCGGCGGTTTCACCGTGCCCGGGCGACCTGCTCGGCGGCGACGGCGGCGACGCCGACGTGGTGCTCGCCGGTGACGTCTTCTACAGCGAGGCGATCGCGAAACGGATGTGGCCGTTCCTCCGCCGAGCCGCCGCGCGCGGTGCCCGGGTGCTCGTCGGCGACCCCGGACGTGGACATCTGCCCGCCGACCGGCTGACAATCGTGGCGAGCTACCCGGCCCCGGCGAGCGATGCCCCGGTGGAGCCACAGATCAGCCGGATCAACGTGCTCCAGCCCCGATGACACCGCTCCCGCCGACGCGCCATTGGCCACAGGTACTGCGAAAATGAGGTCATGACCTTCGGGCGGCGCAACGGTTGGGATTCTTGACCACGAGGTACAGAACGGCTACTGTCCCTGTCCATGGGCAGGCCGAAGCAGTTCGACCCGGATGTCATCGTCGATCAGGCGATGGAACTCTTCTGGCGTAAGGGGTTCACCGGCACCACCCCCCAGGACCTCGTTGCAGAGCTGGGCATCGGCAAGGGCAGCCTCTACAACACCTTCATCAGCAAGCGCGCCCTGTTCGACCTGGCACTGCGGCGCTACGTCGACATCCGCATCGCCGGCATCGTGGAGACGTTGGAGGGCCCGGGTTCCGTCACCGCACGGCTGCGGGCGGCATTGCGGCGGCTCGCCGACGCGGATGTCGCACTGACCTCCCGCGGCTGCCTCGCCGTCAACACGACGGTGGAACTGGCCGGCT
>DASXOA010000386.1:0-6343 GCA_036494675.1 Rugosimonospora sp.
GCCGGCGTGATTCGGGTTGTGGCCACCGTCGCCAAGCACGAGTCGGAAGTCGTAGCCAGCTTCTGCCAGGGCGGCTGCGACGCGTAGGTTGTTGGCCAGCCAGTTTCGTTGAGGCTCGTTCCAGTGCAGGTCTCGATGGCCCGCCTGCATAAATATGCGCAGCGGCTTACGGGGAACGCTGGGAATGAGCTCCGGGTACGGATTGCCGCCAGGCATCTGCACGAAGCTGGAAGGCAGCAGATCACACGGCGGAACTTGTCCGGGTGCAGCCACGCGGCGGTGAACGCGCAGTTGCCGCCACTGCTGCCTCCACAGATTCCCACTGGTCTGGATCCTCGGTGATCGCGTAGCGCTCCGCCACCTATGGGATGATCTCGGTCAGCAGCAAGGTGGCGTAGCGATCGTCGAACGCGTCGTACTCGACGTTGCGATTCTTCGTATCCTTGGCACCCTCAAGGACACCAGGGTCGACGAACACACGTGACCAAGGCCCGGTGCAGGCTCAGGGCCGGTCCGACTACCCTGCATGCTGTGCGTCTTGACATGACTCGCGACAGCGTCGCCATGGGCGACGCGGTTACTGCGGCTCTCGCACGGACGTACCTGGCTCAGATCGCAGGTGGGAAAGCAACCTGGCTGGTGGTCGTCGACGGAACCGTTCGCGCCGTCGTCGCCCAACAGTGGACGGCGCCGCGGTGGCTGGCGGACGCGCGAGCATCCGCACCCGCCGCGATCCACTTTCGCTACCTGGCACAGCGCGACCCCGACGAGGTCTACATTGAGTGCTCTCGCGGCCAGTGCTCGCCATAGCGATCCGGGCGCAAACACCCTCACTCGGCTGAATTGCGTATGCGAATCCCCGATCCTCCACCAGCCCCACTCGCCTTCAACCGCCGGGGCTGGCTCAGCTACACGTGCGCCTCGGCAAGAGCAGCCAGGGCCGCGGCCGGCGGGAGCGGGTCGTTCCGCTGATCAACGATGCGGACCGCCTGCTGCGTTGATACATCGAAGACGTGTGCATTCTTCGACCACGTCACAGCGGCGCCGGAATAGCACCGCGGGCCTTCGAATGGCAGCCGCCTGACCGGGGCCGGATCGAGGACGATCCCCTCTGATGCAGCGCCCAATAATGGCCACCAATATCACTGCCCCGAGTAGGCCCCCGCATCGACGTCTTCGAGAAGAGTGGGACCGGCAGGCGTCCGACCGAGGAGCTCCTGCGTCGCGGTGCTCGTCGCTGACAGGTCCATGCCGAAGAACGTACCGATCCAGCCGAAGTGGGCCTGGACGTCATCGGGCGCGATCGAGGTCAACGGGCAGATCGAGCGCGCGGCCGATCGCCTCGGCGATCTCGCGGGTCGGGACGCCTTCCTCCCTACAGCCAGCCGCGGCGGGCGGCGTGCAGGCCGGCCTGGAACCGGGTACGGACGCCGAGCTCACCCATCAGCCGCCGGACCCGGCGCTGCACGGTACGAAGGTGCCAGCCGAGCTGCCGGGCGATGGCGTCGTCGGTCATTCCCGCCGCGAGGTACGTGAGCAGGCGCCGGTCGTCCGGGTCGAGGTCATCGCCGCCCGCGCCGGTGGCAATCGGAACAGAGGCGTGCCAGATCGCGTCGAAGAGTCCGCGGAGCGCGACGAGCAGTGACGAGGAGTGGACGACGAGCACGGCGTCCGTCGTCGCCGGGTGCTGCAGGGAGATCATGCCGATCCGGTCGTCGGCGAGCACGAACTTCACTGGTGCCGCGCCGACGCGGGCCTGTTCGCCACGGCGCATCATCGCCTCGATGATGGCGAGCCTGCCCGGAAGTTCGAGGACCGTGGTGTCGTACACGGCGCGGAAGCGGACCCCGGAGTCGAGCTGCTCGACCTCGAGCGGGTTCGTTGCTGTGAGGTGCGGCGGCCGGTCGAGCGCGCAGATCTCGGTACGGGCGGCGCGCTGGATCTGGCACCAGCGCTGAAACACGGCCTCGGCGCCGCGGACGACCTCGACGATGTCCTCCGGCGCGGCGGCGCGCCGGCCCGACCGGTACCGCTCCATGACCTGGCCGGTGAGCAGCCGGGTACGCCGCAGCTCCTCCTCCTTGGCCCGGATCAGTATGTCGAGGGCGATGTCGGGGGCGGTGGCCGTGTACCGGACGGGTCGGCCGGAGAGCGCGACCACCAACCCCTTGGCGCGCAGGCTCCCCAGGGTTCCCGCCACTGCGCGGGCCGACAGCCCGTCGGTGTCACGCAGTTCCGCGGCCGCAGCCGGGGGACGGTCGATGAGCGCCTGCCAGATGAGCTCTTCGACGCGGGTCAGCCCCAATGCCTCGAACACGTTACCTCCTGCTGGTTTTGCGGCGATGCCGCATTTCGGCCACCGGCAGAGTCTTCCCTGCGGCGCGGCTCGCGTGCCAGTCTCGCGATGGCTTTTGGATCAAGCAGACAGCGAGGGGCACACGTGAGTTCCACCGTCCGGCCGCGCGCCGGAATTCGGCATCTCCGGCGGGCCGCGGGCATATGGCCCCACCGGCGGGCGGCGGTCGCCGCCATCGTCACGGCGCTCGCGGTCGGCGCCACGGCCGTGGGCCAGCCCGCGCACGCCGGTTCGCCGGGCGCGTCCGGCGCCGCGGGTCGGCCCGGGTACGCCCTACCGCCGGCCGCGCAGACCACGCCGACCGCCCTGACCGGTCCGGCCGTCGATGACGTCACCGGTACGGTCACGCTCGTCACCGGCGACCAGGTGACGCTGGCCCGCGGCGAGGCCGGCACGCCGGCGGTCACGTTCCTTCCTGCCGCCGGCCGGGAGGGCATGCCGTTCCTGCAGCGGATCGAGAACGGTCACGTCACTGTGACGCCGTTCGACGCGCAGCGCCTCGTGGCCACCAACGTGCTGGACTCGGCGCTGTTCGACGTGACCGCGCTGCTGTCCACCCCGCGGTCCACCGGCCAGCTGCCGCTCATCGTCACGTACGGCTCAGACGCCGCGGCGGCCGCGGCGGCGCCGCGATTGCGCGCCGGCGGGACGCGGGTCGAGCGAGATCTGCCCTCGGTACACAGCAAGGCGGTGGACGTACCGGCGGCGAGCGCGAGCGCGTTCTGGAAGGCCGTGGACCCGGCCGCCCCGCGGCAGGCGGACTCGCTCACCGGCGGGATCACCCAGGTGTCCCTCGACGGCGTCGCCCAGCTCGACGACGTGGACAGCGACCGGCAGATCGGCGCCCCGCAGGTGTGGCAGCGTGGCCTCACCGGCGCCGGCGCCACGGTCGCCGTGCTCGACACCGGGTACGACCCGACGCATCCGGACCTCGCCGGGCGAGTCGTCGAGGCGAAGGACTTCACGGACAGCCCGAACGGGACAAAGGACGATGTCGGGCACGGTACGCATGTCGCAACGATCATCGCCGGCGGCGGCCGCAGCTCCGGCGTCGCGCCCGGCGCGAAGCTGCTCATCGGTCGGGTCTGCACGACCAGCGGCTGCCCCGACTCGGCGATCATCGCCGGCATGGAGTGGGCCGCGGCGGCCGGCGCGAAGGTGGTGAACCTGAGCCTCGGCGGCGCGGCCACCGACGGTACGGACGTGATGTCGCAGGCACTCAACACGCTGACCGCGCAGTACGGCACGCTGTTCGTCGTCGCGGCCGGTAACAACGGTCGCGACGAGAGCGTCACCGCACCCGGGACGGCCGACGCGGCCCTCACCGTGGGCGCGGTCACCGGCGACGATCAGCTCGCCTCGTTCTCCAGCCGCGGCCCCCGGGTCGGCGACCACGCGGTGAAGCCCGAGATCACCGCCCCCGGGTACGCGATCGTCGCCGGCCGGGCTGCAGGGACGACCATCGGCTACCCGATCGACGACCGGTACATCCAGGCCAGCGGCACCTCGATGGCCGCCCCGCACGTGGCCGGCGCCGCCGCGATCCTCGCCGCCGCGCACCCCGACTGGACGGCGGAGCGGCTCAAGTCGGCGCTGGTGGGTGCGGCGCAACCGCAGTCCGGCGCCACCGTGTACGGGCAGGGCAGCGGGCGGCTCGACCTGGCCCGCGCGGCCAGCCAGCAGGTGTATGCCGTTCAGCCGACCCTGACGCTCGGCCCGTTCACCGTCGGCGACTCGCCCGCCAGCGGCACCATCACCTACCGCAACGACGGCCCGCACGCGGTCACCGTCAAGCTCGACATCGCCGCGACCGACCTGGCCGGCCGGGAGGCCCCCCGCGGGACCTTCGCGCTGAGCGCCAAGCACGTCACCGTACCGGCGGGCGGCACGGCGCAGGTCACGGTCACCGCCCAGGCGGCCGGGCCGTACGGGGCCAGGGTCACCGCCACCGGCGACGGCGCGGTGGTACAGACGCCGGTGTCCGCGTATGCGAACCCGGTCACCCACCCGATCACGGTCAGCACGGTCGATCGGGACGGCGTCACAAACGGCACCAGCTACGGCTTCCCGGTGATGTTGACCAACCTCGACACCCAGGTCACCTACACGGGGGTGACGATAGGTCGCCCGCTCAGTGCGCAGCTGCCGGCCGGCCGGTATGCGGTGTACGCCTGGATCCCGACCCTGTCCCCGGACCGCGGGCCGGCGTACCCGTCGTTCACCGTCGTCGCCCAGGCGGTCACCCTCGACACCGCCCGCAACGTGGTGCTCGACGCGCGGCCCGGCGAGCGGGTCGGCGTCAACCTCAACGCCGTCGAAACCGGTACCTACACCGGCTTCGCGCTCGGCGTCGCCGGCGGCGGGACCGCGTTCGCGTTGGGCGCGACGGAGGGCTACGTCGTACCGGCCGACGTGCCCGGACTGGCGTACACCTCGGTGCAGTACCTGCGTGACGTGCCGGGCAGCACCGCCTGCGGCCCCGGTTCAGGCAGCGTGTGCAACGTGGCCGTCGCCAGCCAGCGCGGCCCGGTCAGCTCCCACCCGGTCATCACCGACGCGGACCTGGCGACGGTGACCGCCGACTTCGGCTCGACCGGCACGGCCGGCACCGGCGACCGGACCGACTTCGCCGTCGCGCCCGGCTCGTCCGCACCGCCGGCCGACGGCATCATCACCGACGAGTTCACCCTGCCCGGCCAGCTGACCTCGCACTTCTACAGCGTCGGCGGGGTGCAGTGGAGTGCCGTGCTGTTCCAGACGGCGCCGAAGTTCCTCCAGGTGCAGAGTCAGGGTGCCCGGACGATCGCCAACGGCGCGACGGTGCACGATGACTGGTACACCTCGGTTCTCGGCCCGGCGATCGGCGGCTCGTCGGTGCGGTCAGGGAACGTGCTCACCGTCTCCGTGCCGCTGGCCTCGGACAGCTCGCCGGGGCACGTGGCGAGTTCGGGGTGGATCGGCGGGGTCGGCGAGACCGTGCTGTACCGCGATAACCGCCTCGTTACGGGCGGCCTGCAGCCGGACAGTGCGAGCTTTCAGGTGTCGCCGGACAAGAGCCAGTACCGGCTGGTCTCCAGCACCACCATGGCGGGCGCGACCCGCTCGACGCGGGTGGCGGCGACCTGGACGTTCGAGTCGCGGTACACCGCCGAGCCGGAGGCGCTGCCGCTGCTCGCCGTGCGGTTCAGTCCCCGGCTCGACGGGTACGGGCGGCTGCCCGCTGGCCAGACGGTGCGGATCCCGGTGCGGGTCGACGGTACGGCGACGACCGGCCGGGTACGGGAGCTAACCGTCGAAGTGTCCTTCGACGACGGCCTCACGTGGGTGCCGGTGCCGGTGCGGGACGGGTTCGCCACCGTACAACACCCCGCGGCCGCGGGCTTCGTGTCGCTGCGGGCGTCCGCCCGGGACGTGCACGGCAACTCCATCGACCAGACGATCATCCGGGCCTACCAGCTGAGCTGATCCTCGTTACGGGTCCGGCCGGTGGACCGGCCGGACCCGCCCTTACCTCCTCGGGGCTGGCGTCGTCACGGCGCGAGCGACCAGAAAGGCGGCTCGTATGTTCCCGCTGAACAGGGCCCGGCGGCAGCGTTGGCTTGCGCTGCTGGTGGCGATCGCTACCGCGCTCTCGCTGGTCGTGGTCACGGTCACGCCGGCGTCAGCGCGGACGACGGGGCCGCCGCCGCGCCCGGCGCAGCAGACCAGCCCGGGGCAGGAGAGCCCCCACCCGGTCACCCAGGTCTGCGGCGCCCCCGGCAAGCCGAACGTCGCGCGTTGCCTGGCGCTGCGTCGAACCGATGTGGCGGCGCACCGCGGTGTGGTCGCCAACGACACACCGGCCGGCTACGGACCGGCCGACCTGCGCAGCGCGTACAAACTGCCGACCTACGCCGGTGCAGGGCAGACGGTGGCGATCGTGGACGCCTACGACGACCCCAACGCCGAAGCCGACCTCGCCGTCTACCGCGCGCAGTACGGGCTGCC
>DASXOA010000387.1:0-2231 GCA_036494675.1 Rugosimonospora sp.
GCCATCGCGACCCGGCCGGCCGGCGACGCGGTCAGCGGGGCGCGCAACTGGAGCCCGCGGACCCCGGCCAGCAATTCGACCGCGAGCAGGCTGGTCAGGTTGTCCAGCACGGTACGCAGCTTGCGGGTGGCCGCCCAGCCCATGCTCACATGGTCCTCCTGCATGCCGCTGGTGGGCAGGGAGTCCACGCTCGCCGGGCTGGCGAGCCGCCGGTTCTCGGCGACGATCCCGGCCGCGGTGTACTGGGCGATCATCAGGCCCGAGTTGACCCCGGCGTCGGGACTGAGGAACGGCGGCAGGTCCCGCGACCGGCACACGTCGAGCAGGCGGTCGACCCGGCGCTCGGAGATCGCGCCGACCTCGGCCGCGGCGATGGCCAGGAAGTCCGCCGCGAAGCCCAGCGGCGCGCCGTGGAAGTTGCCGGTCGACTCCACCCGACCGTCCGGCAGCACCACCGGATTGTCCACGATGGACACGAGCTCGCGGCCGGCCACGACGGTCACGTGGTCGAGTGTGTCCCGGGCCGCGCCGGCGACCTGCGGTGCGCACCGCATCGAGTACGCGTCCTGCACCGCGTGCGCCATGTCGTTGCGGTGGCTGTCCATGATGGACGATTCCTGGAGCAGCCGGTGGATGTTGGCGGCCGACACGGCCTGGCCGGGATGCGGCCGGATGGCGTGCAACTCCGGCTGGAACGGCCGGTCACTGCCGAGCATCGCCTCGATGGACAGCGCCGCGGTCAGGTCGGCCATGGTGAACAGGTGGGCCGCGTCGGCGCCGGCAAGCAGCAGCATGCCGAGCATGCCGTCGGTGCCGTTGATGAGCGCCAACCCCTCCTTGGCGGCCAGCCGGATGGGTTGCAGCCCGGCCCGGCGCAACGCCTCGTCGCCGGTCACCCGGGCGCCGTCCGCGCCGAGTACCCAGCCCTCGCCGAGCAACACTAGCGCGCAGTGCGCCAGCGGCGCCAGGTCGCCGGAGGCACCCAGCGAGCCGTGCTCCGGTACCCACGGAGTGACGTCGTGGTTGAGCAGGTCGACCAGCGCCTGAGCGACCAACGGCCGTACCCCCGACCGGCCCATGGCCAGCGACCGGACCCGCAGCAGGATCATCGCCCGGACCACCTCACGCGGCATGGGCGCACCGATGCCGGCGGAGTGCGAGCGGATCAGCGCGTGCTGGAGTTCGGAGCGCCGCTCCGGCGCGATGGACGTGTCGGCCAGTGCCCCGAAGCCGGTCGAGACCCCGTAGACCGGACGGCCGTCCCGCTCGATCGCGTCGACGATGTGCCGGCTGGCGGTCATCGCGTCCAGCGCGGCCGGGGCCAGTTCGACCCGGGCGTCGTGGCGGGCGGTCGCGACCACCTCGGCGGGCGACAGCCCGGTGGGCGCGATGGTGATGGTCGTGGTGCTGCTGGTGCTGGTACTGCTCATATCGGCTCTCCGCCCTGAATTACCTGATGTATCAGTGGTACTCCCGGCCGGTAGGCCAGGTGGACATGGCTCGGTGCGTCCACGATGGACAGATCGGCGCGAGCGCCGACGTCGAGGTGCCCGATGTCATCGCGCCGCAGCGACCGGGCGCCCCCGGCGGTGGCGGCCCACAGCGCCTCGGCCGGCGTCATGCGCATCTCCCGCACCGCCAGCGCGATGCAGAACGGCATCGACGAGGTGTACGACGATCCGGGATTGCAGTCGGTGGCCAGGGCGACGGTGGCGCCGGCGTCGAGCAGGCCGCGGGCATCCGGGTACGGCGATCGGGTGGAGAACTCGGCGCCGGGCAGCAGCGTCGCCACCGTACCGGATCCGGCGAGCGCATCGATGTCCGATGTGGACAGATGGGTACAGTGGTCGGCGCTGGCCGCGTCGAGGTCGACGGCGATCCGTACGCCCTGGCCGGCGGTGAGCTGATTGGCGTGGATGCGGGCGCCGAGCCCGGCCGCGATACCGGCGCGCAGGACCTCCCGTGCCTGGTCGGGATCGAACGCGCCGCGCTCGCAGAAGACGTCGACCCAGCGCGCGTACGGGCGGGCGGCGTGGAGCATCTGGCCGCAGACCAGCCGGACGTAGTCGCCGGGTCGCTGGCCCTCGGGTACCACGTGGGCACCCAGGTACGTGGTTTCGGTCGTGAACTCGGCGGCGATGCGCAGCGACCGGGCCTCGTCGCCGGGGGTCAACCCGTACCCGCTCTTGACCTCGATGGTCGTGGTGCCCTGCCGGCGTGCCTCGCCGACC
>DASXOA010000388.1:0-15859 GCA_036494675.1 Rugosimonospora sp.
CCCGCGCCTCCCGCGAACGGGTTGCCGCTGGGAAACGCGGTGGGGCGGCCCGACGCGTTGGCCGGGGTACCCCAGTGCTTCTGTACCTGAGCGCCGCCCACGAAGCCCGCGACGAGCAGGACGAGGGCGGCCAGCACCATCGTGGTACGGCTCGTCCAGCGCCGGGGCGCCACGGCCTCAAGCTGTTCGGACAGGTCGTCGGCGAACGGGTCCTGGCTCAGGTCCACGTCGTGCGCCGGGTCGACCTCGGGTTCCGGCGGAGCATCGGGCGCGAGCTGCGCCGTCGTGACACCGCTCGGGTCCAGTTCGGCGGTGTCGTCCGCGTGGCGTGCGTACGGGTTCATCGTGCATCCCTATTCATAGCGAAGCGCCTCGATGGGTCGCAGAGCGGCCGCCCGGCTCGCCGGGTAGCTGCCGAAGAACAGTCCAATCACGACAGACACGCCTACGGCCAGCAGGATCGAGGCCGGTACCACGACGGGTTTCACCCCGACGATGGTGAACTGGCTGCCGATCAGCGCGGCGGCGACGCCGAGCAGGCCGCCGATCACGCTCAACACCGTGGCCTCGACCAGGAACTGGGCCAGTACGGTGCGCCGGGGCGCCCCGAGCGCCTTGCGGATGCCGATCTCGCGGGTCCGCTCGGTGACCGTGACCATCATGATGTTCGTGATGCCGATGCCGCCCACCAGCAGGGAGATGCCCGCCACCGCGCCGAGCAGGACGGTGAACGTCTGCGCGGTGTCGGCCTGGGTGGACAGCAGCTGAGCGGCGTTGAGTACCCGGAACGGCTCGTTGGCGGTGTCGGTGACGTGCAGCTTGTCGTTGAGGATCGCGGTCACTTCGTTCTGCGCGTCGTCCACCGCGTCCGAACTGGTCGCCTGCACGATCATCTGATTGAGCGGCCCGTACCCGGTCAGCGACTCCTCGACCGCCGGAAGCGGCGCGAGCGCGACGTCGTTCGGGTCGGTGAAGCCGGTGCCGTCCTTGTTGCCCAGCACACCGATGACGGTGAACAGCGTGCCGTTGACGGTCACCTGCTGGTCGATCGGGCTGACCGTGCCGAACAGGTCGTCGGCGGTGGTGGATCCGATCAGGACGACCTTGCGGCTCTCGTCGACGTCCTCCTGGGAGAACGCCGAACCCTTGGCGATGGTGTAGTTCTCCGCCGACAGGTAGGACGGGTAGGTGCCGATGAACTGCGGGATGGTGTGGCTGGTGCCCTCGTACGCGGTGTCCTCGGAGGTGGTGACGACCGGTGAGACGCTCTTCACGTGCGGCGCGCTGTTGTGGTCGCTCAGCGCCGGTACGAGGGTGCTGGTCAGCGAGAAGTTCTGCGTCGTCGCGCCGGTGGTCCGGCCGCCGCTGCTGATGGTCAGCGTGCTGCTGCCGAGCTGCGAGATCCGGTCCTGCACCTGCTTGGCCGAGCCGTTGCCGACCGCGACGAGCAGGATGACCGCGGCCACGCCGATCAGCATGCCCAGCACGGTCAGCCCGGAGCGCAGCTTGTTCGCGGTGACTCCGCGGATCGCGAACCGGATGGTCTCGAATAGGTTCACGCCGCCCCCTCGCGCCCCGGGAGGGGACGCCGTTCACGCACGCTGCGCTGTCTCATCGTTGGCTCACTACGGTCGCTCACGCGCCCACCGTCTCGGCCAGATGCCGGGGGTGCGGTAGGGGCGCCTGCCGGGCGTCCTGCACGATCCGGCCGTCCACCAGCCGGATCAGCCGGCGGGCGTGCTCCGCGACGTCCGGCTCGTGGGTGATCAGCACGATGGTGCGGCCCGACCGGTTCAGCCGGTCCAGCACCCCGAGCACGTCGGCGGTCGACTGGGTGTCCAGGTTTCCGGTGGGCTCGTCGGCGAGCACCAGGGCCGGAGCGGTGACCAGTGCCCGGGCCACCGCCACCCGCTGCTGCTGGCCGCCGGAGAGCTGGTTGGGCTCGTGGTGGGCACGCTCGGCGAGCCCGACGAGGGCCAGGGCCGCGCGGGCCCGGCGCCGCCGCTCGGCCGCCTTCAGCCCGGCGTACGCAAGCGGCAACTCGACGTTGCTGAGCGCGGTGGTACGGGGGATCAGGTTGAACGACTGGAACACGAAGCCGATCCGCCGGTTGCGTACCAGCGCGAGCTGGCGGTCGGACAGCCGGCTCACGTCCACGCCGTCGAGGAGATACCGGCCGGAGGTCGGGATGTCCAGGCAGCCGAGGATGTTCATCAGGGTCGACTTGCCGGAGCCGGACGATCCCATGATGGCGACGTAGTCGCCGCGCTGCACGGTCATCGAGACGCCGCGCAGGGCGTGCACCGCGGTCTCGCCCGCGCCGTACGTCTTGACCAGGTTCCGGACGTCGAGCACCGGGTGGTCGAGGACGGGCTGGTCGTCTGCCGCGGACAGGCTGGCCGCAGAACGGTCGGCTGCGGAACGGGCTGCCGCGGAACGGTCGGCCGCCATCGGGTGGCCGTTGCTGTCGGGGGTCATCCGCCGGCCCCGGCACCGCCGGCGCCGCCGCGGAACCCGCCGGCACCTCCGCCTCCGAACCCGCCGGCGCCGCCACCGAACCCGCCGGCACCCCCGAGACCGCCGGCCCCGCCGAGCCGGCCGGCACCCGCCCCGCCGGTCGTACCCGTGCCGGTCGGCGGGGTCACCACGACCGTCTGGCCCTGGGTGAGCCCGGACGTCACCTCGTCGTACGAGTCACCGGTGACACCGACCTGGATGCGCACCGTGCTGGTCGTGCTGCCCGACACCACCTGTACCGTGTGCAGCCCGCCGGCGCTGCGCACCGCCGCCAGCGGTACCCGCAGCACGTTGTCCGCCTCGGCGGTGGTGACCGAGACCGAGGTGGTCTGGCCGATGCGGGCCCCGTCCGGCACCGTGTCCATGCTGACCGTCACCGCGTACGAGTTCACCCCGCCCGAGGAGGTCGCGGTCGGCGAGATCGTGGCGACCTTGCCGGTCGCCTGTGCGCCGGACAGGGCGCTCCAGGTGATGTTGGCGGTCTGCCCGACCTTGAGCTTGGCGGCGTCCGCCTCGGCGAAGCTGGCCGACACCTGCATCTGGCTCAGGTCGGCGATCTGGATGAACCCCGACGACGTGCCGGTCGACGACGAACTGCTGCTCGACGACGACGAGGAAGAAGAGGAAGAGGACCCGGAGCCGCCGGCCCCGCCACCGCCACCGCCCGCGCCGCCCGCACCGGCTCCGGATCCTCCGTTGGAGGAGGTCGCGGAGGAACCGGAGCCGGACGGGTTACCCGCAGAGCCGTTGACGGCGATCACGGTGCCGGCGATCGGCGCGGTCAGTACCGTGCCGTTGACCGCCCGCTGATCGGAGTCCGCCGTTGCCTGCGCCGAGGCGACCTGCGCGTTGGCCGCCGAGATGGTGGCCGCGTCCGAGGTCGTCGACGCCTCCGCCCGGGACAGCGAATCCTTCGCCGCCTGGAGGTTGGCCTGCGCGGTGTTCAGCGTCTCCTGCGCGGCGCTCGGATCCACCTTGGCCAGTTGCTGGCCCTTGGTCACGGTGTCACCGACCTTGACGTCGACCTCGGTGACCGTGCCCGCGGTGATGAAGTCCGCGCCGGCCACGTCCGCGCTCTGCACCGTGCCCGACGCCGAGACGCTCGCGGTAACGTTCCCGGTGGAAACGACGGTGCGGAGGTTGCCGGAACGGGCGGTGGTCGAAGACGACGGGGAGACCGCTATCGTCTGATATGCCCAGAGGGCACCGGCTATGGCGAGCACGCCCAGCCCGGCATTCACCCACAGTGTCGGACGACGCCATACACGCATGGTCGATATGGTGAACGTGAGCGCTGGGAACTGACCTCAGATTTGCTCGGAACTGCCTTGGAGTTCGTCGTTCCGTTCGTCGCCGGCGATGGGCTCGTCGTCCACGGCCGGCTGGGCCGGCAACCGCACCCGGAACCTCGACCCGGCGCCCGGCGCCGTCCACAGCTCGACCCGGCCGCCGTGCGCCTGGACGATCGCGGCCACGATGGACAGCCCCAGCCCGGCACCGCCGTGCGCCCCCGGGTGGCTGCGAACCCGGCTCGGATCGGCCCGGTAGAGCCGTTCGAAGGCGCGCCGGGCGTCCTCGGGCGACATTCCCGCGCCGGTGTCCACGACGTCCAGCGCGGCAACCGGCTCGCCGGGGGGCAGGGCTTCACCGACCGCGGCCACCGGCGGTCCGGCCGCCGCGTCCAGTTGGGGCAGCGGGCGGCCCACCCGGACCTCGACGCGCGCGTCGTCCGGGGTGTGCTGCAACGCGTTCGCCACCAGGTTCGTCACGACCTGGCGCAGCCGCGACTCGTCGCCGAGGACGGTCACCGGTTCGAAGGTGTCGTACGAGTCGTCCAGCGCACCGAGCCCGACGAACCTGGTGGGTACCCGCACGTGTGCGTCCCGTACCGCGTCCGCGGCGACTTCCAGCAGGTCCACCGGGTGCCGTTCCAGCGGCCGTTCCTCGTCCATCCGGGCCAGCAGCAGCAGGTCGCCGACCAGCAGCCGCATCCGGCCCACCTCGGACTCGATCCGGCCCATCGCCTCGTCCAGTGCCGGGCCGGGCGGCGCGCCCCCGCGCCGGTACAACTCGGCGAAGCCCTGGATGGAGGTCAGCGGGGTGCGCAGCTCGTGTGAGGCGTCCGCGAGGAACTGGCGCAGCCGTTGCTCGGATGCGGTACGGGCGGCCAGGGCCTGCTCGATCTGGCCGAGCATCCCGTTCAGCGCGGTGCCCAGCCGCCCCGATTCGGTGTGCGGGTCGGCATCGTCCACTCGCGACAGTCGCGCGCCACCCGGGCGGTCCGGCTCCATCGCCACGCCGTGCAGATTCCCGGCCGCGATCTCGGCGGCGGTCTGTTCCATCCGGGTCAGCGGCCGCAGCCCGATCCGCACCACGCTCGCCGCCGCGAACCCGATCAGTATGAGCACCAGGGCACTGACCGGTACGTCGATGAGCAGCAACTCGTCCTCGGTGCTCTGCACGTCGGCGAGGGACACCGCGCTGACCGCGTACCCGGCGCCGAACGACGTGTCCGGCAGGTACGTCACGATCACCCGCCACGAGTGGACCGTGTACGGATCCGTGCCGGCATGGGCCCGCAGCGACGCGAACCCGCCGAGGTCGGGATCGTCCGCGGCAGAGGCGGCGACCGGTGTGCCGTCGGCGTGGTACCCCAGGAAGCGGGCGTCGGGCCCGAACGGCCCGCGCCGTACGGTGAAGGCGTTGCGGTTGAAGCCGCTGTGCGACAGCGCCCGCTGCTCGCCCCGCAACTGGTCGTCGATCCGGTGGATGAGTTGCCCGCGCAGCAGCAGGACCCCGGCCACGTCGGCGACCACGATGCCGATCGCGGCCAGCGTGGCGATGGCCACCACCATCCGGGTGCGCAGCGTCCATTCCCGCCACGGCCGGGCGCGCCGCACCGCCGCCGGCCGGTCCACCGCCGCGCGGCGCAGCACGTTCATGCCCTCTCGGCGGGCGGCAGTCGCAGTGCGTACCCGACTCCGCGCACGGTATGGATCAGTGCCGGCCCGACGCTGTCGATCTTGCGGCGGAGATAGTACACATAGGACTCCACGATCCGGCCGTCGCCGCCGAAGTCGTAGCTCCACACCCGGTCCAGGATCTGCGCCTTGCTGACCACCCGTCCCGCGTTGGTCAGCAGGTACCGCAGGAGGTTGAACTCGGTCGGGGACAGGTCGATGGAACGGCCCGCCCGGCGCACCTCGTGAGCGTCGTCGTCCAGTTCCAGGTCCGCGTAGCGCAGCACCGCGGTGGGCCGGGGCGTGCCGACGCCGATGCGCCGCAGCATCGTCCCGATCCGCAGCACGACCTCCTCCAGGCTGAACGGCTTGGCCACGTAGTCGTCGCCACCGACGGTCAGCCCGTTGGCCCGGTCGGCCGTCCAGTCCCGTGCGGTCATGAACAGCACCGGTACGGTCCGCCCGCCGGAGCGCAGCCGCTGGGAGATCTCGTGCCCCTGCGCGTCGGGCAGCATCACGTCCAGTACCACCAGATCCGGGTCGAACTCCTCGGCACTGCGCAGCGCCTCGGCGCCAGAGTGCGCGGTCCGCACCTCGTAACCGGTCAGCCGCAGCGTCGCGGACAGCAGATCGCAGATGTTCGGCTCGTCGTCAACGACAAGGACCCGGGTGCCCGCCACGGCGGCTCACCGGCCGCCGACGACCACGGAGTCGCCCTGGGACAGACCCGACTGGATTTCCGTGTACTGGTCGCCACGCAGTCCGATGTGGACGTTGCGCTGCTCGTCGTGCCCGTTCGAGCGCACGGTCACGGTGGCGGTGTTGTTGGCGATGCCGGTGACCGCCGAGGAGGACACGTACAGCACGTTGTCCACCGACTGGGTGGTGACCGCGACGTTCGCGCTCTGCCCGTACAGCAGGTCGGCGGGTACCTGGTCGAACGCGATCAGGACGGCGTAGCGGACCAGCCGGCCGGACATCGTACCGGCCGGGGAGACCTCGGAGACCTTCCCGGTGTACTTCTGGCCCGCGCGGTCCGGGAGCGTGATGCTGGCCGGCTGACCGACCGCGAGGTGCGCCACGTCCGACTCGGTGAACTGCGCCGTGACCTCGGTGTCGTTGACCCCGCCGAGGGAGATGAAGGCCGTGCTGCCCGGCGTCTCGGAGCCGCCGACCGTCCCGGCGACCGAGAGCACCTTGCCGGCGACCGGCGCCGTGATGACCGTGCCGGCGAGCTTGTCCTGCGCCTGCAACAGCGCCAACTGAGCGTTGTTGAGCTGCTGCTGGGCGGAGAACACCCCGTCGGTCGAGCCGCCCCGCCCGCCGCTGCCTCCGGAGCCGCCGGAGCCCGAGCCGCTGCCTCCGCAGCTACCGCCGGAGTTCCCGGCGCCGCCGCCACCGGAGGACCCGTGGCCCGGCGCGGTCGTCGCGTGCGTGCCCGTCGCGGTCGGGCGTGCCGTCGGAGTCGCCGACGGGCGGCTGCTGGGAGACGGGCTGGCCGACGTGGTCGGTGAGGGCGACCCGGAGGTCGGCTCGCCGGCCGGCGTGACGTGGTACGCGGCCGGTGCCACGCAGGTGCCGTTCGCCGGTGCCGGCGTGGGGGTCTGCTCGGCGGTGGTCAGCGCGTTCTGGGCGGAGTCGACGGCGTCCTGGGCGGAGTTGACCGCGGTCTGCGCGTCGGAGTTGTCGATGCGGGCCAGCACCTGGCCGGCGGTCACCGACTGGCCGGGGCGCACGTCGACCTCGCTGACCGTGCCGCCGACGGTGAAGCTGAGCCCCCGGGTGGCCGCCGCCTGTACGGTGCCGGCCGCCGACGCGGTCACCGAGACCGTGCCGCGCCGTACCGTGGACACCGTGCTGGCCGCGGCCGTCGGACTGGCGCTCTTGCCGCCGGCCATGGCCACCGTGACAATCGCGGCCGCCGCCACGACCGCCACGCCCGCCGTGATCCAGCGCGCCAATCGCGTGCGCGGTAGCCGCACGGCACCCAGTCCGAGCCTCATACTGCGGCAGTCTTGTCTTTCCTTCTCGCGATTCGCTCGGCGCCGCCTCGGAGCTACCTCAAAGCGCCCGGCTGGAGATTCCGAGGTGTTTCCGAGGTGCGTGTGACGGCGTATCGAGGCGGACCCGGTTGCATAACCTCGCCCGGCGTGAGCATCGCCACTCGGGCGGACCTGCGATGGGGAGGCCTTGGGTGAGGTACCGGACGCGAATGACCGGCCTGGTACTGGGATTGGCGACGACCGGGGCTCTGCTCGCGGTGGGGCTGGCCGGCTGCGGCGGCGGTTCCAAGCCGACCAGTGGCGCCACGCCCGGCGGGGCGCCGAGCGGAGGTCAGCAGCAGCTTCAGGCCTACGTCAGTTGCCTTAACCAGCACGGTGTGAATGTCACGCTGCCCAGTGGCCGGCCGAGCGGGTTCCCGTCCGGCTTCAACCGCTCCGGCAGGCCGACCGCCCGGCCCACCGTTCGTCCGTCGGGCGCCCGTTCCGGCTTCCCGGGTGGCGGCTTCGGTGGCGGTGGCTTCGGCGGTGGTGGCGGCATCTTCGGCAACGGCGGCCAGCCCCCGGCCGGCGTCTCCCAGGCCACCTGGCAGGCGGCGCAGCAGGCCTGCGCGTCCGTCCAGCCCAGCTTCGGTGGCGGGCGCGGCGGTGCCGGGGCCGACAACGGCGCCAACGCGGCGTACCTGAACTGCCTGCGCGACCACGGGGCGCTCCCGTCCTCAGGCCCGGCGACGCGCCTCAACACGGCCGACCCCTCGATCGCCTCGGCCCTGAAGACCTGCGAGCCGCTGCGCCCGAGCGGCGGCCCGAACCCGGCGTCCACGCCGAGTGGGTGACGCACCGCCCCACCGGTAGGCGAGCGAGGCCGGCCCTCGGCCGCCTACCCCTGTAACGCCGCCGGGTCGCTGCTCCAACCCACCCCCGAGAGCGCGACCCGGCGGTTCGACATCCCTCGACGGCCTGTCCCCTGCCGGCCGGACCGGCCGCCGCGCGGTCGCGCCTGCGGCGGTATCCAGCCGGCCGAAGACTCGCCGTGCTGGCGCCCCCGCAGTGCCTGTGTCCCCCGCCGCCAGCGGGATCAGGCTTCGGCGATCACGGTGTCGAGGGCGGTTTCGACCATGTGCGCGAACGTCTGCTCCCGCTCGTGCGCGCTGGTGCTCGCGCCGGTCTTGATGTGATCGCTGACCGTCAGGAGCGTGAGCGCCCGGGCCCGGAAGCGGGCGGCCAGCGTGTACAGCGCCGCGGACTCCATCTCCACTGCCAGCACGCCGTACGCGGCCAGGCGGTCGAAGAGGTCGGGCCGGTCGGTGTAGAACGCGTCGGCGGCGAAGACCTGCCCGACGTGCATCGGCAGGTTCCTGGCGGCGGCCACGTCGACCGCCGTGCGCAGCAGCTCGAAGCTGGCCACCGGGGCGTAGTCGACGAGCCCATCGAAGCGGACCCGGTTCATCGCCGAGTCGGTGGACGACGCGCTGGCCGCGACGACGTCACGCAACTGCAACTCTTCGGTGAGCGCTCCGCAGCTACCGACCCGGATCAGGACGCGGGCGCCGTAGTCGGAGAGCAGCTCGTGGTAGTAGATGGACGCGGACGGCATGCCCATCCCCGAGCCCTGCACGGACACGGACACGCCCCGGTAGGTGCCGGTGAAGCCGAACATGTTGCGCACGTTCGAGTAGCACTTGGCGTCCTCGAGGTACGTCTCCGCGATCCACTTGGCCCGGAGCGGATCGCCGGGGAGCAGGACGCGAGGGGCGATCTCGCCGGGCTTGGCGCCGATGTGGGTACTCATGCCCGTGATCCTGCCAGGCTTCGCCCCGGTACCGCGGGGACACCGGGGGGTTGCGTCCGGTACCCTTCTCGGCGGTGGCGTGTCCGAGCGGCCTAAGGAGCACGCCTCGAAAGCGTGTGAGGGTTTGCGCCCTCCCGGGGTTCGAATCCCCGCGCCACCGCGTTGAGCAGGGAAAACACGCCGGGTCGGTCCTATTGATCGGCCCGGCGTCTGTTCTCCGTCTCCGTACCGGATCGGCGTCGTGACGGTGTGTCGCGCATCACGCCATCGCGGCACCCTACGCGCGACTGAGCCCGGGTCATGCCGTCGCGGCCCGGTTCCTCGCGTACACGTAGGCAGGCCCGGCGTCCGACGGATCGTCGGAGTCCAGTTGACCGGCCCACAGCCGGACGAACCCGGCCCGCTCCAGTGCCCGCCAGGACGCCCGGTTGGCCTGCTGGACGGCCACGGACACGGCATCGGCCCGCGGGTACCGCAGGAACGTCAGCCCGGTGAACGTCCCGATGGCGGTGGAGCCGACGCCCCTGCCGATCAGCTCGGGGTCGCCGATCAGGTAGTCGATGCCGGCCGACCGATCGGCCCGTACCCCGGCCGCCGCCATCGCGCGCGACCAGTCGGGATCGTCGCTGATCATGTACCGCTGGATGAGCCCGACCGCCCGCCCCTCGACGACCATCACGAAGACCTCGGTCGGGTCCGCGCCGGTGATGCACGGCAGGTACCGGGCCTGGACGGCGGCGAGGTCACTGGGGTCGTGCCACCAGGCGGCCACGTGCGGCTCCGCCAGCCAACGCGCCACCCGGGGCAGGTCGTCGCGGGTCAGCGGGCGCAGGGACACGTCGATGGCTGCCACGAAGACCAGTCTCCCCGGAACGAATACATCACCGCTACCTGCGCGAAGATCTACCGGACCTCATCCTGCCCGGCGGCGCCGAGGTAGGTGAGAACGGCCCGGACCCGGCGGTTGGTGTCGTCGTCGGCGGCAAGACCCAACTTCGCGAAGATCGTGGTCGTGTACTTGCTGATGGCTCCCTCGCTGAGGAACAGCCGGCCCGCGATCGCCGTGTTGGACAGGCCCTCCGCCATCAGTTCGAGGACCGAGCGTTCCCGCTCGGAGAGCGTGGCGAGCGGATCGGCTCGCCTCGGTCGGCCCAGCAGCTTCGCGACTACGGTCGGGTCGAGTGCCGTACCGCCGCCGGCGACGCGGTTGAGCGCGTCCATGAACTGGCCGGCGTCCAGGACGCGATCCTTGAGCTGGTAGCCGACGCCGCCGTACCCGTCGGCGAGCAGTTCGCGCGCATAAAGCTGCTCCACGTGCTGCGAGAGGATGAGCACGGGCAGTCCGGGTACCTCCCGGCGGGCGGCGAGCGCGGCCTGAAGTCCTTCGTCGGAGAACGTCGGCGGCAGACGGACGTCGAGGATGGCCACATCCGGCCGGGTGCGCAGCAGCGCGTCGAGTGTGGCGGGCCCGGTGTCGACCGCCGCTACCACCGAATGCCCGTACGCCTGGACGAGGCGGACCAGCCCGTCGCGCAGCAGGAACAGATCTTCGGCTACGACAATGCGCATGGCGCCGCCACGGTGATGCGGGTGGGGCCTCCGGCCGGGCTGTCAATCTCCAGGCGGCCGTCGAACGCCGTCATCCGACGCTCGATCCCGTTCAGCCCGGAGCCTGGCGACGCGGCGGCTCCGCCGATCCCGTCGTCGGTCACGGTCGCGGTGAGCGTCTGCGCCGCGTAGCCGAGTTCGACCGTCACCCCGGTGGCATGGGCATGCTTGGCCACGTTCGCCAGCAACTCCGCGACGGCGAAGTAGACCGCCGACTCGACCGGACGCTCGGGCCGGGAGGGCACCGAACTGCGTACGGCGACCTCGACAGGAGCGTCGAGCGCCAGAGCCCGGACGGCGTCCACCAGGCCACGCTCGGCGAGTACCGGCGGGTTGATGCCGCGGACCAACGATCGCAACTCGGCGAGCGCGGCGACCGACGAGGCACGGGCCTCGGCGAGGATCACCTTCGCCGCATCGGGATCGGCGTCGACGAGTTGCTCGGCGGCCTGTACCGACATGCCCATGGCGACGAGCCGGGCCTGAGCCCCGTCGTGCAGGCCCCGCTCGATGCGCTCCAGTTCGGCCGCCTGCGTCTGGGTCAGGTCCGCGCGGATGGCTTCCAGCTCCTCCACCCGCCGACCGAGCCGGAGGCGCGGGATCGGTCCGAGGAACCGGATGGCCAGGGGCCGGAAGATCCTCCACGCGAACGGGGCGCCAGCCAGGCCGGCGGCGATCGTGGCGGCGCCGTATCCGAGAAGGCCGGGCTTCAGCGCCAGGTACGCGCCGCCGGCAATGCCGATCAGCGGCAGGACTGCGACGGGCAGCACCGTCACGCCGGCGACCACGGTCCACAGCCCGTCCCAGTGCAGTTGCGGATCATGCGATCGGGCATTCACCTTGGCCCGGCGCCGCGCCTCCCGCTCGGATTTGTGGTACTCGTAGCCGTCCCACCAGTACCCCGTGGCCATCCGGGTGACCGGCGAAGCGGTGCGATAGGTGGCCTGGATCCGCACTCCGAGCCAGCGTTCCGCGAGCCGACGCGCGGCCTGGCTGAGCGCCCGGCTGATCAGCAGGTGCGCCATCCAGACGGCCGCGGCGATCCACACGATCACCACCAACGTCTCCCCGATGGCCGCCAGCACCCGGACGATCAGGGGCGCGGTCAACCCCACGGTCCAGGAGCGCGCGAACCGGGAGCCGTACAGCCCGACGACCACGCCGACCGCCGGTATCAAGCAGGTGAGCCCGGCCAGCACCGCGGAGCGGTACAACCCACGCACGATCTCGGAGCACCAGCGCAGGGGACCGCCTCCCGCGGGCAATCTCATCGGTCTGATCCCTTCGCTACGGTGATGATTGTGCCAGCCGGGCCTGGCCGGGGACTTTCCCGTCGACGGCGGGCCACCCGCCGAGGCACGCACATCGCGGCGCCGATCACGGCCAGGGCTACCCCGTGGATAAGCAGACTGGCTGCCACGGCGACGGATACGGCGACCATCACCAGCCCGGCCACCACGAGGACCACGCCGGTGATCAGCCGGGCACGGGGGCCGAGACGGCGCAACAGGAGGAATATCATCGTTCTTCTCCAATCCCCGGGCGACACTCGATTCGCCCGGCCGACATCGGAGAACGTACGTTCGGCCGGCCTGCGCCCGATATCCTGCTACGCCCCGGGGAGGGTGGGTCCAGCCCCACTCACTCCCGGCTGTCACGGTGCGCGCGTTCGCGGCGAAAGTGGGACCCGGCCGAATGGCCCGCACCGCATAGGTTGGCGGCGTGGACGTTGGCATCACCACCTTCGCCGGCGCGTACGGCATGGAGCCGCCCGCGCTCGGCCGCGCCGTTCTACTCGACGCGCGTGCCGACGCCGACCTCGACCGGTGCCTACTGCTACTGCCAGCCGGAACCGAGTCGCAGACGCTCGCCCGACTCGATGAGCGGGCACCGCTCGCGTCCGGGTTGCGACGGGCGACGAGCGACGAGAGCGTGACGGAGTGGGGCCGAGAACTCATCGGCCGTCAACCGATGACAAGGGGGCGACGGGCCGGCCGGGATCCTGGCGCGGGTCAAGCGAGACCAGAACGGGGACCACAAGATCAACGCCGACCGGTCCCGAATCGGGGCCGACCGGCGTTCTGCCTGATCACAGCGGCGGAGGATACGAGATTCGAACTCGTGAGGGATTGCTCCCAACACGCTTTCCAAGCGTGCGCCCTAGGCCTCTAGGCGAATCCTCCGTCGAGAAGGATACCGGTCATCGTCGGCCTCCGCGCACCGGGTATTCTTGCCCAAGCCCCTCGTGCGGCGTACACCTCGTGAACCTCCCCAGGGCCGGAAGGCAGCAAGGATAAGCGGGCTCTGACGGGTGCACGGGGGGCCCTTTTCGTCACACCCGAGGGGTAGCTTGTACCCGTGGCACTGGCGCTGTATCGCAAGTACCGGCCGCGCACGTTTGCCGAGGTCATAGGCCAGGAGCACGTCACCGAACCGTTGATGCAGGCACTGCGCAGCGGCCGGCTCAACCACGCCTACCTCTTCTCCGGGCCCCGCGGCTGCGGCAAGACCAGCAGCGCCAGGATCCTTGCCCGGTCCCTCAACTGTGAGCGTGGTCCCACCCCGGAGCCGTGCGGCGAGTGCGACTCCTGCGTGGCGTTGGCGCCCGACGGCCCCGGCTCGATCGACGTGATCGAGATCGACGCGGCCTCGCACGGCGGCGTCGACGACGCTCGGGACCTGCGCGAGCGGGCGATCTTCGCGCCCGTTTCCAGCCGGTTCAAGGTGTATGTCATTGACGAGGCCCACATGGTCTCGTCTGCCGGGTTCAATGCGCTGCTCAAGCTCGTCGAGGAGCCGCCGGACTACGTCAAGTTCGTGTTCGCGACCACCGAGCCGGAGAAGGTCCTCGGCACGATCAAGTCGCGTACCCACCACTACCCGTTCCGGCTGATCCCGCCCGGCGTGCTGCGTCCCTATCTCGAGAAGCTGTGCGAGTCCGAGGGAGTCCAGGTCGAACCGGCGGTGATCCCGTTGGTGGTCCGGGCGGGAGGCGGCTCGGCGCGGGATTCGCTGTCGGTGCTCGACCAGTTGATCGCGGGCGCCGGCGCCGGTGGGGTCAGCTATGCCGGGGCGGTGTCGCTGCTCGGGGTCACCGACGTCGCGTTGATCGACGAGATGTGCGACGCGCTGGCGGCGGGCGACGGGGCGGCGGCCTACGGGACGATCGACCGGGTGGCCGACGCGGGGCACGATCCTCGCCGGTTCGCCTCCGATCTGCTGGAGCGGCTGCGCGACCTGATCGTGATACAGCAGGTGCCGGACGCGGCCGCCAAGGGGCTGATCGACACTCCGGAGGACGACCTGGCGCGGATGGTGTCACAGGCCGAGCGGTTCGGCCCGGCAACGCTGTCCCGGCTGGCCGACCTCGTGAACAACGGCCTGACCGAGATGCGCGGCACGACGGCGCCGCGCCTGCTGCTCGAACTGATCTGCGCGCGGATGCTGCTGCCCGGCGCGGACGACTCCTCCGGCGCGCTGCTGCAACGACTGGAGCGGATGGAGCGCCGGCTCACTGCCACCGGCGACGGGGCGACCACGTGGGCGGTGCCGGTCGCCGCGGTGCCGGTCGCGGGCACGCCGGCTGTGGGTGCGCCGGCAGCGGGTGCGCCGGTCGTGGGTGCGCCGACCGCACCCATTCCGGGCGCGATCGTGGCGGCCTCGGAAGCCCCGGCCGCCGGAATGCCCGCCCCAGCTACCGCGCCGCCTGCCGCCGCGCCGCCCGCCCCGGCTACCGCAGCCGAGCCCGCCGCCGTTGTGGCCGCGCCAGGTCCGGCTGGCACGCCGGCTTCGGGTGGCACGCCGGCTTCGGGTGGCATACCGGGTCCGGGTGCGGCGGCCACGGCCGGCGCGTCACCCGACACCGCCGCCGTTCCGGCCGCGCCGCAGGCTCCGGTGGCCCCGCCCGCCGCAGGCGCCCCGACCGCGGCCACACCGGCTGCGCCGGTCGCTTCGCCGCCCTCCGTCGCGCCGTCCTCCGTGGCACCACCCTCCGTCGCGCCGCAGGCGTCGACCATGACGGCTGAGGGTGCCGCCGCGCCACGACCCGGTCCGGGCGTGGTCGACGCGGCGGCGGTGCGCCGAGTGTGGGACGAGGTTCTCGTCCTGGTGGGCCGCAAGAGCAAGAAGGTCGCGGCCTGGGCGCGCGAGGCGACGGTACGCGAGGTGGAGGGCGACACGCTGGTCCTCGTCTTCAAACACGGCTTCCACGCCAGTGCCCTGTCGGCCGATCCGGCACTGGTCGTTGACGCGGTCTACGAGGTCCTGGGCGGCAGATGGCAGGTGCGCTGCGAGGTGGCCGGCGCGCCGGCAGGGTCGGGTCCGTCCGCGGCCCGGTCCGCACCGGCGCCCCGGCAGTCCCCGAACCGGCCGGCCACTGCGTCGCAGGCCGCGTCCCCGGTGAGCGCCGCGCCCGCCGCCGCGCCGGAGGCCGACTGGCCGACGATCGCGCGGCCCGGCGAGGGCCAGGCCGGTGCCCAGGGCTCGTCGGCCGGCGGCGCGCAGGACGGGTCCGCCGCTGTTCAGGATTCGGCCGATGCGCAGGGCTCGGCCGCCGGTGCGCGGGGCGCAGCCGGAGGGCAGGTCGGGGCCGGTGAGCAGAACGGGTCCGGTGGCCAGGCCGGAGCCGCCGCCCAGAGTGCGGCTGGCGGGCAGATCGGCGCCGGCGGGCGGACGGACCTCGGCGGATCGGGCACCCTCGGCGGGCAAGGCAGCCCCGGGGGGCAAGGTACGGCCGGGGGGCAAGGTGCGGCCGGTGGGCAGAGCGCGGTCGCCGGACAGAGCACGGCCGGTAGGCAGGGTTCGGCCGGTGGGCGGAGTGGATCCGGCTCCGGTGCGGCCGCCGCGACGAACCCGGGTGGTCCCCGTTCGGCGGCCCGGGCGGCCGCTGCCGGGCGTACGGCGAACGGCCGGTCCAACGGCGCCAAGCCGGCCCGCTCCCGCGGCGCTCAGGACGCCCGCGCCGCCGCGTCACCCGGGGCGGC
>DASXOA010000389.1:0-5718 GCA_036494675.1 Rugosimonospora sp.
GTACGAGATCTACGACGATCGGCTCGTCGTCCTGGTCGTCGCTGTGGCACACGGCGTTTCTGGTGGGGGCCGATCCGGCGGACCCGATACAGTGCCGTGCGTGTCGCTCGACCACCGCCGTCCCGCGGTGTTCCTGCCAGCCGATCCGCCCCGCGCGGGCAGGCTCGCGCTCTATGGCGAGGGCCCGGACGAGATCGAGCTGGCCCTGCCTGCGGGCAGCACCGTGCGGCGCAAGAAGGTGCCCGCTCGGCTGATCCCGATCGGCGAGGCGTTGCCGGAGTTGCTCGCGGTGCCCCACAGCGGCACCGACCCGGCGCTGGCGGCGTGGGCGATCGCGGCGACGGCCGGGGTGGGGCTGGTCGCCCGCGGCCGGTTGCTGCCCACCGCCTCGCCCGGCGGGTACGGCGCGTGGCGGGCCGGGCCGCTGGATCCGGCCGACGCCCGGTGGCTGGCCGAGCTCACCGCCGCCATGCCGGCCGGCGCGCACGCCCTGCCAGTCGCCGGATCGGCGCCGCTGCGGATCCATTCCCCGCAGACGCTGGTCCGGGCGTTGTGGGACGCCATCGCTGACGTCACCGTCCGGACCGCGGCCGCCACCCGAGCCACCACCGCCTCCGCCTTCGCCGCCCGGGAACCCGTTGAGACGAAAGAGCTGGCCGGGTGGCTCGCCGAGACCGAGGCGGCGCTGACCGCGGGCGCCCGCACCGTGCTGCGCGTCGAGCCGCCCGCCAAGCCCGACGAGCCGTTCGCCGGCGTCCTCGCGCTGCGCAGCGTCGCCGACCCCAGCCTCACCGTCGACGTCACCGACCTGTGGGACGCCCCGGCCGCGGTGCTCACCAGGCTCGGCGAGCAGGCCGAGACCGACCTGCTGCTGGCCCTGCGCCGCGTCGCCCGGGCCTGGCCGCCACTGGCGCCGGTACTGCGCGCGGCCACCCCCACCGAGGTCGCGCTCGACGAGGACGCGGTGGCCGACCTGCTGGATACCGGCACCGAGGTGCTGGGCGGGGCGGGTATCGAAGTGCTCTGGCCGGCCGATTTGCTGGGCGAGGGGCCGAAGTTGCGGGCCACCGCCGTCACCCCGGCACCGGCCGCGGTGACCAAGCCGACCTTCGGGCTGGACGACCTGCTGGAGTTCCAGTGGCAGGTCACCGTGGGCGGGGAGGTGCTCACCGAGGAGGAGGTCGCCGCGCTGGCCGACGCGAAGCGCCCGCTGGTACGGCTGCGCGGCCAGTGGGTGCGGGTCGACCCCGAGCTGCTGGAGCGGTTGCGCCGTCGCCGCACCCGTCGGGTGACCGGCGTCGAGGCGCTGGCGGCCGCACTGACCGGCACGCTCACCGTCGACGGCGAGACCGTCGAGTTCCGCCCCGACGCGCCGCTGGCCGCGCTGATCGACCGGCTGGCCGACGCGGGCGGCCGGGAGGTGGACCTACCCGACGGGCTGGACGCCACGTTGCGCCCCTACCAGCGGCGCGGGCTGGCCTGGCTGGCCCAGATGTGCGACCTCGGTCTGGGTGGCTGCCTCGCCGACGACATGGGGCTGGGCAAGACCGTGCAGCTCATCGCGCTGCACCTGCATCGCCGCCCGCGCGGCGCGGGGCCGACGCTGGTGGTCTGCCCGACGTCGTTGCTGGGCAACTGGCAGCGCGAGCTGGCCCGGTTCGCCCCCGGCGTGCCGGTCCGCCGTTACCACGGTGGCGACCGGCACCTGGACGACATCGCGGCCGATGAGGTGGTGCTGGTCAGCTACGGCGTGGTGCGCCGGGACCGGCCCGCGCTGGCGGAGCAGGGCTGGGGCCTGCTGGTGGCCGACGAGGCGCAGCACGCCAAGAACCCGCTGTCGCGGACGGCGCGGGAGCTGCGGGCGATTCCCGCCGCGGCCCGGGTGGCGCTCACCGGCACCCCGGTGGAGAACCGGCTCACCGAGCTGTGGTCGGTGCTGGACTGGACCACCCCGGGGCTACTGGGTCCACTGCCGGAGTTCCGCCGCCACGTCGCCGTCCCCGTGGAGCGCTACCGGGACCACGACGCGACGGCCGCGCTGTCCCGTCTGGTGCGCCCGTTCCTGCTGCGCCGCCGCAAGTCCGATCCGGGCATCGCGCCCGAGCTGCCCGCCAAGACCGAGACCGACCGGGTGGTGCCGCTGACACCCGAGCAGGCCACCCTCTATGAGGCCGTGGTGCGCGAGACGATGGCGCAGATCCAGGCGGCTGAGGGCATCGCCCGGCGCGGGATGGTGCTCGGGCTGCTCACTGCGCTCAAGCAGATCTGCAACCACCCCGCGCAGTACCTGCACGAGAACGGCCCGCTGCCGCGGCGCTCGGGCAAGCTGGCCGCGCTCGACGAGCTGCTCGACGTCATCCTCGACGAGGGTGAGTCGGTACTGGTGTTCAGCCAGTACGTGCAGATGGGCCGGCTGGTCGCGGCGCACCTGGCCGCGCGCGGGGTGGAGTCGCTGTTCCTGCACGGCGGGGTGAGCGCGCGGCGACGGGAGCAGATGGTCGCCCAGTTCCAGGACGGTGCGGCGCCGGTGCTGCTGCTCTCCCTCAAGGCGGGCGGGGTCGGGCTGAACCTCACCCGGGCCAGCCACGTGATCCACTATGACCGCTGGTGGAACCCGGCCGTGGAGGACCAGGCCACCGACCGGGCCTACCGGATCGGGCAGCAGCGCGCCGTTCAGGTGCACAAGCTGGTCACCGAGGGCACCGTCGAGGACAAGATCGCCACCCTGCTCGCGGGCAAGCGGGAGCTGGCGGACGCGGTGGTCGGCGCGGGTGAGGGCTGGATCACCGAGCTGTCCAACGCGGAGTTGGCCGAGCTGGTCCAGCTGGGCCGGCCGTCATGAGGTGGCCGTCATGAGGTGGCCGTCATGAGGTGGCAGCGCCGGGCCGGTCCGGATCATCGTCCCCCGCCCGCCACCGGACCCGGCAGCCGCCGGGCTTTCGGCGCGACCTGGTGGGGCACGGCCTGGCTGATCGCGCTGGAGGAGCGGGCCCGGCTGGACCCCAACCGGCTCTCCCGTGGCCGGGGGTACGCCCGGCGGGGCACGGTGGACGGTCTGGAGGTCACGCCCGGGCTGGTGCGGGCGGACGTGCAGGGCAGCCGCGCCCGGCCCTACCAGGTGACCGTGCGGGTCCGGGAGCTCGACGTGGCCGAGTGGGACCGGGTGCTCGACGCCATCGCCGCTGAGCTCGGGCACACCGCGGCGCTGCTGGACGGGGAGCTGCCCCCCGAGGTCGCCGACGATGTCGCCGCTACCGGCCTGGACCTGCTGCCCGGCGCAGGCGAGGTGCAGCCCCGCTGCTCCTGCCCGGACTGGGCGGACCCGTGCAAACACGCCGCGGCGGTCTGCTACCTGGTTGCCGACGAGTTGGACGCCGACCCCTTCGCGTTGCTGCGGCTGCGTGGGCGGGCCCGCGACGAGGTCCTCGCCGGGCTGCGGGCCCGCCGCCGCACCGGATCGGCCCGCGCCACCGCCGCACCGGAGCCGGCGCCCGACGACGGTGTCCCGGCTCGCGACGCCTACCAGCGGGTGCCGGCCCCGCTGCCGGCCCCTCCGCTACCGCCCGCCCAGCCCGGTCATCCTGCGGTGCTGCCCGCCGACCCACCGCCCGGGCTGCGCAGGGAGGACCTGGTGGCGCTGGCCGCCGACGCCGCGTCCCGCTGTCTCGACCTCGCCCAGGGCGCGGGCGACGGCGGGCTGGGGTTGAGCGAGCAGCAAGACCTCGCCCGCCGGGCCGCCGGGCTGCTCGGCACATCGGGGTTCACCGCGCTGGCCACCGCCGTGGGCGTGCCAGGCCGTGACCTGGCGTCCGACGCGATCGCCTGGCGGCACGGCGGGTGCGGTGGTCTCGCGGTGCGGCACGGCAGCTGGGCCCCCGATCCCGAGGCACTCGCCGAAGGCCGGGACGCGCTGAACCGATCCGGGGAGCCGGGTGTGACCCGCGCCTACCGCAACCGGCTCACCCGGGGTGCGGTGCAGCTGCGACTCGGACCGGACGGTTTGTGGTACCGGCTGACCCGCTGGGACAAGGAGTGGGAACTCGACGCCGGCCCGCACCCCGACCCGGCTGCCGTCCTCGCCCACACAACTCCGGCCCACCCATACCCCCCGGCCCACGAAGAGATAACTCCGGCATGTCCGCGGCCACCAACGCCACCGATCGGGCAGACTGGGCGGGTGAGTCCAGTGAGCCGCGGCCGGAAAGGCCGGATGAACTCGAAGTCCACTCGGCCATCGGCCCGGTCCGACCTGTTCGGTGGGCCGGATCAGTGTGATTGTCCGGCGTGTTCCGGTGAGGACTTCGATCCGCAGGAACTGATCGATGAGTTGATCGCGGGTGCTGCGGAGCTCGTCGAGTCCGAGGACCCGTTGGACGCGGAGATCGCCGGTGCCGCGTTCGTGTCGATCGGTGCGATTGCCGGTGAGGAGTTCGAGGAGGCGCTGGTCGGCGGGTTCATCCCGGAGTTCGAGGCCCGGGCCAACGCCGAGGCGCTCGCGATGGTGCTGGCGATCGGCTCGGTCGCCGGGGACCACGTGGGCAAGGCGGCGTCGGCGGCCGCCGACCGGCTGGTCCAGGCCGGCATCCCCCGGCCGGGGTGGGCGGCCGAGCTGGGTGAGCCGGTGACGGTGACCGACTGTTGGCGCCTGGTCGACGCGCAGCACACCGCGTCGATGCTGGTTTGTCTATTTCATCGGGCGGGACGTTCGCACACGGTCGTGATGAGCGTGGACCATCTTGATTGCGATGCTGCCGGCGACCTTCTTCTGTTCCCGGTGGACCAGCAGGTCACGGCGCTGGGGATGCCGGCCACGGTGCTGGAGATGATGGCGACCAACGGCCGCGACAGCGGCGTTGAACTCATGAAGGAGGCGCTGGACCCGGCGGAGTTCCGCTGGCAGGTCGAGACCGCTCTGGACGCGCGGGCGGTGCACGACAGCGACGAGGCCGAGCTGGGCACATACGATGCGCCGGACGATGACGACGACCTGCCGGACTACCGCGCCCTGGCTGTGGTGCTGCGGGCCCGGATGAACGCTCTTCCGGCGTCGGGTAAGCCCCCAGCACCGCACGGGGACGGGGATGATCACCGCGGCAGGCTGTCGCCGGTGGGGTTGCTGGCGCGGCTCGCCGACAACGGAGCCGGCGCGTCGCCGCCGATCGGGCGACGCGGCCAGGGGATGACCAGGCTGCCCAAGAAACGGAAGACCCCCGACGGGGCGGCGCCGGTGTACCAGCTCAAGGTAGGGCTGCGGGGGGCGAAGCCACCGATCTGGCGGCGCCTGGAGGTGCCCGCCGACATCAGCCTCGCCCAGCTGCACGAGGCGGTTCAGGTCGCGTTCGACTGGGACGACAGCCACATGCACGTCTTCGAGACCCCGTCCGGCGACTTCGGGCTCGCCGACGCCGAGCTCGGTCACCGCGCGGAGGCACCGGTGACGCTGGAGCAGGTCGCGCCCGGTGTGCGGAGCAAGATCCGCTACACCTACGACTTCGGCGACGACTGGGAGCACGAGATCCTGGTGGAGAAGGTGCTCGACCGGGATGAGACGGCGAGCTATCCGCGCTGCACCGGCGGGCGACGCGCCGCCCCACCGGAGGACTGCGGCGGCGTCTGGGGCTACGCCGACCTGGTGGAGGTCCTGGCCGACCCTGCACACCCGGAACACGAAGACAGGCTGGAGTGGCTCGGACTCGACGATGCCGCAGAATTCGACCC
>DASXOA010000390.1:0-2036 GCA_036494675.1 Rugosimonospora sp.
ACCCCGCCACCGACGCCGACCCGCACCGCGTCACCGACTCCGACGCCCACCCACACCACATCACCGACGCCGACCGCGACCGGGGCCTACCCGGCCTGGGTCGTCAACCACGCCTACAAAGTCGGCGACCGGGTCTCCTACTCCGGCCACAACTACCAGTGCCTCCAGGCACACACGTCACAGGCCGACTGGACACCGACCGCCGCCCCGGCCCTCTGGCAATTCCTCAGCTGAACCCCTTCCGGGTGGGTCCGCGACCGCAACCGCGGATCCACCCGCCCGGTCGGTCCCCGGAAGCCGGCTCGCCGCGCCGCCGATGAGGCTCGCCGCGGTGCGGCGCAGCGACTGCGGCGCCGTGTAGGCGGAGACCTCGAACGGGGGCTCGGGGTCGTACTCGATGGCCAGTTGCAGGGCCTGGGCGACGTGGTCACCGTGCAGGAGCGCCGCGAGGCGCAGGGCCAGATCGATTCCGGCGCTGACGCCGGCGGCGGTGACCACGGTGCCGTCGACGACGATGCGTTGCGGGACCGGAATCGCGCCCAGCGCCCGGAGGTGCTCCATCGCGATCCAGTGGGTGGTCGCCCGGCGGTTCGCGAGTACCCCCGCCGCGGCCAGCACCAGCGAGCCGCTGCACACGGACGCGGTCCAGGCGGCACCGGCGTGCGCGGTCCGCACCCAGCTCAGTACGGCCTCGTCCGTGAGCGCTACCGCCGGACTGCTGCTGCCCGGGACGAGGACGACGTCCGGGTGGGGCAGGTCGTCCAGCGCCCGGTCGGCGTACAGGCCGAGGCCCTCGTCGGCGCGGATGAGTCCCGGCCGGGTGGCCACGAAATGCACCGAGGTGTCCGGCATCCGGCTGAGCACCTCGTACGGGCCCACCGCGTCCAGCGCGGTGATCTGATCGTGCAGCAGGATTGCGATGTCCACAGTGGACCCTTTCGCTAGACGGATCCCGGCACCGCGGTGCGGAACCGTCGCCGGTACTCGGTCGGGGACATGCCGAGGGCGGAGACGAAGACCCGGCGCATGGTCTCGGCGCTGCCGAACCCGCAGGCGGCGGCGATCCGGGCCACCGGCGCGTCGGACTCCGCGAGGCGCCGCCGGGCCGCCTCCAGCCGAAGCTGTTGCAGGTAGCGACCCGGGGTCGTGCCGACCTGCTGCCGGAAGCTGCGAGCGAAGTGCCGCGGGCTCATCCGCGCCCGCCCCGCCATGGCGTCGACGGACAGCTCGTGTCCGTAGTTGTCGCCCAGCCACCGCTGGAGTTCCCGCAGCGGCGGGTGGTCGGCGTACTGGGTGGCCAGCTGGGCACTGAACTGGGCCTGGTTGCCGGGGCGGTGGACGAACATGACGAGCCAGCGCGCGACGGTCAGCGCGGCTTCCCGGCCCAGGTCCTCCTCCACCAGCGCGAGTGCCAGGTCCATCCCGGCGGTGACCCCGGCCGAGGTGTACACGTCGCCGTCGCGCACGTAGATGGGGTCCGGATCGACCTCGACCGCCGGGTACCGCCGGGCCAGCCGCGCGCACGCCGACCAGTGGGTGGTGGCCCTGCGGCCGTCGAGCAGGCCCGCCTCGGCGAGCAGGAACGCGCCGGCGCACACCGAGGTCACCCGGCGGGTACCGGGCGCACGCCTGCGCAGCCAGCCGACCAGTTCGCGGTCACAGGCCGGCTCCGCGGCGACCGCCCCGCCCGGGACGACCAGAGTGTCGATGCGGCCGGTGACGCCCGCGAGCGACGTGTCGGGCACGACCGTCATGCCGGCGGTCGTCCGGAACGGCTCGCCGCGCGGGCTGGCGACGATCGGCCGGTAGCCGGGGTCACCGGACCCGTTGCGGCTCACCCATTCCTGAGCGCCGGCGAAGACGTCGAGCGGTCCGGTCACGTCGAGACCCTGCACCCCGTCGTACCCGAGGAAGACGACCGACCGCGCTGCCACGGGTACCAGTCTGGGTGCGGGCGGCCGTGGCAGCAATGACGAAAAGCCCACAGATACCGCCACCACCGCCCGGGTACGCCGGCGGCGGAACGATCACTAGTG
>DASXOA010000391.1:0-32748 GCA_036494675.1 Rugosimonospora sp.
ACGGCCGGCACCGTGCCGCCCGACCGGTCCGGCGACGAGTGGGCCGCCGCCGACATCCAGACCTGCGCCGAGACCGGCTCCGTGTTCCAGGTGACAGTCAGCAACGCACCGTGGTCGCTGAGTTACCCCGACGGTACGGACCTCATCCCGACCCGGACCAGCGCCCCGCAGTTCCCCCAGCCGGGGTACCCGCACAGCCCGAGCACGCTACAGCCGGGCCAGTGCCTGCGCGGCTGGATCGTGTTCGCGGTTCCGGCGGGCAGCCGGCCGCAGGTCATCCGGTACGCGCCGCAGGGCGCCACGGCGATCGACTGGCTCATACAGTAGTTGACCGTGACGATTCGCATACCGGTCGAGCAGCGCCGCGCGAGGCTGACCCGCCGCCACCACCTCGCGGCGCCTGCCACGCCCGCCGGTCCAGCCGGGATTGCCGCCTCCGGCGGTGGTCTCGTCGAACGGGTCGCCGAGGATCTGGTCGCCCTGCACAGCACCGACCCGGCCACCGTCTTCCTGGCCCTGGCCGCGAGGGCACCGGTCTCGCCGACCGACATCGAGCGCGCCCTCTACGAGGACCGGACGCTCATGCGCATGCTCGGCATGCGCCGGACTGTGTTCGTGGTGCCCACCGACCTGGTCGCGGTCGTCCAGGAGTCGACCATGGCAGCGATCTCGGCACGGCAGCGCCGGCTGCTGCTCGGCCTGCTCGCCGAGGCGGGCGTGGCCAAGGACCCGGCAGCCTGGCTCACCGAGGTCGAGGACTCCACGATCGAGGCGCTGGCCGGCCGGGGCGAGGCGACGGCGGCCACGCTGTCGCAGGACGAGCCGCGGCTGCGCACCCAGGTGCTGGTGGCACCGGACAAGCCGTACGGCGGCCAGATCAACATCACCAGCCGGCTCCTGCTGATCCTCGCCGCGGACGGGCGGATCGTCCGAGGCCGGCCGCGCGGGTCGTGGATAAGCACCCAGTACACCTGGTCGCCGATCGAGCGCTGGCTGCCCGGCGGGATGCCCGAGTGGTCGCCCGCCGCCGCCCGGGTGGAACTGGCCCGCCGCTGGCTCGCCGCGTTCGGGCCGGGCACGGTCGAGGACATCAAGTGGTGGACGGGATGGACGGTGGCCGACGTCAAACGCGCGCTGGCCGCGCTGGACACGGTCGAGGTGGACCTGGACGGTACCGCCGGGGTCGTGCTCGCGCAGGACACCGATCCGGTACCGGCGGCTCCGCCCTCGGCCGCCCTGTTGCCCGCGCTGGACCCCACGGTCATGGGTTGGGCCGGCCGGGACTGGTACGTGGGAGGGCACCGGCCGGCGCTGTTCGACCGCACCGGCAACGCCGGTCCGACGGTGTGGTGGGACGGCCGCGTGGTCGGCGGCTGGGCACAGCGCGACGGTGGCGAGATTGCCGTACGCGTGCTGGAGGACGTCGGGCGGGACGCGCGCGACGCGATCGACGCGGCAGCGGCGGCGACCGGGGCGTGGCTCGGCGACGTGCGGGTGACGCCACGCTTCCGTACCCCGTTGGAGCGCGAACTCAGCGCCTGACCGGGTTGACAGACATCGATGAATACGACTATCTTCGATACGCTTCCGGAAAGCGCTTTCCAACATCAGGCCGCCCCGCTCCCCGAGGTCAGACATGAATCCGCTAGCCACCCACCCCACCCGCCCGAACCCCCGACGACTCACCGTTCCGGCGCTCGCCAGGCTGGCCGCGACGGCCCTCGCCACGACGGCCCTCACCGCCGCGTCCGTCGGCTTGAGCCACCCCGCGTCCGCCGCGACGTCGTCCGTCGTCGCCAAGGACGGCACCGGCAACTACACGACCGTGCAGGCCGCGGTGAACGCGGTACCGGCGAACAACACGAGCCGCTTCACCATCACCATCAAGCCCGGCACCTACCGGGAAATCGTCAGCATCCCGTCGAACAGGCCGTACATCTCGTTCGTCGGCGCCGGCAGCAGCGCCAGCGCCGTGGTCATCACGTACGACAACGCCAGCGGCACCGCGAAACCGGGCGGCGGCACGTACGGCACCTCGGGCAGCGCGTCCGTCACGATCGACGGTCACGACTTCACCGCCTCGAACCTCACGTTCTCCAACTCGTTCAACGAGGCCGCGCATCCGGAAATCACGAGCCAGCAGGCGGTCGCCGTGCTGACCCGGACCGACCGGCTCACCTTCGACAACGTGCGGTTCCTCGGCAACCAGGACACCCTCTACCTCAACAGCGCGGCGACCACCACGCGCGGCCGGTCCTACCTGCACGCCTGCTATGTCGAGGGCGACGTGGACTTCATCTTCGGCCGGGGCACCGCCGTCTTCAACGGATGCCAGATCAACTCGCTCAATCGCGGATCGTCGAGCAACAACGGGTACGTCACCGCCGCGGCGACCGACACCGGCAACCCGTACGGGTTCCTGTTCTACCGCTGCACTCTCACCAGCCCGGCAGCCAGCAAGAGCGTGTACCTCGGCCGCCCCTGGCACCCGAGCGGCGACCCGAACGCCATCGGCCAGGTGCTGTACCGCGAGTCCACGCTGGGTGCCCAGATCAAGGACGCGCCCTGGACGGACATGTCCGGCTTCTCGTGGAAGGACGCCCGGTTCTTCGAGTACCACGACACCGGCGCGGGCGCGACGGTGAACAGCAACCGTCCACAGTTGACGGACGCACAGGCGTCCACCTACACGCCGCAGCGCTACCTCGCCGGCAGCGACGGCTGGAATCCGGTCGGCTGATTCCGCGAAAACCGGCCGCGGGCCCGATGGGCCCGCGGCCCGCCCGGTCGAGGGCGCTAGCGGCTCCGCCCGGTCGAGGGCGCTAGCGGCCCTGCCCGGTCGAGGGCGCTAGCGGCCCTGTCCGCTCGGAAGCGCTAGCCGGAGATGGTGCGCCCGTCGCGGTACCGCGCCTTGATCCGGGTGGTCGGCATCTCGGGCGCCAGCAACCGGCCGCCGGCAAAGCCGTGCACCTCACCGAATCGGCGGTTGGCCTGCCAGTCCTCGCGAGCCTGCACGATCTCCTCGTGCGTGCGGGCGACGAAGTTCCACCACATCACCAGCGGCTCGTCGAACGGCTCGCCACCGAGCAGGAACAGCCTGGCCCCGCCTTCGCTGCGCAAGTCCGGTTCGCTGTGCAGGTCCAGGTGGGTGCGGCCCCGGCCGAGGTACAGCAGGACGCCGGGAGACAGGGTGGCGTCGGCGACCCGCGCCGTGCCGTTCATCGCCAGTACCGAGTACTCGAAGTCGCGCTCCAGCGGCATGCGTGTACCCGCTCCCGCCTCCAGCAGGATCTCCGCACCGACCAGCGGCGTGTGTACCAGCGCGGGTGAGCACGCTGTGCCCAGTTCCCCCGCCACGACCGTGGTGCGCACGCCGTCCCCGACGAGTACCGGCAGATCGGGATGATGGTCGAAGCGTGGCTCTCCGTGCCGCGCCGCCTCGGGCAGCGCCACCCAGAGCTGAAGCCCGTGAATGACCGGCGGGTGCTCGCGCGGCGATTCCTCGGAGTGCGCGATGCCCCGGCCCGCGGACATCAGATTCATCGCACCGGGCGTGATGCGGGCCAGGCTGCCGAGGCTGTCGCGGTGCACCACCTCGCCCTCCACCAACCACGTGACGGTCTGCAGACCGGTGTGCGGATGCGGCGCGATGCTCATGCCCGGCCGGCCGGCGACGTCGTCGGGGCCGAAGTGGTCGACGAAACACCACGCGCCGACCATCCGGAGGCTGCGCTGGGGCAGCAGCCGCCGCACGGTCGTGTACCGGCCCAGCGGCACATCGTGGCCGGGGAGCAGGACGCTGGCCGGGTCGAGGACGGTGGCCACACCGGCGTCGAACGGCGTGGTCTCGGGTCCGGGTTCGGGGTTGCTCACGTCTTCGACTCTACGGCGCGGACGTGACCTCGAAGCCGTGACGCAGGATCCGCACCAGGTGCCGGGCGTGCCCGGTGCCGGTACTGGCGAGGGCGGCGGCGTTCGTCAGGGAGAGCAGGTCGCCCACGGTGAGGTCGGGGTGGACCGCACCGGCCCCCTGCGCCCGGACGAGCAGGCTCTGGGCTGTCGACGTCATCGACTCGTGCCAGCGGCGGAACAGTTGGCTGCGACGGTCGTCGGAGCTCGCGCTCGCGGCGAGTGCGAGCGCACGCATCGTCGCGACGTGGACGACGAAGCCGTCCAGCCAGGCGAACAACGCCTCGCCGGGCGGGAGTTCGTCGCGCAGGGCCTCGCCCCGGCGGCAGAGTGCGTCGGCCTCCTCCGCGTACGCGGCGGCGAGCAGGTCCTCGCGGGTCGGAAAGTGCCGGTACAGCGTGGCGTTGCCGACGCCGGCGTGCCGCGCCACGTCGTCCAGGGCGACGTCGGGGCCATGCTCCTCGAACAGCTCCCTCGCGGCCACGAGCAGGGCCGCCGCGTTGCGCGCGGCGTCCGCCCGGCGTGCGCGCCTGACGGGGTTCGGTTCCTCTGCGGTACCGGTCACCTGCGCGCTCCGACCATGTTGAGTCCTACCTTGTCGGGCCGGCCGACTCGGGCCTTGCCGACTCGGGCCTTGCTAAGCGGGGGCGTCCCCGGCTACGGTACCAGGGCTTATCCGGGGACGTCCCCGGATAGGGAATCCGGCTCTGATGAGAGGCTCCCGATGACGCTGAGAGGCTCCCGATGACGCTGACCGCAGAGGACCGCACGGCCATCACCGACCTGATCTGTCTGCACGGCCACCTGGTCGACGCCGGCGAGCACGACCGGATGCACGAACTGTTCACCGAGGACGTCACCTACGACCTCACCGGCGTCGGGGGCGCGGTGATCACGGGCCTGGCCGCGCTGCGGCATGGGGCGCTCGCGATGGGCGACGCGAACCCGGTGGGACACCACGTCACGAACATCGTGCTCGGCGAGCCGGCCTGCCGCACCGGCGACGAGGTGTGCGTGCGCTCCAAGGGAATCGGCGTCAAGGCGGATGGCACGGTCGGCAGCGTCACCTATGAGGACACCGTAGTCCGCGGTGGCCAGGGCTGGCGGATCAGCCACCGCCGCATCCTCGCCCGCCGGACCCCGCCGCGCACAGGGTAAGGACCGCGCTCCGGGTAACGACCGCGCTCCGGATAAACTGGGGCGGCTCAGTGGAACAGGTCGCGGGGCGGGGCCGGGGACGCCACGGCGGTCGCGTCGCTGACTGGACGGGCGCCGGCCACGAACCGGTCCAGGTCGGCACCGTGCAGCAGTCGGGCCGGGAACACCTCGGTGGCCGCCGAACGCGCCAGCGCGGCGATCGGCAGGCCGCCGCCGGCGACCAGCACCACGTTGCCGAACCGGCGGCCACGCAGCACGCCCGGCTCGGCCATCAGGCACACCTCGTCGAAGACCACGCGCAGGGTGGCGACCTGACCACGGCTGAACGCCAGGGGCGCGGCGTCGGCCAGGTTCACCGCGTACCACCCTCCGGGGCGCAGCACCCGGGCCACCGCACCGGCAAACTCGACGGACGCGAAGCGGGCCGGCATCTGGGTGCCCCCGTACACGTCGGCGAGCACCAGATCGTGACGAGCCGGCCCGGAATCCTCCACCGCACCGCGCGCGTCCGCCACCCGTACCCGCAGATCCGCTCCGCGCGGCAGGGGCAGCACCCGGCGTACCAGGGCGGTGAGCGCGCCGTCCCGCTCCACGGCGCGCTGGACGGAGCCGGGCCGGGTGGCCGCCACGTACCGGGGCAGGGTCAGCGCGCCGCCGCCCAGGTGCAGTATCCGCAGCGGCCGGCCGGGCGGCGCGACGGCATCGATGACGGAGGCGAGCCGGCGCACGTACTCGAACTCCAGGTGCCGCGGATCGTCGATGTCCACATAGGAGTGTTGAACGCCGTCGATGAGAAGCGTCCAGCCGCCGGGCCGGTCCGGATCGGGTACCAGCTCGGCCGTGCCGAAGTCGACCGGCTCACTGATCCCGGCCACGCCACGCCTGCCCACCAGCCGAGACTACCGGCGCCGGGCCGAGCGCCCGGCGGAGGGGAAGCCGGCGCGAAGAGAACGGCTATCTGCGGCGGGCGGGCAGTTCCGGGGTCGCGGTGTCCAGCGGGACGCTGACCGACCGGACCAGGCCCACCTGGACGATCTGCCGGCGCAGAACGGCGTCCAGCACCCAGTCCACCGCGATCCTGGTGCGGTTGGACGGCATCGCCAGCAGGTGGTACCCCCGGGTGACCGCCTTCGCCGCCAATCCGGACATCGGTATCCCAAGGGGATTCGCCGCCGCCGCCGAGTCGCCCAGGTCGACCACGAATCCGAGATCCCGGTGCTTGTACTGGCGGCGTGAGCCCTGACCGTAGGACGCCGCCACGTTGTGCGCCACGGTCTTGCCCTGCCGCTGGGCGTGCTGCGCGGTCATCGGAGTGATCTCGCCCGGCCGGGTCAGGTCCGGTACCGCGGCGGCGTCGCCGCAGGCGAAGATCTCCGGGTGGCCGGGCACGTTCAGGTACTCGTTGACAACCAGCCGGCCCCTGCGGGTCTCCAGGCCCAGCGAGTCCACGAACGGGTCGGGTCGCACGCCCACACACCAGATCAGCGAATGGGTGCCGACGAACTCGCCGTCGGACAGCCGTACCCCGGTCGGCGTCGCCTCCTCCACCGACGTGCCGGTGCGCACCTCGACCCCGCGCGAGCGCAGCACCCGGTCCGCGGTGACGGACAGCCGCTCGTCCAGTTCGGGCAGCACCCGGGGCGCGACGTCGAGCAGCATCCAGCGCGGGTTCAGTTCACCGATCTGGGGTGCGCGATGCGCCATGATTTCCGTGTACAACTGCCCGTGCGCGCACACCTCGACCCCGGTGTACCCGGCACCCACGACCACGAAGGTGCTGCGTGCCTGCCGCTCGTCCGGTTCGCTGGCGGCGGAGGCCAGTTCGAGCTGGCGGGTCATGTGGTCCCGCAGGTACATCGCCTCGGGCAGGCCGCGGAAGCCGTGCGCGTGCTCGGCCACGCCCGGGATCGGCAGCAGCCGGTTGACGCTGCCGGCGGCCAGCACCAGGCGGTCGTAGTCCAACTGGCCGTGGCCGCCGTCCGGATTGACGTAGCTGACCCGGTGCCGGTCGACATCCACGGCGATCGCCTCGCCTAGCACCAGCCGTACGCCGGGCAGGGTGCCGGGCAGCGACACCGACGCGTGCGGCGGCTCCAGGATGCCGGTGGCGACCTCGGGCAGCAGGGGAAGGTACAGGAAGTAGTCGGTCGGGTTCAGCAGGATGATCTCGGCCCGGCCGCGGGCACGCCGAAGCAGGGTGCGGGCGGCATGGTAGCCGGCGAAGCCGGCCCCGACGATGACAACCCGTGGACGAGCCATGACCGCCGTCCTACCCGCCGGTCCGCACCGGCAAACGCGCCCGGCACGGCACGTTTGCCGGCCGGGGCACGGATTCTGACCTTGACATAGAGCACGCTCGAACTTCTAACCTCCTCCTGTCCGGCGACCGGCCGGTGGACGGCCACACGGCCGGCAGGGGGGAGCACGACCATGCGATACCGCGTTCTGGGCGGCACCGGCATCGAGGTGAGCGCCTATTGCCTCGGAACCATGATGTTCGGCGCCGTCGGCAACCCCGATCACGACGACTGCGTACGCATCGTCCACGCCGCCCTCGACCGCGGCATCAACTTCGTCGACACCGCCGACATGTACTCGGCCGGCGAATCCGAGGAGATCGTGGGGAAGGCGTTGCGGGGCCGCCGGGACGACGTGGTGCTCGCCACCAAGGTGCACTTCCCGATGGGCGAGGGTCGCAACCGGGGCGGGAACTCGCGGCGCTGGATCCTCACGGAGGTCGAGGAGAGCCTGCGGCGACTGGGTACCGACCGGATCGACCTGTACCAGATCCACCGCCCCGACTACTCGACCGACATCGAGGAGACGCTCGCCGTGCTCGGCGACCTCGTCCAGGCGGGGAAGATCCGGGCGTTCGGTTGCTCGACGTTCCCGGCCGAGGACATCGTCGAGGCGCACCACGTCGCCGAACGCCGCGGCCTGCGCCGGTTCCGGACCGAGCAGCCGCCGTACTCGATCCTCGCCCGGGGAATCGAATCCTCGGTGCTGCCCGTCTGCCAGCGCCTGGGAATGGGGGTACTGGTCTGGAGTCCGCTCGCCTCCGGCTTCCTGTCCGGCGCGTACCGGCAGGGCCGGCCCGTCGACCTGTCCAGCGGCCGGGCCGCGCTCAACCCGGGCCGCTTCGACCCCTCGATCCCGGTGAACGCCACCAAGCTCGGGATCGTCGAGAAGCTCATGGAACTCGCCGACGGCATCGGCTGCTCCCTGCCGGACCTCGCTCTGGCGTTCACCACGGCCCATCCCGGCGTCACCTCGACCATCATCGGGCCGCGGACGATGGAGCAGTTGGACGGGCTGCTGGCGGGCGCATCGCTGACTCTGGACGACGCGACACTCGACCGGATCGACGACATCGTCCTGCCCGGTACCAACGTCTATCACCCGGACGGCGCCTGGAGCCCGCCGGTGTTGACCGACGCCACCCGCCGCCGGCGCCTTCCCACGGACCGCGCCGCCGCCTGATGCGAGGCTGGGCATCGCCGCCACCCGGCGACCGCTCACGCGCTCTCCGACCGTACTCGTCTAGGCTCGCGGGATGCCGGACACGCAGTACGAAGACCTGCTCCGCCACGTGCTCGACACGGGTGCCCGCAAGGAGGACCGCACCGGCACGGGTACGCGGTCGATCTTCGGTCACCAACTGCGCTACCGGCTGTCCGACGGCTTCCCGCTGATCACCACGAAGAAGGTCCACTTCCGCTCGATCGCGTACGAGCTGCTGTGGTTCCTTCGCGGCGACGCGAACGTCACCTGGCTGCGGGAGAACGGCGTCACGATCTGGGACGAGTGGGCGGCGCCGGACGGTGACCTCGGCCCGATCTACGGCGTGCAGTGGCGGTCGTGGCCGACCCCGGACGGCGGGCACGTCGACCAGATCAGCGAGGTGCTGCGCACGCTGCGCGAGAACCCCGACTCCCGGCGGATCATCGTGTCCGCGTGGAACGTCGCCGACATCCCGCGGATGGCGCTGCCGCCGTGCCACGCGTTCTTCCAGTTCTACGTCGCCGACGGCAAGCTCTCCTGCCAGCTGTACCAGCGCAGCGCGGACCTGTTCCTCGGCGTGCCGTTCAACATCGCGAGCTACGCGCTGCTGACCCACATGGTCGCCGCGCAGGTGGGCCTCGGCGTCGGTGACTTCGTCTGGACCGGAGGCGACTGTCACCTCTACGACAACCACGAGGACCAGGTCCGCACGCAGCTCGCACGCGAGGCGCGACCGTTCCCCACGCTGAGCCTGAAGCCGGCGGACAGCCTGTTCGACTACACCTACGGGCACATCGCACTCGACGGCTACGACCCGCACCCCGGCATCAAGGCACCGGTGGCGGTGTGATCGGGCTCGTCTGGGCGCAGTCGGCGAACGGCGTCATCGGCCGCGACGGTGCGCTGCCGTGGCACCTGCCGGAGGATCTGCAACACTTCCGCTCCCTGACCGGGGGCGCGACCGTGCTCATGGGCCGCCGCACATGGGAATCGCTGCCGCCGCGGTTCCGGCCGCTGCCGGGCAGGCGCAACCTTGTGCTGTCGCGTACGCCGCAGGAGGGCGTGGAGATGTTCCCCGACCTGCCGCGGGCGCTCGCCGCGGTGTCGGGGGACGTGTGGGTGATCGGCGGCGCGGCTGTGTATCGGGCGGCGCTGCCGTTCGCGGACCGGATCGTGGTCACCGAGATCCGGGAGTTCTTCGAAGGTGACACGCACGCGCCGGACGTGGGGCGTTCGCCGGACTCCGTCGGGGCGTGGCAGGAGTCGTCGACCGGGCTGTACTACCGGTTCCTGGCCTGGCACTGAGGTCAGCGACAGGCGGGCCGAAATCGTTGCCACGCCAGGGTTTTCGCCACCTGTTGAAAGGGACGGACGGTCGGTGGCGAGCCGCCGAGACTGTCGTACGGAGGCCGTAGCGTCGGGTCATGCGGGAGGCGCTGGCCGATGTGGGGCAGGCACTGGAGAAGTGCCGGTCGTTCCCCGTCTGGGCCTTGTCGGGTGAGTCGCTGCTGTGCTGTCTCGACGACTATTTCGCGCTGCGGTCGCAGTTGGACGCGATCGGGCTGGAGCTGGTGCGTGAGGTCGACGGGCAGGCCGTCGCGCGGTCGCAGGGCGCCACCGGCACCGCCGCGTGGTTGCGGGACCGGCAGCGCATCTCCCACCGGGCCGCCCGCACGATGGTCAGCCTTGCCGGGACACTGGATGGGCAGTTGGCGCACACCGGTGCGGCGCTGGCCGCCGGTTCGGTCAACTTCGAGCAGGCGCAGGAGATCGCGCACGCGGTCGCCGATCTGCCGGCCGAGGTCCAGGCCGACGGCGAAGAATATCTGTTGACGCAGGCCGCGGTCTTCGGGCCCAAGGAGCTGGAACTGTTGGGCAGGCACCTGTTCGAGGTGGTTGCTCCGCAGGCGGCCGAGGACCGCGCGCGCGAGCGGCTGCGGCATGCCGAAGAACGGGCACATGCCGGCCGGAACCTGTGCCTGAGCGACGCCGGCGCCGGCGTGGTGCGGTTGTCCGGATGCCTGGAGTCGAGCGACGCCGCCGTGCTGCGCGCGGCGCTGGATCCGTTGTTCCGGCCCAGCGGTGCCGGCGACGACCCGCGTACGCCGGGCCAGCGCCGCGCCGACGCGTTGGTGGACATCTGTCGCCTCGCGTTGGCCGCCGGCGAGCTTCCCGACAACGGCGGGGACCGGCCGCAGGTGGTGGTGACCACCGATCTGCAGACGTTGCGCGACCAGATCGGAGTCGCGACGCTCGACGAGGATCGCCGATCAGCGCGGAGGCCGCGAGGCGGATCGCCCGCGACGCGGGCATCATTCCCGCCGTACTCGGCGGGGCCGGGCAGGTTCTGGATCTGGGACGGGAGCGGCGCCTGTTCGCCGGGGCGGCGCGCCGGGCGGTGATCCTGCGGGATCGGGGCTGCGCGTTCCCGGGCTGTGATCGCCCCGCACGCTGGTGCCAGGCACACCACATCGTGCACTGGGGCGATGGCGGCCGTACCGACCAGGACAATTCGGTCCTCGTGTGCGGGCATCATCATCGGGTGCTGCACCGGGGCGAATGGGAAGTCCGGATAGAGCCACGAGACCGGCTATTGGTGTTCATCCCGCCGGCCTACGTCGACGCCAGTCGCGAACCGCGCCGCAACGCCTGCCACCTCAGACGATGACACGCCCGTACCGTTCCTAGGCGCAGACCGTTCCTAGGCGCAGACCACCTTCATGGTCTCCAGGCTCGGATCGGCCGCGTCCGGTATCCGCATCGCACCCGTCGACACGCCGGCGCGCAGGTAGTCGAGCACCGCATCGCTGATCCGCTCGCCGGGCACCACCGCCGGTACGCCCGGCGGGTACGGCGTGATGGTCTCCGCCGCGACGCGGCCGGCCGCCTGGCGCGCGGGTACCGTCGCCGAATGTCCAAAGAACGCGTCCCTCGGCAGCATCACCACCTCGGGCTCCAGGTCGGCCGGATCGGGTAAATCCGGCGGCAGATCCGGCGGCAGATCCGCCCGCAGCGACCTCAGCAGCGCGGAACGCGCGTTGACCAGCCGGCGCAACCCGGCCAGCAGCGGGCGTACGGTGTCCTCGCTGTCGGCGTACGTCAGCCGCGCGACGATCCGGCGGTGGTCGGCGGCCCAGACCTCCACCCGGGCCTGCTCGCGCAGCCAGCCGGCCGCCGCGGCACCGCCCACGCCGAGACCGGAGACGTCGACGACCACCTGGAGCGGGTCGAAGTCCGCGGCCCGGCCCGGCCCGACCAGGTCGCGGCCGGACACCGCGAGCCCCGGCAACTCGTCGATTCCGGACCGCGCGTGCCGGGACAGGCGCAGCGCGCGGTCGAGCAGATCCCGTCCCCGTTCGGCCATCTGGCGCCGCCAGCCGTCGAGCGCGGCGTGGATGGCCGGCGACGGGCTGGCGGTACCGAGCAGGTCCGCGCGCAGCTTGAGTACGGCCGGATCGATCCGGTCGCCCCGCAACTGATACACCGAACCCTGCTCCAGCCCGCTGCCCATCTTGTACCCGCTGGTGACCGCGAGGTCGGCGCCCGCATGCATGGCGCAGCGCGGCACGTCCGGGTGGAACGGCAGGTGAGCCCCCCACGCCTCGTCGACCACCAGCACCCGGTCCCGCTCGTGGCACAGTTCGGCGATGGCGGCGAGGTCGGCGCAGGTGCCGTACGCGGTCGGACTGACCAGAATGACGCCCTTGGCATCGGGGTCGCGGTCCAGTGCGCGGCGGATCGCGGCGACGCTGGGCGGGTGGGGAAGCTGCGCGTCCGCGTCCCAGCCCGGCCGGACCCAGACCGGTTCGATACCGGCGATGATGATTCCGTAGATCACCGACTTGTGCGCGTTACGGTCGACGACCAGCCGGTCGCCGGGGGCGGCGACGGCCAGCATGGCGCTCTTGACGGACAGCGAGCTGCCGCAGGTGGAGAACAGCGCGTGCCGGGCCCCGACGGCCTCGGCCATCAGCCGTTCGGCGTGGCCGAGCGCCCGCTGTCCGGGCGGCCGGTCATCGAGGCCGCCCAGCGCCAGCGCCTCGGCCGCGAACACGTCGAGGCCGAGCACCTCGACCACCCGCTCGTCGGTGCCCCGGCCCTGCCGGTGCCCGGGCGGCATGAAGGACGCGTCGGCGCGGTCGCGGTGCTCGGCGAGCGCGTCGAGGATCGGCGCGACCGACTGGTCCAGCGCGACCGACTGGTCGAGCAGTTGCCGTCGCACACCGTCTACCGTCCCCTCCTGATGGCGAAATACGCGGCCGGGCACCGCCGAATCGACTCGCGGACCCACGAACGTCAGATCCGGGTGGCAAACTCGCCTCAGCACGGAGGTTTGCCGCCGACACCCGACGAGGTCCCCGGCGGCGGGTGGGACGATCAGAACGCGGGGGCGGTGACGAGGCGGTGACCGGAGCAGTGACCGGCATGGGGACCGACACGGCCGACGCGGTGGTGATCGGGTCGGGACCCAACGGACTGGTCGCCGCGAACCTGCTCGCCGACGCCGGCTGGGACGTGCTGGTACTGGAGTCCGCCGGCACCCCGGGCGGCGGGGTGCGTACCGCCGAACTGACCGCCCCCGGCTTCCGCAACGACGTCTGTAGTGCCTTCTACCCGTTCGCTGACGGCCCCGCCCCGCTCGCCCGGCTGGGGCTCGCCGACCACGGGCTGCGCTGGGAGCACGCCCCGGCCGTGCTGGCCCACGTCGCACCGGACCAGCCGGTCGCCGTGCTGTCCCGGGACGCGACCCGCACCGCGGAGTCCGTCGAACGGTTCGCCGCCGGTGACGGCCAGCGGTGGCTGGAGGAGTACGGGGACTGGCAGCGCGTCGCCGCCGACCTGCTGCGCGTGATGTTCACGCCGTTCCCGCCGGTACGGGCGGCCGGGGCGCTGGTGCGCCGGGTCGGTACCGCGCAGGCGTTGCGGCTGGCCCGCCGGTTCATGCTGCCCGTCACGCGACTGGGTGCCGAGCAGTTCGCCGGCGAGGGGGCCCGGCTGCTGCTGGCCGGCTGCGCGCTGCACACCGACGTCGGGCCCGCGGACGCGGCCAGCGGCGGTTACGGCTGGCTGCTCGCCATGCTCGGCCAGCAGTACGGTTTCCCGGTGCCGCGCGGCGGCGCGCAGGCGCTGACCGACGCGCTGGTGCACCGGCTGCGCGGCCGGGGTGGCGACGTGGTGTGCGGCGCGCACGCCGAACGGATCGTGGTCGGCCACGGCCGGGCGCTGGGTGTGGGTACCGGCGACGGGCACTGGTACCGGGCCCGGCGAGCGGTGCTGGCCGACGTCGCGGCGGGGTCGCTCTTCCTCGACCTGGTACCGCCGGAGGCGCTGCCCGCCCGGCTGCTCGCCGACGCGCGCCGGATCCAGTGGGACGCCGCGACGGTCAAGATGGACTGGGCGCTGTCCCGACCGGTGCCGTGGCGCGACCCGGCGGTGGCCGGGGCCGGCACCGTACACCTGGGTGTGGACCTGGCGGGGCTGCACCGGTACGCGGCGAGCATTCAGGCCGGCTCGGTACCGGAGGAGCCGTTCATGATCTGTGGCCAGATGTCGACGTGCGACCCGAGCCGTTCCCCGGCCGGTACCGAATCGCTGTGGGCCTACACCCACCTGCCGCGGCGGGAGTCCTGGTCGCGCGGCGCGGTCGAGGAGGTGGCCGGGCGGATGCAGGCGCAGATCGAGCGGTACGCGCCGGGGTTCGGCGACACAGTGCTGGCCCGGCATGTGGCCGGCCCGGGCGACCTGGAGGCAGAGAACCCGAACCTGGTCGGTGGCGCACTGGGCGGGGGTACGGCGGCGGTGTCCCAGCAACTGTTCCTGCGCCCGGTACCGGGGCTGGGCCGGGCGGACACGCCGGTCGACCGGCTGTACCTGGCCAGCGCGGCGGCGCACCCAGGCCCGGGGGTCCACGGTGGCCCCGGCGCGAACGCGGCCCGGGCGGCACTGGCCAGGGACCGGTTCGGCGGTGCGTACGCCGCGACGATCCGCGCGGCGAACCGCCTGGTGTACGGCTGAGCCGTCGTCAGCGGCGGCCGTCCTCAGTGGCGGCCGTCCTCAGTGGCGGCGGGCCATGCCACCGTCGACGGTGACGTAGACGTCCGGCCGGATGGTCACGATGACGCGCTGCGGCGCGTCGGTGATCTCGCTGACGTTGTGGTACCGCTCCTGGAGCGACCGGTAGAACGACGCCTTCTCGTCGTCGTCCTCGATGCTCTCGACGACGCCGCGTACCTCAAGGAACCGGTACGGGTCGTCCGGGTCGGCGATCGACACCGACACCCGGGGCTCCGCGCTGAGGTTCTGGAACTTCTGCCGGCGCTTGGTGTGCGTCATCCGGATCCGTTGCCCGTCCCAGACGAACCACATGACGTTGCTCTGCGGGGCGCCGTCCGGACGGACCGAGGCCAGGTGGGCGAACAGAGGTCGGTCGAGAAGATCGAAGTGGCTCTGCGGTGGGGTCGGATCGGTGGCCATGACCCAGTCTTACCCGCGATGGGTGCTCGCTGCGCCGCTTTCGCCGCGTCGTGACCCCCGTGCCCACTCGTCCCGATGCGCCACGCCTCGGTCCGCCGAGGCACGGCCCACGAAGGCACGGCCCACGAAGGCACGGCTCGTCGAGGCACCGTCCGCCAAGGCACGGCGGCGGGTGCGGCTCCGCGACGGAAAACTCGCTGAGGTCCGGCTGAGGATCGGCTGAGGGCGCCGACTCCCCCTACAATTTGTAGGGTTATGGTGCAACGACGTCGGCAATCGTCCGGTGGCACCGAGCACCGGTTGCCATCGAGGGCCGGCGGCACCGAGAAACAGGCGCGACACAGAGAAACAGCGACACCGAGAAACAGCGACACCGAGAAACAGCGGCACCGAACAACAGACACCGAGGAACAGGCGTAAAGGGGGCAGTCCGGTGAGTGGTCAGCTGACCTACCTGGAGGCGATCGTAGTGGGCGCGCTCCAGGGCGCCACCGAACTGTTCCCGGTGTCCAGTCTCGGGCACAGTGTCCTGTTACCCGCGCTGGTGGGTGGTAGCTGGGCAGCCGATCTCAACGTGTCCGCGCCGGAGTCGCCGTACCTGGCGTTCATCGTGGGGCTGCACGTGGCCACCGCGCTGGCGCTGCTGCTGTACTTCTGGCGGGACTGGGTGAGGATCATCACCGGGCTGTTCACCTCGATCCGGTACCGGCGGGTGAGCAATGTCGACGAGCGCCTGGCCTGGATGATCATCATCGCCACCATCCCGGTCGGTATCGCCGGACTCGCGCTCGAACACACGTTCCGAACGGTACTCGGCAGGCCGGTACCGGCCGCGATCTTCCTGATCCTCAACGGCGGCATCCTGTACGGCGCCGAACGGCTGCGCCGCCGGGCCGCCGCGAGGGCCACCCTGCCGCCGGCCCCGGCGCTGGTGGACCGGTCCGGTACCGCCGCGGTCTTCGCCTCGTCGTCCGCGTCCGTCGAACCCGGCGTGCCGCCGGGGACGGTCGCCCCCGACGCCGCCACCTCCGACGCCGCCACCTCCGACGCCGTCGCACCCGACGCCGACGCCGTCGCATCCAGCGACGCGGTCGCGTCCGACGCGCGGGTGGCGGCCCGCCCGCTCCGGCAGACCACCCTGATCGGCGCCGCGCAGATCCTCGCCCTCCTGCCGGGAATCAGCCGTTCGGGTGTGACGATGGCCGCCGGCCTGCGCAGCGGACTGTCCCACGAGGACTCCGCGCGCTTCGCGTTCCTGTTGGCCACCCCCGTCATCCTGGCCGCCGGCGCGCTCAAGGTCCCGGACCTGTTCGGGCCCCTGGGCCACGGCATCCACGGCCAGGTGCTCGCCGGGAGCGTGGCCTCGTTCGGCTGTGCGTACCTGGCCGTCCGGTTCCTGACCCGGTACTTCGAGACCCGGACCCTGACCCCGTTCGCCATCTACTGCGTGGCCGCCGGGGCGGTCAGCCTGGCCTGGCTCGGGCTGAGCTGACGCCGGTGCTGATGCCGGTGCCGGTGTCGACGCCGGTGCCGACGGTCGCCGGAGGCCGGCCGTAAACGGGACGATTCCGGCGCCGTGGCCGCTGCTGGCGGTCGTCCTCGGCGCCCTGGTCGTGGCGACCGGCCTGGTGGCCGGTCTGGGCCGGCTCGGGGTGGCCCGGCAGGTGGTCACCGCGTCGCTGCGGGCCGTGGTGCAGCTCGGCATCGTCTCGGTGATCATCGTCGCGGTACTGCGGTCGGCCGGCCTGACCGCCACGTTCATCACGGTCATGTACCTCATCGCGTCGCTGACCTCGGCGCGCCGGATGACCGGCAACCGCAGCGGCGGCTGGGCCGGCCTCGCGATCGCGGCCGGGGTGCTCCCGGTGCTGGGTCTGTTGCTGGGAACCGGGCTGGTGTCCGCCAAGCCGGTCGCCGTACTCCCGGTCGCCGGCATCCTCATCGGCGGCGCGATGACGGCGACCGGTCTGGGTGGCCGGCGGGCACTCGACGACCTGCGGGACCGGCGGGGCGAGTACGAGGCCCGGCTCGCCCTCGGCTTCCCCGGCCGGGCGGCGCGGCGGGACGTGGTGCGCCCGGCCGCCGCGCAGGCTCTCCTGCCGGCGATCGACCAGACCCGTACCGTCGGGCTCGTCACCCTGCCCGGCGCGTTCGTCGGCGTACTGCTCGGCGGGGCCAGCCCGGTCCAGGCGGGGGTGACCCAGCTACTGGTGCTGATCGGACTGCTCGCGATCGAGACGATCGCGGTTCTGGTCGTGGTCGAAATGGTGGCGGCCGGCCTGATCCGGCCCGATCCCGGCGAAGACCGGAAGGGCGGCCGATTCCGGGACGGGACCGGCAGGTGGTGGCGCGGGCGGGCCGGGTTCCGCCCCGCTCGCACTAGGCGGGCAGGCCAGAGCCTGCCGTAGGCTGGTTCTCCAGGCTCGGCAAGGAGCTCGCAAAGAGCTCGCAGGGGCACGGGCAAGAGCTCGCAAAGAGCTCGCAGGGGCACGGCAAGGAGCTCGGGAGGGGAGCAGGGATGCCGAAACAGGCCGACGGCCGCCGGGCCGCCGCCGGATCGACACCGCCGAGATCGACGACGCACGGATCAACGACCCACGAATCAACGACCCACGGGGCCACAAGCCACGGATCGATGGGTTCCGGGTCGATGAGTTCCGGATCGATCGGTTCCGGGGCCGCATCGCGCCGGGGCGCCGGTGAGCTGGAGGCCGAGGTGCTAGGCGCACTGTGGGCCGACACCGCGCCGCTGACACCCACCCAACTCCACAGCATGCTGGGCGGCGACCTGGCCTACAACACAGTGCACACGATCCTGACCCGGTTGCGGGAAAAGGGCCTGGTGATCCGGACCACCGTGGGCGGCCACCCGGCGTACGCGCCGGCACAGGGCGCCGCCGAGTGGGCTGCCACGCAGATGCACGCGGTACTGGAGCGCGGCGGCGACCGCACCGCGATCCTCCACCAGTTCGTCAGTTCCCTGAGCGCGGCCGACGAGCGGGCGCTGCGCGCGGCGCTGAGCGAAGACTCGGCCGGATGAGAGTAGCCGTCTACCTTCCCCTGTTCGCGTCGCTGATCTTCGCGGTCGGATGGCCGGGGCTCGCCGTGCGCCGGCTGCCTCCCGCCGTGGGGGCGTGGACGCTGACTCTCGGTTCCGCGCTGTGCGGCGCGGGCGCGATCTGGTCCCTCACGCTGCTGTCGGCCACCCTGCTCGACGACATCATGCCGGACAGGTACCCGACGATCGGCGTGATCTCCGACCCCGATCCCGTCAACGACCTGGTCGGCCTCGCGGCCCTGGGGCTGCTGGTCGCCGGCTGCGTCCGGCTGGTCGTCGACCTGCGCGGCCGGCGCGAGATCCACCGCGACCTGCACCGGCTCTGCGCCGAGCGCGCGACCGGGCTGGTGGTACTGGCCGACCCGACGCCACAGGCCTTCGCGGTACCGGGCCGGGGCGGGCACATCGTCGTCAGCAGCGGCATGCTCGCCGCGCTGAGCCTGCCCGAACGGCGGGTGCTGATCGCCCACGAGCGGGCCCACCTCGCGGCCGGGCATCACTGGCACACCGGCATCGTGCGCGCGGCGGCCACCCTGAATCCGCTGCTGTTCCGGCTCGGTTCGACCAGCCGGTACCTGTGTGAGCGCTGGGCGGACGAGACCGCCGCCCGTACGGTCGGGGACCGGCGGCTGGCCGCCACCTCGCTGGCCCGCGCCGCACTGGCCGCCGCGGACGCCCCCGACGCCGCGGCTCCGCCGGCCACGCTGGCCTATCACGGCAGCGGCATCGGCGACCGGGTCGCCGCGCTCCAGGCCCCGCCGGCCCGGCCCCACCACACCACCATCGTGGCCCTGCTCGGGCTGGCCGCACTCGTGGTGGCCTCGGACATCCACGCGACGGGTGACTTCCTGCGCATGATGCTGCCGTTCCTGCACGCAACCGAGCTGTAGTTCAGCTAAGAACCGTAGTCCCAGCTAAGAACTACCGGTTTCCCGTGCGCCAGCCTCCCGGCCGCCGTCGTAGGCCGCGCGGGCCTCGAAGACGTCGTCCAACCGGTTCTCGACCCACCGGGTCAGCGCCCACACCTGCCCGGCAACGTCGTGGCCCATCGCCGTGAGCGAGTAGTCCACGCGCGGCGGGATGACCGGTTTGGCGTCACGGTGGACGAAGCCGTCCCGCTCCAGGGTCTGGAGCGTCTGCGCGAGCATCTTCTCGCTCACACCCCCGACGTGGCGGCGCAGCTCACTGAACCGGTACGAGCGCTCCAGCAGCGCGGCCAACACCAGCACGCCCCAGCGGCTGGTGACGTGTTCGAGCACCAGCCGCGACGGGCACTCCGCGCGATTGACGTCCGGCGGCGACCCAACCGAGCCCGAGCGCAGGTCCGAGCTCGAGCCCGCCCTTTCCCTTACTGCCATGTCAGTACCTTACTTCAAGGTGGGTACTTCCCAGACAACTCGTACCAATCATAGGGTTAGCTTCGGAAGATTCGAGCAAATGACGCAAAATGGGGAAGAAGCGATTACATGAGCATCGTCATCACCGGAGCGACCGGGCAACTCGGCCGGCTGATCATCGCGGACCTGCTCGCCGCCGGAGTACCCGCCGACGGGATCACCGCGGTCGTGCGCAGCAGCGCGAAGGCCGCGGACCTGATGGCGAAAGGCGTCCGGCTGCACGTCGCCGACTACGACCAGCCCGAGACGTTCGCGGGCTCGCTGCGGCCCGAGGACCGCGTGCTGCTCATCTCCGGTACGGATGTGGGCCGGCGCACGGCCCAGCACGCCGCGGTCATCGAGGCGGCACGGACGGCGGGAGTGGCACAGCTCGCGTATGTCGGCGTGTTCGGCGGGCCCAAGGCCGACTTCCTCCTCGCCGACGAACACCGCGAGACCGAGCGGCGGATCCTCGACTCCGGCCTGTCCTACACGTTCCTCCGCAACAACTGGTACTCGGACGCACAGATGTTCACCGGTGACCTCCCCGGCATCGTGGAACGCGGCGAGATCGTCAACAGCGTCGCCCCGGGCAGCCGGCTCGCCACCGCGCCACGGGTCGACTACGCCGCGGTGGCGGCGGTCGTGATGAACCACGACGGGCATCTGAACAAGGCGTACGAGTTGGGTGGCGACACCGAATGGACGTTCGAGGAGTTCGCCGAGGAGGTGTCCCGGCAGACCGGCAAGCGGGTGGTACACAACTCGGTCTCCCCCGCCGAGCACAAGGCGATCCTCACCAGCGCCGGGGTCCCGGCGACCTTCGCCGACATCCTCGTGGACGTGGACGCCGCGATCAGCCGGGGTGCTCTGTCCGGCACGCCGGGCGACCTGTCACGGCTCATCGGCCGCCGGACGATACCGATCGCCGAGTCGATCGCGACGGCACTCCAGGGGTAGCGGGCGGGGGCGGGGGTAGCGGGCGGCTGGGTTCACACCGAACGGGGCAGCCCGAGCCCGCGGGCGATCAGGCCGCACTGGACGTCGTTGGTACCGCCGCCGACCACGTACATGATCGACAACCGCAGCCCGTACTCGAACGGTCCGGACAGGGCCGCGGCCGGGCCGAGGATGTCCAGTGCCGCCTCCCCGAAGTCCTCGGCGAGTTCCCCGCCGAGCACGGCGGCCATGGGTGCCTCCAGCCGGGTACCGCCTGCGCCCTCGATCGCCTCGACCGCGGCGCCGACCAGCGCCCGGGTCGCCTGTACCCGCACCGCCAGCCCGGACAGCCGCTCACGGGCGGCGCTGCCGCGCGATCCGAGCACCGCGCCCGGATCCGCCCGGGCCGCGTCGACCAGATCGTCGAGCTGGCGGTGCAGGGCGGCGGCGATGCCGCCCATCACGACCCGTTCGCCGGCCAGCGCGTCGGTGATCACCGGCCAGCCCCCGTTAACCGCACCGACCCTGGCGGAATCCGGCACCCGGACGCCGTCGTAGGTGACCGTGCACGAGATCTCGCCGGACAGGGCCCGGTGCCGGACGAGGGTGATGCCGGGCGTGTCCATCGGTACCAGGAACATAGTGATGCCCGCGTGCGGCGGACTGGCCTCCGGGTCGGTACGGGTGGCCAGCCACACGTAGTTGGCCAGATGCGCGGCGGTGGTCCAGACCTTCTGCCCGTCGATGACCCACCCGTCACCGGGCGGGTCGCGGCGGGCGCGGGTACGCAGGGAGGCCAGGTCGGAGCCGGCCTCCGGCTCGCTGTACCCGAGGCAGAAACGCAGCTGGCCGCGCCGGATCAGCGGCAGGAAGGCGGACTTCTGCTCGGGCGTACCGTGCCGCTCGATGGTGTTGCCCAGCATGGTGGTCGCGGCCAGCGCGGCGTTGGCCGGCAGCCGCCGGTACCCGATCTCCTCCTGCAGCACCACCTGGTCGGCCACGCCACGTGCGAGGTAGCCGCCCTCGGCCAGCGCGCGCACCAGTTCCGGGTCGTCGTCCAGCGCGTCGCCCGTACGCTGCCCACCCGGGTACGCGTCGAGGAGCCTGCCGAGCCCGGCGCGGAGCTCGTCCCTTGTGGACAGTGCGGGCAACCGGCCGCCGGACTCCACCAGCACGTCGGCGACGTCCCCCGCCGCCCGCGGGAACTCGGCGATCCGGGCCACGTCGGCGTGTACCCGCCGGAACAGCCACGGCGCGTCGTGCTCCTCGAAGTACCCGGTGGCGGCGAGGGTGTGGTGCGCGCCCAACTGCACCCGGGGCGCGGCGACGCGGGCGTGCCGGGTCGCGATCTCGGCGGCCAGCCGCCAGTCCACGGCGCCGGTCGCGAAGCGGCGCAGGGCGTCGGCGACGAGCAGATTGCCGGCCGACAGTTCGATCTGGCACCACGCGATCCGCCCAGCGACCGCGCCGAAGCTGCCCACCGCCCGGCCGAACTGCCGCCGGACCTTCGCGTGCTCGATGGCCATCTCGTGAGCCCGCTCGGCGGCGGCCAGCGCCCGAACCGCGAGTCCCAGCCGGAGCAGGACGATCGCCTCGTCGACCGCCGGCCCGTCAAGCTCCACAGTGGACACCGCCGGCCCGAGGGTCAGCTCGGACCAGTCGGGGGCGGCCAGCCCGGGTGTGACCACCGCGGTCCGGATCGGGCGCAGCGAGGCGGTACCGCCGGCCGCCGGCAGCGTGAGCACGTGCGTGGCCGCGGTGCCGGCCTCGGCGTACCGGACCCGGTCGCCGCCGCCGTCCAGCGCGACGAGAATCCGGCCCGCCGGTAGCGTCACCGGCTCGGTCGGGGCGGCGGATCGGGCCAGGACGGTGCCGGCGACGTAGCCGTCGACGATCGGCAGTGGACAGCCGACGCGGCCGCACTCCCGCACGGCCGCGAACGCGGCGGCCAGCGCACGGTGTGGCGAAAGCTCGAACCATCCGTGCGCCTGGCCGGCGTCCCAGACCTCGGCGATCGACCCTCCCCCGGCGCTTTGGGCGGCGGGCCACAGCTTGGCCAGGACGCCCCGCACCGAATCGGCGAAGGCTGCGACATCGGAGTCTGTCAGGGTGCTCACCGCCCGACCATATGTTGGCCGGTGCCACCCGGCAATGATGCACGGGGGCTATAGAGCGCTTCGGTACTCCTGACCACACAATTCTTTTTGCGGTGGTCAGTACGATACTCAGCGGTCGGCGTTGATGCCGGCGGTGCTCAGTCGTGCGGCCGTCGGCGCGGGGCGGCGTGGAATCGTGCACTACGCATGGGTAGGAGGTTGGACATGACCGGAGTCCGCGGTGTGACAGGAAAGGTGCGTCTCAGGAGCGTCGAAGAAGGGGACATCGACGTGTTCTACGACCACCAGTTGGATCCAGTGGCGACCGAGATGGCGGCGTTTCCCTCTCGGGAGAAGGACCGGTTCGTGGCGCACTGGGCGAAGATCCGCGCTAACGACACGTCGACTCTCCGTACCATCCTGATAGACGACCTGGTGGCCGGCAACATGCTCAGCTGGCAGCAGGATGGGCAGCATTTTGTGGGCTACTGGGTCGGACGCGACTATTGGGGGCGCGGTATCGCGACGGAGGCGCTGGCGCAGTTCCTGAATGACGTGACCGCACGGCCGTTGTACGCCCACGTCGCCGTGCACAATGTCGGCTCGATCCGCGTACTGGAGAAGGCCGGCTTCCAGCGCGATCGCGAACTGGAGGCAACCGCTTCCCCGCCCGACGACGGCATCGAGGAGTTCGTCTTTGTGCTCGACGCGTAAGCCCCCGGGGACCGGCTTCGAGCTGCGGGGCAGGATCGCCGACCCGCGACGGTATCGGCCCCGCCGGGACACGGCGTGAGCAGAAGGCGCTACGTAGCCAGAGGCGTCCCGGGCGGCTACCGAATCTGGGACAACAAAGGGCAGCGGTGGGGGGACCTGTACGAACTCTGCCCTGACGACCTCCTCGACGAACTGAACGGCGAGGCGAACCCCGAGCAGATCACCGCGCTTCTCCGGCGGTCCAGGGCTCAGAAGCGATAGCCCGCCAGCCATCGTCCGCCGGCCGCCGCGTTGATGAAGGCCGTGATCTTCAATGTGTCGTTGCTGGGTGGCGGGATTGTGACACGGGCCGCGAGGCGCCGTCCACGTACAGTTTGGACATGGCGACCGACGCATTGACGGTGCACGACAAGATCGCCCAAGGGCTCAAGGAGCATCCGGCCAAGAAGGGGGCGCTCTTCAACGTCATCGTCACGCTCGTCGAGGTCGGCGGAGGCATCGCGCTGTTCCATCTCGCTCAACGGATGGGCGCCAGTGACGTGGCCAGCTACCTGATCGGCAGCATCGGTCCGGTCGTCGGCGGGTTCGTGATCTGGGCCAAGGCTCGCAAGTTCAGCGGGGCCTCGGCTTCGATCTTCGCGTTCGCCGTGGTGTCCGCGATCATCACCCTCCTGGTCGGTGGTGCCACGCCCAAGGTGTTGCTCTACAAGGACTGCGCGGCCACCGCGCTGGTCGGCCTGATCTTCCTGGGCTCTGGCGTGTTGGTCCGCAAGCCGGTCGTGTTCTACATGGCTCAGCGGTACGCCACCGACGGTACCCACGAAGGGATGGCGGTGTTCGACACGATGTGGGACATCTACCAGGACTTCCGCAGAGGCATACACGTCAGCAACTACTTCTGGGCGGGGTTGTTCCTCGTCCAGGCCGGGGGAACCGCGTTGATCGTCCGCAGGACCAGTTACTCGACCGGCTACAACTACAGCCAGATCCTGCCGCTGGTCGCGACCGGGCTGGGTATCCTCGGGTCGATCCTCATCGCCCGCTACTACGCCAAGAAGGGCCGAGCGCGCGGCGCCGCGGCCCAGGCCGCGCACCTCGCTGAACCCGCCTGACGGCGCGGTCATTGGCCCTCCCCGGCCGGTCCGGGAGCGGAGTGGAATCGGAGCGCGATCGACGTGGAATGATGGGTCAGGTGTCTGTGGCGCAGAAGCGTGTAGCGCTCGTAACCGGCAGTTCCCGGGGTCTTGGCGCGGCCATCGCGCGACGCCTGGCCCGAGACGGTTTCGCGGTCGCCGTCAATGGTCTGCCTGGCGACGCGCACGCGGTCGAGGTTGCCAGCGCCATCCGTGAGGGCGGCGGGATCGCCGACGCCTTCTTCGCCGACATCACCGACGAGCGGCAGGTTGGCGAGCTGGTGGTCGCGATCGCCGACCGTCTCGGCCCCATTGACGTACTGGTACTCAACGCCACCGGGCCGCAGCCCGAAGCCGCGGTGACCGATGTGCTGTGGGACGACCATCTTGCCCAACTGAACTTCTTCGTCAAGAGTCCGGTGCTGCTCGGGCGCGCGGTGTTGCCCGGGATGCGGACCAGACAGTTCGGCCGCGTCGTCCATGTCGACTCCGAGGTCGTCCACCGGCCGCCTCCGGGCAGGTCCGCCTATGCCACCGCCAAGAGCGCGCAGCTCGGGCTCACCCGGAGCTGGGCCCGTGAACTCGCCCCGTTCGGCATTACCGTGAACACGGTCGCGCCCGGCTTCGTCCCCGTTGAGCGCCACGCGGACGTACCCGCGCAAGTCAGAAACGCCTATCTCGCCTCGGTGCCCGCCGCGCGCATGGGAACCCCCGACGACATCGCGCACGCGGTGAGTTTCCTCGCGTCCGAAGGAGCCGGCTTCGTTACCGGCCAACGCATCGTCGTTGACGGCGGCCGTAGCCTCGGTACCTGACAGCCGGTCCAACCGCCGTCCGGCAGGTACGCTGAGCCGGTGTTCTCGCCTCAAGGCCCGTCCCTGCGTGAACTGTGCGTCCAGGCGCTGGCCTCGGTCGAGCGCGGCTACGACCTCCTAGCGCCGAAGTTCGACCACACGCCCTTTCGCACCCCGGAGAGCCTTCTCAGCGCGACCGCTCACGCGCTGTCCGAACTCGGGCCGTTCGACGAGGGACTGGACGTGTGCTGCGGTACCGGCGCGGGCACGCTGGTTCTCAGGCCCCTGTGCCAAGGACGGATCACGGGCGTCGACTTCAGCGCCGGCATGCTCGCGCAGGCGCGCAGCGCGCACCCGGACGCCACGTGGGTACAGGCCGACGCCCGGGCACTCGCTTTCGTTGAGGACTTCGACCTCGCGGTCAGCTTCGGGGCGCTCGGGCACTTCCTACCCACCGAACGGCCTGCACTCTTCGCGGGGGTGTACCGCGCGCTACGGCCCGGCGGCCTGTTCACCTTCCCGATCGGGACGCCGCCGCCCCTCACCTCGCTCTCGCACTGGGCCACGCTCGGATTCGACGTGGCCATGCGAGTCCGCAATGCCGTCTGGCGGCCGCCGTTCGTCATGTACTACCGCACCTGCCTGCTGCCCGCGCTCCGCGACGACCTGACGGCGGCTGGCTTCGCCGTGAGGGTCGTCGCCTTGACGGTCCTGGGCCAGCACCGGAACGGCAGCTCGCGGTGCCTGCTCGTTCTGGCGCGTAAGCCGGCAGACCCCGGCTGATGCCCGCTCATCGCACGAGCGGCTCGGCCGTTCCACAGCGACAGGCCAGCGCCCCGACCGGCGCCTGGCGTCCGTCTGGCTAGTGAGCGCGGAGGCTGTCGAGAAAGAAGCGGGTACGCCGTTCGTAGTCCTCGCGCGAGGGCGTGGGTAGGTCGCGGAGGGCGAGCCCGTTGGCGACGTCGGCGTAGTAGAGGTCGCCGGTGGTGAAGTCCCGGCGTAGAACTCCGGCGTCGTGGCCCCGCTGAACCAGGTCGTCGGTGGCAGCGGTGGCGGCCTCGGCGAGGGCGACGAGTTGCCGGGACTTCGGGTAGGTCATCAGCAGGGCGTCAGTGAACGCGGGTTCCCGGAACTGCAGGTCGCGCCTGTCGACGACGTATCCGGCGATGCTCTCCCACGGGTCCTCCGCCCGCCGAGCCTTCTCCAAGATCGCGTGCATCTCCGTCGCGACAAGTTCGCCGATGACGGCGTCGATCAGGCCCTGTCGCCCACCGAACCGGTTGTAGATGGTGGCCTTGCTGACCCCGGCGGCCGCCGCGATCTCCTCCAGTGGCGTGCTCAGCCCACGGCCGTGAAACGCCGCGATGGCGGCGGATCGAATCTGAGCGACGTTGCGCGCGGCATCGGCGCGAAGGGTGGCGCCCGGCGTGGTGTGGGAACCACCCGCCGGGTCGATCGCGTCGGTCGTAGTACTCATCGAGCTCAGCCTAACAACGTGACGGCGGCGTCAAGTTGACTATTGCGTCAAGTTGGCCGCCCTATCAAGTTGACCCTCGCGTCAACTTGACGCTAGGGTCAGCTTAACCCGTGACACCGACTCGACGGAGGCATTGTGTCCAAGTCCATTGCCGTGTTCGGCGCAGGCCCCGCTCTCGGCCGAGCCGTCGCCCAGCGCTATGCCCGGGAGGGGTACGGCGTCGTACTCGTGGCCCGACGCGCGAAGCCGCTGGAAGCCCTGGCGGTAGAACTGCGCGACACCGGGGCGACCGTGCACGTGATCTCGGCCGACCTGTCCGACGTCGATGCCCTTCCGCAGGTGGCCGAGCGAGTCCGGGCGGCCGTCGGCGATCTCGACGCGTTCTACTACGGCGCGGCGGCAAACGGGTTCATCCCGACGGTCGATCTGACCCTGCAACGCGCTCAGGCCCTCCTGCCGCTCGGCGTCTATGCGCTGCTGGAGTTGGTGCGGGAGTTCCTGCCCGCCATGCTCGTGCGCGGCGACGGTGCGATCCTCAGCGCCCAGGGGGCCAGCGCCGTGCAGGGCATGCCGAACATCGCCGGCGGGTTTGCCCTGGCCGCCCAGCGCAACTACCTGCAGTCGCTGCACGCCGCGGTGGCCGACAAGGGCGTCTACGTGGGTGGGCTCTACATCGGCGCCGCCATCGAGCACAGCCCCTTCCACGCCGAACTCGAGGCCGCCAGGGCCGCCGGCGCCAGCGTCCCGGAGATGCCCACGGTCGACCCTCACCATCTGGCCGATCTGCTATGGACCATGCACAGCACCAGGAGTCGACCCGAAATGACCTACCCCGAAAGACTCTTCAACCACTGAGCAGTCCAAATCACTGAGCAGTCCAACGAACGGGAAAGACGGCGCGATCGCCAGGCGTCCGCTGAGCGAACCCAACCGGACACCAGACTCTCTTTCGTAGGGATAATCGCGCCGGGGGCGGGCATAGCTTGCAACGATGGTTTGCGGCCGGAGCGTGGACGTTGGTTCTGCGGTACGGCCGCGCCGCACGTACGCCGCCGTGCCACCATGGAACACCATGGAGCGTGACTCATGATTCAGGCAGTCGTCTTCGACCTCGACGGTATCCTCATCGACTCCGAGCCGGTGTGGGAGGAGGTCCGGCGTGCCTACGTCAGCCAGAACGGCGGCCGGTGGCAGCCGGACAGCCAGTCACGGCTGATGGGCATGAGCACGTCGGAGTGGGCCACGTACCTGAGCGAGGAACTCGGTGTCCATAAGGATCCCGCGGAGGTCGCCGACGAGGTCATCGCCGAGATGCGCCGGCGGTACGAGGTCGACCTGCCGTTGATGCCCGGCGCGGTGGACGCGGTGTACCAGATCGGGGACGGGTACCGTCGTGCCCTGGCCAGTTCGTCGCCCCGTTCGCTGATCGACCGGGTACTGGAGACGGCGGCGCTCACACAGGCGTTCGAGGTCACCATCTCGACCGAGGAGGTCGCCCGGGGCAAGCCCGACCCCGACGTGTACCTGGCCATCGCCGACCGGCTGAGGTTGGCGCCCGAGGTCTGCATCGCGGTCGAGGACTCCAGCAACGGGCTGCGCTCGGCGGCGGCCGCCGGCATGACTGTCATCGCCATCCCGCACCCGACCTACCCGCCGCAGCCCGACGCGCTGGCGCTCGCGGACGTGACGCTGGACAGCCTGACCGAACTGACCATGGAACGGATCTCGATGGTGCCCGAGCGCGACTGACTCGGCAGCGCGATCAGGCGGCGTCGCGACCGGGAGGACCATCGTCAGTAGCCTCCGCCGCCGCCCTTGCCACCACACGACAGCGTGATAGCCAGGATGATGCCGATGATGACGATGGCCACGATCACGATCCAGACGCTGGCACCCTTACCGACCCGCGAAGCCACTTGCTCACACCTCCGTGGCGCAGTTCCGGGTCGTGTGGCGCAGTCGTGCGGCGCAGTCGTGCGGCGCAGTCGTGCGGCGCACCGGCGTCACCCGACCCGATTCCCACCGGACTTACCCGGTTCCCGGTGACTCATTCCCGGTAAGCCAACCGGTACTCCGGATACCTGCCCGGGCCGGCGGCTCCCACCCGCGTCGCGGAGGGGAGCCACCGGCCCGGCGGGACGAGCCTCAGCCGATGAAGGACATCTCCGGGTACCGCGGCGACGGCCCGTCGAGCAGGTGACCGCTCCGGTGGCGCAGGAACCGGTCGAAGAACGCGGCCAGGTAGTCGTCCTCGACCGTGACCGCGCGGTCCGGGTCGAGGGTGCCGATGTCGGTCGTCACGGTCTGCGTCGGCAATTGCAGCGCCGCGGCGATCTGCGGTACCAGCGTCTCCGCGTCGGTGAACGAGGCGTGCGCGGAGCCGCGCAGCGTCAGGTCGGCGTGCCAACCGGTGCTGTGCGCCCAGAACGAGGCCCAGGAGGGATCGGCCAGCCGGCTCTCGCCGCCCGCGCCGTCGCTGCCGATCAGCAGGAACGGGCGGTCCAACCCGGACGTCACGACATCGGGGAAGTACGCCGGGTCGCTGGCCGCACTCTCGTCCGGATTGAGCGTCATGGTGCCGTCCATGTTGATCCCGGTCTTGATACGCGAATCGCCGTACATCGCCTGTGCCGTCGCGAATCCGCCGGCCGAGTGGCCGAGCATGCCGACCGCGCCCAGGTTCATCGCGCCCCGCAGGCCGGCCGGGATCGCCGGATCCCGGTCGCTGCCGCCGTTGATGGCGGTCAACTGGTCCAGTACGAACGAGGTGTCGGCGGACCGGGTGGTGATGAGCTTGGTGATCCACGCCACGGTCGGCTGCGGATCGCTGAGCACCTCAAGCCGACCGTCGGGGAACTGCACCTCCGGTGACTCGTACGTGTTGTCGATGGTCACCACGAGGTACCCGCGGCTGGCCAACTGCTCGACCAGCGTCGTCGACCAGGTACGCGGCTCCCCCAGGCCGGGCGAGTAGAGCACCACGGGCAGCGTGCCGGCCCGGCGGTCGACCGGCGCGTCCGCGTACGCGTGGGTGGCGGTGGCCGACCAGTCCACCGCGCCGGTCGGCAGGTTCAGGCCGAGGTAGTCGTTGATGTCCACGGAGTCGAAGTGGCCGGCCGCCTTCGGCAGCATGTACGGCGCCGTCCCGCGGGAGGTTGCGTGGGAGGTTCCGATCGTCGCCGGGTAGAACAGACTGACCATCAGCTCCCGGTACGGCGGCTCGCTGACCCAGGGGTCGGGCCGGGACCGGTCGATCAGATGCAGCGACGCGGTACCCACCCGATAGGGCCCGGCCGGCACGGGCAGACTCCCCCGCACCTTCCCGTCCACGGCGGTGGCCCCCTGCGCGGCGGTCCCGTCCGCGGCCGCCGACGCGGCCTGTGGTGTGACGCCGGTCAACACCAGACCGGCCGCCAGAGCCAGCCCGGCGGCCAGCGCCGTGACCGAGCCCCCGGTGCGGAACCCGGTCGACAGGGCCGCCCGGGCGATCCTGCGTCTCATCATGGCCTCTCCTCTGCTTGTGGTTGACGGGTTGTGGCTGACGGATCGTGGTTGACGGGTTCTGACGCTAGGAGCGGGGTCGGGCCGGGCGCGTCACGCCGCGGAACCGGATTCCGGCGGGCCGGCCCGTACCCGGGTATGCCGCGGCGTCATACCTCGGTATCAGGCGCGGATCGGCCTCCGGGGTCAGGCCGCCATCGCTCCGCGCGCCTACGCTGGGCAGCTATGGAGACGGGTACCGGGCCGCGGCCGACGGGTTCCTGGCCGCGCGCGCCGTGGCCGGACCTGGCCGGCACGGCGGGGCGTACGGCGCGCACCGCCGCACGGGCGCTGGGCAACGTGCTGGTCGGCGCCGACACCCGGCCGTCCTGGCTGGCCACCCGGTCGCGCAGGACCCGTTGGCTCGTCGTCGCCGTGCTGACGGTGCTGACCGTCGGGCTGTTCGAGACCGAGACGGCCGTCGTCCGGCACGTGCATCCGTCGGTCGGGGCGTGGGCGCCGCTGGTCGCGCTGGCGCAGGTGCTTCCGCTGGCGTTGATCGTGCGGTACCCGCTGCTCGCGTGGCGCGTCGGCTACCTCGCCGCGATACTGATCCCGCTGATCCCCGAACGCCCGTGGGGCAACTGGACGTGGGATCCCGTGCAGATCCCGGTGCTCGGGCTCGCCTTCTGCGTAGCCGGGCTGCGCTACGCACGACCGCTGCTGTGGACGATGTGGGCGTTGATGGTGCCGCTGCTGTGGGTGTGGGGGCCGGGCGGCAGCGACTCGGTCGGCGGCGCGGTCGCCTTCACCATCGTGGTGGTGCTGCTGGACACCGTGTCCGCGCGCCGCCGTACCCAGCGCGAACTGCGCGTGCAGACCGACCTCAGCGAACTGGAGGCCGGTCGGCGGGCAGCCCTGGAGGAGCGCACGCGCATCGCCCGTGAGCTGCACGACGTGGTGGCGCACCACATGTCGCTCATCGCGGTGCAGGCGGAGACGGCACCGTACCGGCATCAGGGGGTAACGCCGCCGTTGCTCAACGAGTTCACCGCGATCGGTGACGCGGCCCGGGAGGCGCTGACCGAGATGCGCCGGCTGCTGGGCGTGCTGCGCAGCGAGGACGGTGCGGCGCAGCGCGCTCCGCAGCCGGGTCTGGGCGAGATACCCGACCTGGTGGACGCGGCACGGCGGGCCGGGGTACGGGTGGACCTGTCGGTGCGCGGGCAGGCGGCGCGGGTACCGGCGACGGTGGGCGTGTGCGGGTACCGGATCGTGCAGGAGTCGCTGTCCAACGCGGGACGGCATGCCGCCGGCGCGGCGGTTGAGGTGATTGTCGACTGTGGACCGGATGCGGTGAGGTTGAGCGTGATCAATGGGATGGGTCGCCCCGGGCCGGATTCGGCGCCTTTTCCCGGGCCGGGTCCCGGCCCGGTGTCGGGCCGCCGGAGCGGGCACGGGCTGACCGGGATGCGCGAACGGGTGGCGTTGCTGGGCGGCGACCTGTCGGCCGGGCCGACCGCCGAGGGCGGCTTCGGCGTGCGTGCGGTGCTGCCACTGGAGATCCCGGCATGACGGGTGAGACTCCCGCGACAGCGGGCGGTGTTGGCGATGTTGGCGATGCGGGCCATGCGGGCGGCGCGGGCCGGGCGAGCGGCGCGGGTGGTGCGGGCGGCGCGGGCCGGGCGGGCGGTATCCGGGTCCTGATCGCCGACGACCAGGCGATGGTACGCGAGGGGTTCGGCGCACTGCTGGCCGCGCAGCCGGACGTCATCGTGGTCGGCGACGCGGCCGACGGCGCCCAGGCGGTGGCCGAGGCCCGCCGCACCGATCCGGACGTGGTGCTCATGGACGTCCGGATGCCGGTGATGGACGGGCTGGAAGCCACCCGCCGGCTGCTGGACGTGCCACCCGGCACGCGCCGGGCCAAGGTGCTGATGCTGACCACCTTCGATCTGGACGACTACGTCTACGAGGCGCTGCGCGCCGGCGCCAGTGGGTTCCTGCTCAAGGACGCGCGCGGCGCCGAACTGGTCCACGCCGTCCGGGTCGTGGCCGCGGGCGACGCGCTGCTCGCACCGTCGGTGACCCGGCGGCTGATCGCCGACTTCGCCGGCCGGCCGCGGCGTGCGCGGGAGCGGCCGGCCGTGCTGCACACGCTGACCGCCCGCGAGATGGAGGTGCTCCGGCTCGTCGCGCGGGGCAGGTCCAATGCCGAGATCGCCGCCACGCTGGTGGTCGCCGAGCAGACCGTGAAGACCCACGTCGGTCGGGTACTGTCCAAATTGGACCTGCGTGACCGCGTGCAGGCGGTGGTGTTCGCGTACGAGTCCGGGCTCATCGTGCCGGGAGAGTAGCGGTCGCGTCAGCGAGGGGTGACACCGGCGGATCGGGACTACGGGGGCTCGGGACGACGGCGGATCGGAACGACGGGGGCTCGGGACTACGGCGGCTCGGGACTACGGGGCTCGGCGACCGGTGGCGGCGCACCCGTACGCCGGTATAGTGCGAGCGATGAGGCAACGACGGGCAGGCGGCGGCGATGCCCGCCTCCGCCACGGTCCGGCTCCGGCTCCGGCTCCGGCTCCGGCTCCGGCCGCGTGCCACGGGAGCCGGCCGTGACGCTCGGCATCACCATC
>DASXOA010000392.1:0-4342 GCA_036494675.1 Rugosimonospora sp.
CCAGGACGCGGAAGGCGGCGCCCCTCGCGTCGAGTTCGCGGACGAGTTCGCGGCCGATGCGCCCGGTGGCGCCGGTGACCAGTAACATGAGGGCTCCGTAGTGTCGTTTACCGGTTAACGTTTTCTCGGGGGGAACGTTAACCGGTAAACGATTGATCGTCAACCGGCCGTCGACGTCCCCGATCGGCCGGTCCCGCACGCTCCACCGGAGGCCCGCGGTGCCCGAACTCCTGGACCTGCAAGGCAAGACGACGAAGGCGATCCGAGCGGCGGCGGACGCCGCGATGCGCCGGCACGGGCTGCGCCTCGGGCAGGACCACCTGCTCGCGGCGCTGTGGGAGCGGGATGGCCGTACCCCCGGCGAGGTCGCCGCCGCCATGAACGTGACGACGCCCGCCGTCACCAAGGCGGCCGACCGGATGGTCGAGGCCGGGCTGCTCACCCGGCGGCGCGACGAGCGGGACAACCGCCTCGTACGGCTCTGGCTCACCGACGCGGGGCGCGCGCTACGGAAGCCGATCGAGGCGGAACGGCGGCTCCTGGAGGAGAGAATCACCGAAAACCTCACGGCGACGGAACGCAGGCACCTCATGAGCGCGCTGGCGAAGATCCACCGGTCGGCAAGCGACCTGCTGCGCGGGGACCCGATGGAGCACGACGACCCGACCGTCGCCTGAGGCGAGTCGCTTCGGACGGCGGCCGACCTGGCGCGCCGACGCCGGAAGGTGAGCGGTAGGCGGCCTTCCGATCCGCGTTCTAGCGAGCCGGATAGACGAGAGCCTTGCTCGCCGACAGCCGTCCCTCGGCCAACGCCCGGAACGTGTCGGGCGCCTCGTCGAGGCCGACCCGCGCATCGATCAGCGGTTCGAGCTCCGTGGCATGCGCGCTGGCCCATTGCGCGGTGTCCCGGAATGCCGCCTCGTCGTAGGAGAAACTGCCGAGAATCGCTCGTTCCTCGGTACTGAGCGCATAGGCGGAGATGTCCACTCGGGGCTCCCCCAGGCCGACCAGGACGATGCGTGCCCCGAGCGCCGAGATGTCCAACGCGCTCTGCAGGGTGCGGCTCGTACCCACCGCGTCGACCACCACGCTCGGCGGCCCGCCGAGGATCTCCCGGATTTCCTCGGCGGACCGGGTTGTCGGGTCGAGGGCGGTGAAACCGAGGCGGCCGACCAGGTTTCGCCGGGCGGCATCGAGCTCGGCGACCGCCACCCTCGAACCGCCGAGGCGCCGGGCGGCCAGCGCCGCGGCCTGCCCGATCGGGCCGCCGCCGACAACGTAGACCGCGTCGTCCGGGCCCAGATCGGCGCGCTGCACCGCGTGATAGCCGACGGCGAGCGGCTCGACGAGGCAGCCGATGTCGTCGGGGACGCCGTCGGGCAGCGGCACGACATTGCGCGCCGGGGCCACCATCCGTTCGGCGAACGCGGCGGAGACGTCCGGCTTCACGCCGATGACGACCCGGTCCGGGCACCGTTGCGGCAGGCCGGCGACGCACGCGGCGCAGTGCCCGCAGCCGACGACCGGGTTGACGGTGACCAGAGCTCCGGCCGGGTGGGTGCCGGTGCGGTCGTGCAGGACGCGGCCGACCGTTTCGTGACCCATCACCTGCCCGGGGTGGCGGCGCCCGTTCTCCCCGGTGTAGCCGTGCAGATCGGAGCCGCAGATCCCGGTGGCGATGATTTCCAGCAGGGCATCGTCGGCCCCTGGGGACGGCTCCGGGCGGTCCTCGACCGCCAGCTGCCACGGTCCGTGGAAAACGAGTGCGCGCATGTTTCCTCCGTTGGATTGGGTCACTGGCGACGAGGGTCCACGAGGACCTTGGGGGCACCGCCCCACTCGGGTGGGCGTCGGCCGGCGAGCACGGCGCCCGCGCCGGACAGTCCCACCGTGGCGGCGACCAGCGGCCGCGGATCGACCGCGCCGCTGGCGTACAACTCGGCCGTGCCGGCCAGCGCGCCGGAGGCGCTGAGCACACCGACGACCGTGACGTCCTTCAGCGCGATGTCCCGGGAATCGACGAGGCTCGGCTCGCCCGCGAGCCCGACGTACACCACGCGACGACCCGGTTCGACGAGCTGCACGGCCAGCGCGGGCGCGCCGGGTGCGTTGGACGCGTCGATGACCGCGTCGTAGCGCAGATCGGGCAGCGTCGCCCTGGTCCAGGCATGGCGGAATCCCACGGATCGGGCGAATGCCAGAGACTCGTCGCCGCGGCCGAGCAGATGCACCTCGGCGCCCCGCGCGGCCGCTATCCATGCTGCGAGCAAGCCGATGGTACCGGGACCGATGATCAAAAGCCGCTCCCCCGGCCGCAGGTCGGCGCCTCGCACGGAGCGCAGCGCGTTCCCGCCCGGCTCGATCAACGCGCCGAGCGTCGGATCGACATCGTCCGGCAGCGGCACCAGCGCCCGTACCGGTACCAGCAGCGCTTCGGCCAGGGCGCCGGGCCAGCCACCGCGGATGCCGATCTCGTACCGGTCGGCGCACAGATGCTGCCGCCCGCCGGTACACCGGGCGCAGGCGCCGCAGCCGAGCATGGTGTCGCCGGTGACCCGGCGGCCGAGCCACGAACGGTCGACGCCGTCGCCGACCGCGCACACCACGCCGGCCCACTCGTGCCCGATCCGGACGGGATACCGGGCCAGACCGGTGTGCAGGTAGGACATCTGCCCGGTGAACAGCTCGACGTCGGTACCGCACACTCCGGCCCGATCGACGGCGACGACCGCCTCGCCCGGACCCGGCACGGGCTCGGCGACGTCTTCGACTCCGGCCTCGCCGGGTCCGGTGATGACAAAGGCGCGCATGGTCTACCGGGCCGCGGACCGCTCGTCGTGGGCGGGGAAACGGTTGCCGTCCGATGTGGACAGTTCGAGTCCGGTTCCGACGACCGGGCCCTCATCGCCGGGCGCCGTGGGCACGCCGGAACTCTCGTCATAACACACGCCGGCCACCGTATCGATCTTCGAAAGCGGCGGCAATGCGTTGGTATGCGGTTCCCGGGCCCGACCCGGCCGCTGACCCGTCAAGGGTTCACATTCCGCTCTCTGGCGCTTATGAAGCGTCGGTCTCGACTGGTGGCGGAGGGCAGCCTCTGGCTGGACCGCTGGCCGGGATTCCGGCGTGTAGGGCTCACTGTCCTGGTTTGGCCGCTTTAGACTGTGCCGGTGACGCTGACCCGGCAGCCGGTGGCGACCGGCGATCCGCCCATCCGGGCACGCCCGGTCCGGCTCGGCGGTGTCGAGATCCTCACCGGCCTTCTGCTGCTGGCCATACTCGGACGCGGCTGGCTGATCCACGCCACCGGGTCCCCGAGGGTACAGACCTGGCTGACGATCTTCGTGTCCATCGTGATCCAGGCGTCGCCGTTCGTCGTCCTCGGCACGGTCGTGTCCGCGACCATCGCCGCCCTGGTGCCGCCGTCGTTCTTCACCCGGGTGCTGCCCCGCCGGCCCGCGCTGGCGGTGCCCGTCGCGGGCGCTGCCGGGGTGTTGCTTCCCGGCTGCGAGTGCGGCTCGGTCGTGATCTCCGGCGCGCTGATGCGCCGCGGTGTCACCCCAGCGGCCGCGCTGGCGTTCCTGCTCTCCGCCCCGGCGGTCAACCCGGTGGTCCTCGTGTCCACCTCGGTCGCGTTCACCGGCCGGCCGATGATGGTCGTGGCCCGGCTGGTGGCCAGCATGGTGACCGCCGTCGTCATGGGCTGGTTGTGGCTGCGGCTGGGGCGCGGCGAGTGGCTGCGTCCACCACAGAGGCCGGAGTTGGACGGGCTGGGCCGGGGGGCGACCCTGCTGGCCGCGTTCCGGGCCGACATCACCCAGGCCGGCGGCTTCCTGGTGATCGGCGCGGCGACCGCCGCCACGATGAACGTCGTGGTGCCACCGCACTGGCTGCGAATCGTCGCGGGCCACCCGGTGCTGTCCGTGCTGGCCATGGCCAGCCTCGCGGTGGTGCTGTCGATCTGCTCCGAGGCCGACGCGTTCGTCGCCGCGTCGCTGACCCAGTTCTCCCTCACGGCCCGCCTGGCGTTCCTGGTGGTCGGGCCGATGGTCGACAGCAAGCTGATCGCGATGCAGGTCGGCGCGTTCGGGCGCCGGTTCGCCGCGCGGTTCGCCCCGGCGACCTTCGCGGTCGCGATCCTGGTCGCGGCAGTGGTCGGCTCGGTGGTCTGGTGAAGCGGGAACTGCACGGGCTGATCCTCGCGCTGCTCGGCGGCACGCTGCTCAAACTCACGATCACCGGCCAGTACGACCGGTACGTCAAGGTCGGGATGCGACCGTACCTGTTCGTCGCCGCCCTGATCCTGCTCGGAGTCGCCGCGACCGCGCTGCTGCCCGCCCTG
>DASXOA010000393.1:0-4395 GCA_036494675.1 Rugosimonospora sp.
GAGCTTCCTCGGCGTAGGCCTGCCACCCAGCACCGTGTCCTGGGGGCAGACGATCGCCGCCGGCCAGGAGTACCTGAACTCCGCCTGGTGGATATCCACCCTTCCCGGCATCGCGCTGGCCATCCTCGTCGTCGCCATCGGCATTGTCGGAGACCAGCTCACCGACCCAGGAACCACCCGGTACCGCTCCCAATGAGATCCCGACCCGGCCGCCCCGTTCCCCAGATCGGAGTAGATAGGTGAAAGCCATAACCACCCGCCGATACGCCATCGTCCCCGTGGCACTCGGCCTGCTCGCCGCCTCGCTGACCGGTTGCGCCTCCGGCTCGGGTACGGGTACCTCCGGCGGCAACTCCTCCGGGCAGCTCACCGTCGCCGGCCCGTACCAGATCACCGGCCTGGACCCGCAGGGCACCCTGGCCGCGGACAACGGCACCCAGTTGGCCGCCAAGCAGATCTTCTCCTCGCTGGTGACCCGGGACGGCACCTCGTTCAAGCCGAACCTGGCGACGAGTTGGTCGGCCAGCAACGACGACAAGACCTGGACCTTCCAGCTGCGCAGCGGCGTGCGGTACTCCGACGGCACCCCGGTGCAGGCCAGCGACGTGCAGGCCAGCGTGGCCCGCGAGGTCAAGCTGAACGGTCCGCTGGCCAGCCTGTGGGCCGGCCTCACCGTCACCCCGTCGGGCAACTCGGTCGTCGTCACCTCCGCCACCCCGCAGGGCGCGCTGCTGAGCAACCTCAGCACCCTGTCGATCCTGCCGGCCGGCGAGGTCGCCCAGGCCAACTTCTTCACCAAGCCGGTCGGCTCCGGGCCGTTCGAGGTGGACAGCTTCACTCCCGGCCAGACGCTGACGCTGGTACCCAACCCCAAGTACTGGGGCACCAAGCCCTCGCTGAAGAAGGTGACCATCCGCTACATCTCCACCACCGCGGCCGTGGTCACCGCGCTGAAGACCGGGGAGATCCAGGCCACCTGGGGCCTGTCCGACGACCAGACCACCCAGCTGTCCGGCCAGTCCGGCATCGTCACCAAGGCGGTGGCCAGCGACGCGCAGTACACGATGTGGTTCAACTCCAGCCGCCCGGCGTTCGCCAGCACCGCGGTGCGCCGCGCCCTGTGGCAGGCCGTCGACTTCAACTCGATCATCAAGTCGCTGTACCCGACGACCGGTGCCGCGGCGAACGCGCCGATCTCCTCGACCATCGTCGGGTATGCCAAGCAGAACCCGTACGGCTACGACCCGAACGCGGCCAAGGCGGCACTGGTCGCGGCGAAGTTCGACTTCAGCACGACCTACCAGTTGGCCTACAGCGGCGACTCGTTCACCGAGTTCGCCCAGGCGGTCGCGTCCGACCTGGCCAAGGTCGGCGTGAAGGTGGCGCCGACGCCGAAGGAGAAGTCGGTGTACCTGTCCGATCTGCTCGCGCTGAACTGGGACATCAATCTGCAGTCCCTGTCCGACACCACGGGTGACGCCAGCTACGTGCTCGGCCGGCTCTACACCTGCGCCGCCAAGCGCACCGGGTACTGCGACTCCAGCCTGGACTCGGCCCTGTCGCGCGCGGCGAGCGCCACCGACGCGACCGCGCGCAACAACGCGTACGCCCAGGCCGAACAGATCATCTGGACCAACGCGGTCGGCATGTTCCCGATGAACGTCCAGATCACCTACACCTGGCGCTCCTCGGTCTCCGGCTTCCAGCCCTCGACCAACTACCAGCCGGACCTGTCGGGCGTGACGGTGTCGTGACCACTACCGCAGAAGCCACCGACCCCCGCGTGCCGGACTCCGACCCGCAGCCCCTGCTCGCGGTGCGCGGCCTGGTCGTGCAGGCGGCCGACGGCGTCCGGGTGATCGACGGAGTCGATCTCACGGTGCCCCGCGGCGGCACCGTGGGCCTGGTCGGCGAGTCGGGCAGCGGTAAGAGCGTGACCTCGTCGGCGATCATCGGGTTGCTGCCGGCCGGCCTGACGGCCACCGACGGCAGCATCCGGATGAACGGCACCGACCTGCGCACCGCCGACGAGCGCACCCGGCGCGCCATGCGGGGCAAGCAGATCGCCATGATCTTCCAGGATCCGTTGGCCGCGCTGAATCCCCGCATCCCGGTCGGGCGGCAGATCGCCGAGATCCTCCGGGTGCGCGACGGTCGTCCGCGGGCGGAGGCGCACTCCACGGCCGTGGAGCTGATGCGCCGGGTCGAGATTCCCGACCCGGAGCGGCGGGCCGGGGACTACCCGCACCAGCTCTCCGGCGGGCAGCGGCAACGCGTGATGATCGCCCTCGCCCTGGCGGGGGAGCCGGCGCTGCTGCTGTGCGACGAGCCGACCACCGCGCTCGACGTGACGGTCCAGGCCCGCGTCCTGGAGTTGCTGGCCCGGCTGCAGCGGCAGGACGGCCTGGCCATGCTGCTGGTCAGCCACGACCTGCGGGTGGTGTCGCACGTCGCGCGCGATCTCGTGGTCATGTACTCCGGGCGGGTCGCCGAGAGCGGGCCGACGGCCGACCTGCTGCGCCACCCGCGCCACCCGTACACCGTGGCGCTGGTACGCAACATCCCCAGCCCGCGGGAGCGCACGCCGCTGCCCGAGCCGCTGCCCGGTACGCCACCGGACCCGGCCGCCCGGCCGAGCGGCTGCGCCTTCCACCCGCGCTGCCCGCTGGCCCGGGAACGGTGCCGGGTCGAGGTTCCGCAGCCGCGCGAGTCCGGCACCGGACGGCGGAGTGCGTGCCACTTCTTCGAGGAGCTGCCCGATGCCTCCTGAGGCCCTGCTCCAGCTGGACGGCATCCAGGCCGGTTACGGGTCGGCCGGTTACGGGTCGGCCAGTTACGGGTTCCGGCGCCGGGCCGCGCAGCCGGTGGTGCGCGACGTCGACCTGAGCGTCGCGCCCGGCGAGATCCGGGCGGTCGTCGGGGAGTCCGGCTCCGGCAAGTCGACGTTGGCCCGGGTCATCGTGGGGCTGCTCGCCCCGGACCATGGCACGGTCCGCTTCGACGGCGCCGATCTGCCGTTCCGCCGATCCCGGGCGCAGCGGCGGGCGATCCAGATGGTCTTCCAGGATCCGCGCTCCTCGCTGAATCCCCGGATGAGCGTCGCGTCCATCATCGACGAGGCGTGGCGCACGCATCCCAGTACCCGGCCCGCGGACACCGCCCTTGGGCTGACCGGCCTGCTGGACAGCGTGGGTCTGGACGCCGCCGTGGCGGGCCGGCGCGTCGGGGAGCTCTCCGGCGGTCAGGCGCAGCGGGTGAGCATCGCCCGGGCCGTCGCGGTCGGACCTCGCCTGCTGGTCTGTGACGAGGCCGTCTCCGCGCTGGACGTGTCGGTACAGACCCAGATCCTCGCGCTGCTCCTGCGGCTGCGCGAGGACCTCGACCTGTCGATCCTGTTCATCACCCACGATCTCGGCGTGGTACGGCAGATCGCCGACCGGGTGAGCGTCATGCACGAGGGCCGCATCGTCGAGCAGGCGCGCACCGACGAGGTCTTCGAGCACCCCCGCGACCCGTACACGAAGACTCTGCTCGGCGCGGTCCTCGACCTGGCCGTCGCGCAGCAACCCGCATCCGCCCGCCCGACCCCGGAGCCGCAGCCGTGACCCGCCACCTGCTCGACACCGTCACCGTACCGGTCATCACCGCCTTCACCGCCGGCGGCGACCCCGATCCCGGCGGCACCACCACCCTGCTGGACCACCTCGCCGGCCACGGCATCGACACCATCATGGTGTTCGGCAGCAACGGCGAGGGCGTCGCGGTGGACACGCAGGACGTCGGCGGCTACACCCGGCAGATCGCGGCACGGTGGCGGCGCGTGGCCGGGCCTACCGCCGCCGTGCTGGTCGCCGTCACCGGTCCGAGCACGGTGCTGACCGTACGGCGTGCCGAAGCCGCGCTCAGCGGCGCCGACGCGCTCGTGGTCAGCCCGCCGTACTACTTCCGGCACTCCGAGGACGAACTGTTCGATCACTTCCGCCGGATCGACGAGCTGGGGCTCGCCTGGGTCGCGTACAACATCCCCCGCTACACCGGCAACCCGATCAGCCCGGCGCTGGCGGGGCGGCTGGCCGGGCTCGACGGCTGGGTCGGCATCAAGGACAGCGGCGGCGACCTCGACCTGCTCGCCGCGTTCGCCGCGCACACCATGGCGGTACCGCGTTTCCGGGTCAGCCAGGGCACGGAGTCCGCACTGGTGGCCGGGCTGCGTACCGGAGCCACCGGCATCACGCCCGGGCTGGCGAACCTCGCCCCCGGGGCGTGCCGTGCCCTGTTCGACGCCGTGGCGCGCGGCGACCTCGCGGAGGCGGACGGCATCCAGTCCGGCCTCAACCGGCTGGCGTCCATCCACGCGATCCGGCCGGGTATCGCGGCCACCAAGGCCGCTCTGGG
>DASXOA010000394.1:0-5821 GCA_036494675.1 Rugosimonospora sp.
TTGACGGCGGCCCCGCCGCCCGCCTGATCCGGGGTCACGAAGTCCAGTTCGTCGGCCGAGCGCGGCCAGTCCGATACCCACGGGGAGGGTGCGGACGCGCCGACGGGGGCGGCACTCTGCGCCGCTATGGCCGGGCGCGACCAGTCCGGGCCGTCCGACCGTGCCTTGGGCTCGAACCAGTTCTCATCCCGGTCCGGGGACTGGCCCCCGGCCGCCGGAAGGGCCGGCGCGAACTGTCCGGCGCCGCCGTGTCCCGTGCCGCCGGTGCTTCCCGTACCGTCGTCATCGTCCGACCGGGTCTTGGGCTCGAACCAGTTCTCGTCGTCCTCTAAGCCGGGCTGGTCCGCGGACCGCTGGGAGGTCGCCGCCCAGTCGCCGACCGGCACGAGGTCCCCGCCGGATCCCTGCTCGATCGCGCCGCCGTCCGGCCAGTCCCGCGCCGACGCGGCCTCAGCGCCGCCGGAGCCGCCGTCATCGAAGCCGGCGTCGCGCAGGCCGGCGTCGCGCTGGCCGGCGCCGTCCGGGTCGCCGCCGTCCAGGTCGGCCTCATCGTCCAGGTCGGCCTCATCGTCCAGGTCGCCGTCCGCGGGCTCGACGGTCGCCCACTGCTCCTGGTGGGCATCCGCCGTACCCAGTCCTTTGATCCAGTCGACGTAGGCGTTCTCGCCGGCGGGCAGCGGGGCGTGGAGTCCGCCGGGACCCGGCGGCCGCTTCGCCCTCGGCGTGCCGTAGTCCAATGCGGCCGCGACCTCGGCGGGCGGGCCACCGGCCGAGGGCCAGCCGCCCGGCGCGTCGGCCGCCGGCTCGATGGACGGCCAGTACTCGTACTGCTCCGCGTCCGGATCCGGGGTGCCCGACGCCGCCGCGTCCGGCATATCCCGCCAATCCGGCCCGGACTCGCCGCGCCTGTCCGGTGCCGCCGGCTCGTACTGCTGCGCACCGTATCCTTCCGGTGGCGTGCCGTACTCGTCGTCTGCCGCGAGCCGGCCGGAAGTGGCGTGCTCGTCCTCGTAGGTCATCCAACCGCCGTCATCGTGAGCCGCTGCTCGGTCTTGTACAGGTCGGCGAGTAGCGTCCGTGGTACCGCCGCCCGGTGCAGTCTCGCATCCGCCGCCAGAAGTTTGGGGGCGGGTAGGCGGTTGTCCATGAATGGCTCCGGCCCGCCTCCGCTCGGCGTGTCACTGCACCGGGGCGAAGCGGGGCGAAGCGTGGCGACGGCGCTGCTCTACGCCGTTCTCCCGGCGCCGTACGCGGCCCTGCGCGAACGGGACCTCGCGGGTACGCCCGCGTCTTTCCCGGAGGCCGGCATCCATATCGGGACCGGTGACCACTGGATCAGGCCCGTTTCCCCGGTACCGGAGACGCCGCTTGCCTACCGTAGGAGAGTGCGTCCCGGCCGCGTCCCGACAGGTGAGCGTGCCGCGGTGCGCCTCCGCCGGCACGCCTGCGCACCGTCCGGTCGCCGATGACGCACACCGACCCGGCGACCCTGGTCCGCAGCCCCGGCGGATCCCAGCGCGCCACCCTGCTGGAGCTGTTCTTCGACCTGGTGTACGTCGCCGCCCTCGCCCTCACCTCGATGAACCTGTCCCAGAACATCAGCTGGACCGGGGCGATCCACTTTCTACTGCCGCTGATGGCCCTCTGGTGGGTCTGGTCGATCACCACGCTGGTGACCGACTTCTACAACCCGGACCGGCTGCCGATACAGGGACTCATCATCGGCGTCATGTTCGGCAGCATCCTGATGGCCGCGACGCTGCCGGCCGCGTTCGGGGAGCACGGCATGATCTTCGCCGCCACGTACGTGGCGATCCACATCGGACGCGGGATCTACCTCCTCGCCCTCCTCCGCCACCACCTGGCCGGAAAGCGGGCCGCGCGGTTCTTCTTCTGGTTCACCGTGTCGGCGATTCCGTGGATCGTCGGGGCCTTCATGCAGGGAACTCTCGCGCGCGGCGCGCTGTGGGGGGCCGCGCTGCTCGTGGACTATGTCGTGGCCGGGTTCCGGTACCCGACGCCGTGGCTGGGCCGGGTGCCGCTCGACCAGTACGACAAGGCGCAGGAGCACGTCGGCGAGCGGTACCAGCAGTTCATGATCCTGGCGTTCGGCGATCTCATCCTGGTGGCCGCCCTGCGGTACAACCGGACGGGGCTCGGCGCCTGGCACACCGTGGCCTTCGTGGCCACGTTCGCGACGACGGTGCTGCTGTGGCAGATCTACGTGTACCGGGCCGGATCGCTCCTGCGCAACGTGCCGAAGGGGAAGCCGGGCCGGATCGTGCGCTGGGCGCCCTACACGCACTTCATCATGATTGCCGGGATCGTCGCCTCGGCCGCCGGCTCCGAGCTTGCCATCATCCGGCCGGTCGGGACACACATACCGCCCGGCTGGATCGTGGCGCTCTTCGGCGGCCCCGTGCTGTTCCTGATCGGCCGGACCACGTTCGAGTACGAGGTGTTCGACCGGTTCTCCTGGTCCCGGCTCGCCTGGCTGGCCGTGCTGATCGCGGTGTCGCCCGCGATGGTGCTGGTGCGGCCGGCGATCGCCGTCGTCGTCGTCGCCGCGATCCTGCTCGGTGTCGCCGTCTCCGACGCGTTGCGGGGTCGGGTACACGCGCCGGATCCGTCCGGCGGCCACCAGCACGCGGTCCGCCGGCCGGGCCGGTGACCGGGGTCGGAGGCACGTGCCTGATGTTCAGGTCGCGCGACACGCAGCGTTCATGCGCCGTATCGCATGTGTAAAGCCCACGCTCTTACCGTCTGCGACCATGCACGAGGACGAGAACAAATCCGTATTGAGCCGGCGGTCGGCATTGATCGCCCTGGGTACCACTGGTGCCGCGGCCACCGGGGCCGCTCTGCTGGGCGGTACCCCGGCCGCCGCCGCCACTCCCGCCTCACCGTCACCGCTCCTCCTGTCCCGGCCGGAGAAGCTCGGCGCGCCGCCGGTCGAGGGGCTGCACCTCACCTTCGGCGCGGACCCGACCAGCCAGATGGTCGTCTCCTGGACCACCGACACCTCGGTCTCCCACCCCCGCGTCAGCTACGGCACGATGGAGGGCGGCTTCGGCCGCACCGTGCAGGCCGAGACGCGGACCTACGTCGACGGGCTGTCCGGCAAGACCGTCTACACCCACCACGCCACGCTGACCGGGCTGCGCTCCAACAGCTACTACACCTACGCCGCGATGCACGACGGCGGCCGGCCGGACGCAGGCACGTTCGGCACCGCGCCGCGGGGTCGGGCGCCGTTCACCTTCACCAGCTTCGGCGACCAGGCCGTCCCGCAGGTCACCTGGCAGCCGGACGGCAAGGGTGGCTACACGGTCGCGCTCAACGCCAACAACACCCCGGCCAACGCCGACATCGTGTCCGGCATCGAGCAGGTCGACCCGCTGTTCCACCTGGTCAACGGCGACCTGTGCTACGCCAACCTGGACCCGGACCGGGTACGCACCTGGAACGGCTTCTTCGCCAACAACACCCGTTCGGCCCGGTACCGCGCGTGGATGCCGGCCGCCGGCAACCACGAGGACGAGAAGGGCAACGGCCCGATCGGGTACGGCGCCTACCAGACCTACTTCAAGCTGCCGTCGAGCGGCAGCGACGTGGAACTCGCCGGCCTCTGGTACGCCTTCACGGTCGGCTCGGTACGCGTCGTGGTGGTCCAGAACGACGACGTGGCGCTGCAGGACGGCGGAGACAACTACGTGAACGGCTACTCCGGTGGCGCGCAGCGCGCGTGGCTGGAGAAGGAACTGGCCAAGTCGCGCGCGTCCAAGGACATCGACTGGATCGTCGTGTGCATGCACCAGGTGATCATCAGCTCGTCCGACGCCAACGGCGCCGACCTGGGCATCCGTGCGCAGTGGGGGCCGCTGTTCGACAAGTACGAGGTCGACCTGGTGCTGTGCGGCCACGAGCACGACTACGAGCGGTCGCTGCCGGTACGCGGCGTCGTGTCGGGCAGCGAGACGCTGACCCCGAACCCGGTGTCCACCAACACCTCGCTGATCGACTCCAGCAAGGGCACCACGCACATGGTGCTCGGCGGCGGCGGCGTGAGCGGCACGACCAACGGGAGCTTCTTCGCGCCGGGCAAGGCGAAGGTCATCACCGCGGTGACCGCGCCGCCGACCACCGGCGCCAAGCACCCGTCGGTCTACGTGTTCGAGGACACCCCGTGGTCGGGCGTACGCGACGCCGAGCACCCGTACGGGTTCGCCGCGTTCACTGTCGACCCCGGCAACGGTCCGGGCGCGACCACGAGCATCTACGTCACGTACTACAACGTGATCGTCCCGACCGGCGCCATCGTGCCGCTGGAGACCTTCACGTTGCAGCGCAAGCGTTCCGACGGCCACCGCTGAGCGTCTCCCGCGGGCGGACCGCCACGGCCGCCGGGCATGGTTCCCGGGGCCGTGGCGGGCCCGTCAGTCGGCGGTGACGCGGCCCGCCTCGACGTGCACGTGCCGGTTGGTGTGCACCGCCTCGAGCATCCGGCGGTCGTGGGTGACCAGCAGCAGGGTGCCGGGATAGGCGTCGAGCGCGGATTCGAGCTGCTCGATGGCCGGCAGGTCGAGGTGGTTGGTGGGCTCGTCGAGTACCAGCAGGTTCACGCCGCGCGCCTGGAGCAGCGCGAGCGCCGAGCGGGTGCGCTCCCCCGGCGACAGCGTCGCGGCCGGTCGCAGCACGTGCTCGCCGCGCAGCCCGAACTTCGCCAGCAGGGTACGGGCCTGCCCGGGAACCCAGTCACCGGCCGCTGCCCGGAACGCGTCGAGCAGCGACTCGTCGCCCAGCAGCAGCCGGCGGGCCTGGTCGACCTCCCCGACGACCACGCCGGGGCCGAGGGTGGCCGTGCCGGCGTCGACCGGTACGCGGCCGAGCAGCGCACCGAGCAGCGTGGTCTTGCCCGCGCCGTTCGGTCCGGTGATCGCGATCCGGTCGGCCCAGTCGACCTGGAGGTTCACCGGGCCGAGGGTGAAGTCACCGCGCCTGACCACGACGCCGTTCAGCGCCGCGACCACCGCCCCGGCCCGGGGCGCCGCGGCGATCTCCATCTGCAGCTGCCACTCCTTGCGTGGCTCCTCGACGACCTCCAGCCGCTCGATGAGCCGCTCGGTCTGGCGAGCCTTGGCCGCCTGTTTCTCGGTCGATTCGGCCCGCAGCTTGCGGCCTATCTTGTCGTTGTCGGTGGCCTTGCGGCGCGCGTTGCGGACGCCCTTCTCCATCCAGTTGCGCTGGGTGCGGGCCCGCGCCTCCAGATCGGTGACGGTCTGGTCGTACTCCTCGTACTCGGAACGGGCGTGCCGGCGAGCCACCTCACGTTCGTCCAGATAGGACTCGTACCCGCCGCCGTAGTGCCGGATCTGGTGCTGCGGCCGGTCCAGCTCCAGCACCCGGGTGACGGTGCGGCTCAGGAACTCGCGGTCGTGGCTCACCACCACCGTGCCGGCCCGCAGGCCCAGGACGAACGACTCCAGCCGGGCGAGGCCGTCGAGGTCGAGGTCGTTGGTCGGCTCGTCCAGCAGGAAGATGTCGTACCGGGACAGCAGCAGCGCGGCGAGCCCGGCCCGGGCGGCCTGCCCACCGGACAGGGCGGCCATCGGGTGTTCGAGCGCGACGTCCAGCCCCAGGTCGGCGGCGACCGCACCGGCGCGCGCCTCCAGGTCCGCGCCACCCAGGTCGAGCCAGCGTTCCAGGGCCACCGAGTACCCGTCGTCCGCGCCCGGCTCGCCGGCCGTCAGCGCCTCGGTCGCGGCGTCGAGGGCGGCCTGGGCGCCGGCCACCCCGGTGCGCCGGGCCAGATACTCCGCCA
>DASXOA010000395.1:0-4665 GCA_036494675.1 Rugosimonospora sp.
CCACACCAGCGTGTGGGTGAAACCAGCCCCGCCGACGGAAGAACCCCACCACCACACCGACAGAAGGTTCCGGTGGCGGGGACGCCCGAGAAGGGCGGTGTTTCATGAATCTCCACTCAGAGACTCTGAGACACGCGGTAGCCGGTGAGCGCCGCGCGCAGGCGGCCGTCGTGCGCGGCGAGCAGCCGGCGCGCCTGGACAACGTCGACGCCGAGGACGAGGTGCACGATGGCCGGCTTCACCTCACCGGCCGCCGCGTCCAGCGCCACAGCCGCGACGTCGGCCGGGACACCGGCGGCCTGCGCCACGATCCCCACCGCTCTGGCCCGCAGCTTCTCGTTGGTGGCGCGCAGGTCCACCATGAGGTTCCCGTAGGCGTGCCCCAGCCGTACCATCGCCACGGTCGAAATCATGTTGAGCACCAGCTTCTGCGCCGTGCCGGCCTTGAGCCTGGTGGACCCGCTGAGCAGTTCCGCGCCGACCACGACCTCGATCGCGTGGTCGACCGCCCCGGCGAGCGGCGAGTCCGGGCAGCAGGCGACGCCGACCGTGAGCGCGCCGAGGCGGCGCGCGTGGCGCGCGGCGGCCACCGCGTAGGGAGTCCGGCCGGACGCGGCGACCGCGACCACCGCGTCCCGTTCCCCGACGGCCAACCGGTCGAGATCGGCGACGGGGGCGTCCTCGTCGTCCTCCGCCCCCTCGACGGACGCGGTCACCGCCGCGTCCCCTCCGGCGATCAGGCCGACGACCGTACCGGGCGCGACCCCGAAGGTTGGCGGGCACTCGCTCGCGTCCAGCAGCCCCAGGCGACCGGCGGTCCCGGCGCCGACGTAGATCAGCCGGCCGGCGCGGGCCATCCGGGCGGCGATCGCGTCGATCGCCGCGGCGATCTGCGGCAGCGCCCGCCCGACGGCCGTGGGCACCGAGGCGTCCTCGGCGTTCATCAAGGTGACCAGTTCACCCGTCGACCGGAGGTCCAGGTCGGCGAGGTCGGGCCGGTGGCCCTCGGTGACCAGGCCCGACAACTGGCGATGCACGAGCAGGTCGGAACCGTCGGCCCACTCGGCGGGAACGGCCAGCCGGGTGTACCCGTCGCGCCTGTCGTGCCCGGCCTGGCCATCGTGCCCGGCCTGCCCATCGTGCCCGGCCTGGCCGGGACTGGCGGCCACGGTCACTCCGGACCGGTGAGCGGGGTGGCCACCATGACCCGGACCCCGGCCTGCTCCAGGGCCCGGACGCTCGCCGGGTCGGCGGCCGAGTCGGTGATCACCGCGGTGACCGCGGCGAGGGCACAGACCCGACCGACGGCGATGTGGCCCAGCTTGGCCGAGTCGGCCAGCACGTAAGTCTCGGCGGCCTGCCGCAGGATCGCCTGGCGCAGCGGGATCTCGTCGAGGCGCTCCGCGGTGAGCCCCGCCTTCGGATGGACGCCGCTGGCGGCGACGAAGGCCCGGTCGGCGAAGAACTGGTCCAGGAAACGCTCCGCGCTGGCGCCGAAGCAGGCCAGGTCGGTGTGGCGCAGCTGTCCGCCGGCGAGGTGCACCTCGACGCTCTCCCGGCTGGTGAGCTCCGCGGCGGTCGGCACGGAGCAGCACAGCGCCCGCCCGGCGAACGTGGCCGGAAGTGCCCGCGCGGTCTCCGCGACGGTGGTACCCACGTCGAGGATGACCGTGTCGCCGGGCTCGACCAGGGCGGCTGCGACCGCGGCGATGGCCCGCTTCGGGTTCAGGCGCGCGACGGTACGCTCCTCGATCGCGCTCTCCCAGCTACGGCCCTCCTGGGCGACCGCGCCCCCGTACACGCGGCGCAGCAGCCCGCGCTCCTCCAGCACCTGCAGGTCGCGGCGGATCGTCTCGCCGGAGACGCCGAACTGGTGGGCGAGGTCCTCGACGCGGACCCGGGCGTCCCGGCGCAACTGCGCGGCGATCTGGAGGCGGCGCTCCTCGGGCAGCGCCGCTGCGAGCAGTTCTTCCTTCATCGACTGCGACTCCGCACGATCAACCGGGGACGTCCGGCCGGCCGCCCGAGGCCCCGCTGACACGGACTTGACCGGATCGGGCCGCCGGTACGCCTGGTGCCGACCGCCCGGGCAAGCGTAGCCGGTCACGGTTTCCCCGAGAGCCGACCGTCCGGTCCGACCCGCCGGCCGGACCGACCCGCCGGCCGGTCCGACCCGCCGGCCGGGTCGGGCTGTCGGGCTGTCGGGCCGGCGGCGTACGCGAACTCGGGGTGCCGGCCGCCCCCGGGCCGCGAACCGGCCACGAACCGCTCCCGCGATAGCCAACCCTCGGCGGCTGATCTATCGTCCGATCAGCGCGAGGGGACCTCTACCTGTGGAGTGTGCAATGCCGAACGCCACCGCCGGGGCCGGCAGTCTGGTCCTCGGCATCGACGCGGGCACCGGACTCGTCGAGGCCGTGTGCGCCACGACCGAGGGCGAGGTGGTCGGTCGGGGCCGATCGGGCTCGGCGAACGCCATGGCGATGCCCGTGGCCAAGGTCGCCGACCACCTGAGCTCCGCGGCGCGGCAGGCGACGGCGACGGTCGGGCCGCAGCAGGTCGGGTACGTCGTCGTCGGCGCCGCCGGGGTCATCCGGTTCACCCGTGGCGCCACCGTCGGCCCGCTCGCCGAGGTGTGGAACGCGGCGGGGTTGGTCTGCCCGGTACGGGTGGTCGCCGACGCGGTCACCGCGTTCGCCGCGGGTACCTCCCGGCGGCGCGGCTCGGTGCTCATCGCCGGCATCGGTGCGATCGCCGCCCGGATCGGCGAGGAGGAGGTGCTGGAACGGGTCGACGGGAACGGCTGGCTCGTCGGCGACGACGGATCCGGCTTCTGGCTCGGACGCCAGGCCGTCCGCGCCGTGTTCGCCGCGCTGGACCACCGCGGCGAACCGACCCTGCTGACCCAGGCTGTCCTCGCCACGCTCACCGGCGACGAGTCGGTCCCGGCCGATCCGGCCGAGCAGGTGGTGGTGCTGCGCGACACGGTCTACGACGGGCCGCCGATCGCGCTGGCCGGACTCGCCCCGCTGGTGCCGGCCGCCGCCGAGGCCGGTGACCGGGTCGCCCAACGGATCGTCGATCGCGCGGTGGCGCTCCTGGTGGACTCGGCGACCTCGCTGACCGCCGACGACGTGGACGAGCCACTGGTACTGGCCGGCTCGCTGCTGTCCGGCGGCGGCCCGATCGGCCGCGAGGTGCAGCGGCGGCTCGCCTACCACCACCACGCCGATCCGATCCTCGCCGGCAGTTCCGCGGGTGCCGCCGCCTGGCTCGCCGCCGGCACCGTCCGGCCGGACCTCGACCCGGCCGCCCACGCCCGGCTGACCGCGGCCCGCGCCTCCTGAAGCGCCCCGACTCCCGGCCGCGCCGCGGCCCGCGCCTCCTGAGCCGCCCCGGATTCCCGGCCGGGCCGTGGCCGCTCCTCGCCTCGCCACCGGTGAGCGGTGGCCTCAGCCTTGACGCGGCCTCAGCCTTGACGCGGCCTCAGCCCTTGACCGCGCCGGCGGTCAGGCCGCCGGCGACCCTGCGCTGCACGGCCATGAAGAAGACCACGACCGGTACCGCGATCAGGGTCGAGCCGGCCATCAACGGCCCGTACTCGGTCCCCTCGCCGAGGGTGAAGTGGGTCAGCCACAGCGGCAGGGTGTAGTTGCCCGGGCTGGAGATGAGGAAGTAGGTGAGCATGAACTCGTTCCAGGCCAGGATCATCGTGTAGACCGAGGTGGCGACCAGGCCCGGCAGGACCAACGGCAGCACGATCCGGATGAACGCGGAGAACCTGCTGCACCCGTCCACCATCGCCGCCTCCTCCAGTTCGACGGGGATGTTGCTCAGAAAGCCGCGCAGCGTCCACACCGCGAAGGGCATCGCGAAGGCCAGGTACGCCAGCACCAGGCCCGGTACCGTGTCGGTCAGCCGCGCCGCGTTGAACATCAGGAACAGCGGGATGACGACCGCGTTGAGCGGAACCATCTGCACGATCATCACGGCGAAGATGAACGCCTTGCGGCCGTGGAAGCGGAAACGGGCGATCGCGATCGCCGCCAGGAAGGCGACCGCCATGGCCGCGACCACGGTCAGGCCGGTCACGATGGCGCTGTTGCGCAGAGCGCGCCAGAAGACCGGATCCGTCACGACGATCCGGAAGTTGGCCAGCGACGGATGGTGGGGCCAGAACTGCGGCGTGATGGTCTGCATGTCCCGGCCCGGTTTGAACGCGGTGTTGGCCATCCAGTACACGGGGAACACCCAGACCACGACGACCGCGAGTCCGCACAGGGTCCAGCACAGCGTGCGCAGCCGGCCGCGGGTCATCGGATTCCTTCCGTGGATACTCCGGCCTTCAGGCCGGAGAGGAAACGGAACGCCTGCAGAGCAGGGCAGGGATAGCTGATCCGTCGGCAAGGCGGATCGGCGTCTACCCGGGTGTCTCCGTATGGTTCACCAACAGCACTGCTAACGTGTGAGCCGTGGCTAGGACCGTGAAGCGGGCCTTCAAGTACCGCTTCTACCCGACCGGCACGCAGGCCGGTGAGCTTGCGCGGACGTTCGGCTGTGTCCGGAAGGTCTACAACCTGGCCCTCGCGGCTCGCACCGAGGCATGGACGCTGCGGCAGGAACGCGTCAACGACAACACCACATCGGCCATGCTGACCGCCTGGA